>NZ_JBMSDZ010000001.1:0-293642 GCF_049445995.1 Dyella sp. KRB-257 | reverse complement strand
CGCGGGTCAGGCGTGATCTCGGCGGCGAGGGGTGAATTGGTGGTCATCGGTGTACTCCAGCAGCGGAGCCCATTTGTTATAGATAAAAACCGAGGGTAGCTGTTGGGTCATACGTTGACACGTAGGGTATCGAGCCGCGAAATCCGGGAGGAATGGCATGAGTATTCGGTATCCGATTGCAGGAACGCTAACGCGCAGCTTCCCGCGAGGAGCACCGGCCAGTCGTGAAAGCTCAGATTCTGCCTCTTCAATCTCCTCAACGATCCGCTGACCACGCTGTAAGAAAAGAGAGCCCTCTTCGGTGAGGCTAAGTCGGCGCGTACTGCGATGGAACAAACGCACACCAAGCTCACCCTCAAGCCGCGACACGCTCTTGCTGATCGCAGAGGCAGAGACGCCAAGCCGCTCGCTAGCCGCGACGAAGCTGTTCAGCTCCGCGGAGCGGACGAATGCAAGGAGTCCACTTAGGCTGTCCATCACCACCTCATTGATGACAAAACGTCATGCGATGGAGGAATGATAACCTATTTGTCTTCTATTGGGGAATTTCTATCATTCATAGCATCTGCCAATGACTAGGGCCTGTGCTGTCGCTCCCCACGAGGAAGACGCCCATGAAGATCACCCCCAAAGCCTCATTACCACCGTCGTTCCATGCGGTAGCCAGCCGAGACAAGGCCAGCGTGCTCGTGGCCGTATGTCTGGCCGCGCTGATCCTGCCACTTAGCTTTACCGGGGGCGCCATCGCGACACCGACAATCGGCCGGGATCTCGGTGGTAGTCCATTGGCATTGAGCTGGATCACCAACGCTTTCATGCTGAGCTTCGGAAGCCTCTTGATGACCGCTGTGGCGTTGGCCGATGCATTTGGCCGCAAGCGGCTTTTCGCTGGCGGCGTGTTGGCCTTTTCGGTAGCGTCGATAGTCATCGTTTGGGTACCGAGCATCGCCTGGCTCGATGCATTGCGAGCCGTTCAAGGAATCGCTGCCGCAGCAGCATTGGCGGGTGGGTCGGCAGCGCTCGCGCAGGAGTTCGATGGCGACGCGCGCACCCGAGCATTCAGCTTTCTTGGTACCAGCTTCGGCGCAGGATTGGCATTTGGCCCTGTGCTCGCAGGACTGCTCATCGAGTACCAAGGTTGGCGATCAGTCTTTCTTTCCAGCGCCTTTGTCGGGACGTTTGCTCTTCTGCTTGGAGTGCCCAGGATGCGCGAATCACTTGATCCAGATGTGGTCCGTTTTGATTGGCTCGGTGCGATGAGCTTCACCAGCACGTTGTGCTTGTTCACTTGGGGTGTTTTGCAATTGCCGCCGAGCGGCTGGTCAAGTAGCCAAGCATGGGTATTGCTCGGTAGTGCCCTATTGTCGCTCGTGGTCTTTTTACGCTGCGAGGCGCGTGCGCGCCGCCCAATGTTGGATCTATCACTATTCCGGTATCCACAGTTCATCGGCGTACAAATGCTGCCGGTGGCGACCTGCTATTGCTATGTGGTGCTGCTGGTCCTGTTGCCCTTGAGACTCATCGGCCTCGATGGGCTAAACGGAGTCAGCGCAGGACTGATCATGATTGCGCTATCCATTCCGATGCTTGTGGTTCCCAGCGTCGCCGCTAGCCTGACCCGATGGGCCTCGCCGGGCAAGATATCCGCCGCCGGATTGCTAATTGCCGCTTTCGGATTGTTCTGGCTTAGCAGTATTGACCCTTTGGGTCGCCAGGCATCTATCCTCGGGCCGCTATTGGTCATCGGTGTTGGCACAGGATTGCCCTGGGGGCTGATGGATGGCTTGGCGGTCAGCGTGGTGCCAAAGGAGCGCGCGGGGATGGCTACCGGCATCTTCAGCACCACCCGAGTGGCGCGCTGGGTGCGTTGCTTCGCCTCGAACAACTGATCCTCGAAGTGGCGGTGAATCCGCCACGCGCACTGATCGCCGAGGCCGTCAACGTCGTCGTCCACATCGCCGGCCGTGGCCGGCGGCGTCGCATCGAGCGCGTTGCCCGCGTGAGCGGTTTCGACGCCGTGGGCTACCAGCTTCGCGATGCCATGCCGTCGCCGTCCCACGCAGATCCGTCTTCGCTTCCCTCTGGAGAACCCTCATGAGCCATGGCCAGGTCTTGCGCTTTTCTGTAAATCCGCTTGCCCGACTTCGCGGTCTGGTTCGGCCGGCGCGGCAGGGTCTGACGATGGCCGTCGTGATGCTGGCGCTGACCGGCACGGCGAAGGCCGCCGGCTCGAACATGCCCTGGGAAGCACCGTTGCAGTCCATCCTTGACTCGATCCAGGGGCCGGTCGCCAAGATCATCGCCGTCATCATCATCATCGTGACAGGCCTCACGCTCGCGTTCGGCGACACCAGCGGCGGCTTCCGGCGTCTGATCCAGATCGTGTTCGGGCTGTCGATCGCGTTTGCGGCTTCCTCGTTCTTTCTGTCGTTCTTCAGCTTCTCCGGCGGGGCCGTCGTATGAGTACGGCTACCGACCTGCCGGGCTTCGAGGTGCCGCTGCATCGTTCGCTCACCGAGCCGATCCTGATGGGCGGTGCGCCGCGCACGGTGGCGATCGCCAACGGCACGCTCGCCGCCGCGATCGGGCTCGGCCTGCAACTGTGGATGCTCGGTCTCGCGCTGTGGCTGATCGGCCATTCCCTTGCGGTGTGGGGCGCGAGGGTCGATCCACAGTTCATGCCCGTCTTCGCGCGGCACCTCAAGCACAAGCCGCTGCTGGACGTGTGAGGCCAGAGGAGAACATTCGTATGCTGGACCTCGCCGAATACCGCCAACGTCCCGCCATGCTCGCCGACTGGCTGCCGTGGGCGGGACTCGTCGCGCCCGGCGTGGTGCTCAACAAGGATGGTTCGTTCCAGCGCACGGCGCGCTTTCGCGGGCCGGACCTCGACAGCGCCACGCAGGGCGAGCTGATCGCCACGACCGCGCGCCTGAACAACGCGCTGCGCCGGCTGGGATCGGGTTGGGCCTTGTTCGTCGAGGCCGAACGCCGGCCCGCGGCGGACTATCCGCATTCGGACTTCCACGAGCCGCTGTCCTGGCTGGTGGACGAGGAACGCCGCGCCGCGTTCGAGCAGGCTGGCAGTCATTACGAAAGCGGCTATCACCTGACGCTGGTGTACCTGCCACCGGAGGAATCGCGGGCGCGAGCCGCGAAGCTCCTGTACGAGAACACGCCCACGGCCGGTGTGGACTGGCGCGAACGGCTTGACGCTTTCGTTGCCGAGACCGAACGCGTGTTCGACTTGCTCGACGGCGTGATGCCCGAGATCGCCTGGCTGGACGACAGCGAGACGCTGACCTATCTGCACGCGACCATCTCGACGCGGCGTTATCGCGTCGGCGTGCCGGAGGTGCCGTTCCACCTCGATGCACTGCTGGCCGACATGCCGCTGGTCGGTGGCCTCGCCCCCATGCTGGGCGATCAGCATCTGCGCGTCGTGACGGTTCGCGGTTTTCCGACCTCGACCTGGCCGGGCCTGCTCGACGACCTCAATCGGCTGGGCTTCGCCTACCGCTGGTCCACACGCTTCCTGTGCCTCGACAAGACCGAAGCCGAGAAGGAATTGACGCGGCTGCGCCGGCAGTGGTTCGCCAAGCGCAAGAACGTGGTCGCGCTGCTGCGCGAGACCATCTTCCAGCAGGAATCGCCGCTCGTCGATACCGACGCAAGCAACAAGGCGACCGACGCCGACGCCGCCCTGCAGGAGTTGGGCAGCGATCAGGTGGCGTTCGGTTATGTGACCGCGACCGTCACGGTGATGGACGCCGATGCGGCGGCGGCCGACGAAAAGCTGCGCAGGGTGGAGCGCGCCATCCAGGGCAGGGGCTTCGTCACGATTCCCGAGACTCTCAATGCAGTGGAGGCGTGGCTGTCGTCGATCCCGGGCCATGCCTACGCCAACGTGCGCCAGCCGAGCATTTCCACGCTGAACCTCGCGCACCTGATGCCGGTGTCGGCGGTGTGGGCGGGGCAGGAGAAGAACGGACACCTCGACGGCCCGCCGCTGATCGTCACCCGCACCGACGGCGACACGCCGTTCCGACTGGTGACGCACATCGGCGACGTGGGTCATACGCTGGTGGTCGGCCCGACGGGCATGGGCAAGTCGGTGCTGCTCGCGACGCTGGCGATGCAGTTCCGCCGCTACCGCGGCTCGCGCATCTTCGCCTTCGACATGGGCCGCTCGATGCGCGCCACCATCCTCGGCCTCGGCGGCGAGCACTACGACCTCGGCACTGACGGCGCGATCGCCTTCCAGCCGCTCGCGCGCATCGACCGCGAAAGCTATCGCACCTGGGCCGCCGAATGGGTCGAAAGCCGCCTGCTGCACGAAGGCATCGCCGTCGGCCCCGACGAGAAGGCGGCCGTGTGGTCGGCGCTCGGCAGCCTCGCCGGCGCGCCGCTCGAACAGCGCACGCTCACGGGTCTGTCCGTGCTGCTCCAGTCCAATGCGCTGCGCCAAGCCCTCGCGCCTTACGTGCTCGGCGGTGCGCACGGCCGTCTGCTCGATGCCGACCACGACCGGCTCGGCAGCGCCGACGTGCAGGGCTTCGAGATGGAGGAACTGATGGCGAGCCGCGCGGCGGTGCTCGCCGTGCTGGGCTACCTGTTCGCGCGCTTCGACGAACGCTTCGATGGTGCGCCGACGCTGCTGATTCTCGACGAGTCCTGGCTGTTCCTCGACGACCCGGTGTTCGCCGCGCGCATCCGCCAGTGGCTCAAGACACTGCGCAAGAAGAACGTCAGCGTCGTCTTCGCCACGCAGTCGCTCGCCGACGTCAAGGATTCGAGCATCGCGCCGGCGATCATCGAGAGTTGCGCCAGCCGCATCTTCCTGCCGAACCCGCAGGCGATGGAGCCGCAGATTCGCGCGATCTACGAAGGCTTCGGCCTGAACAGCCGGCAGATCGAGATCGTCGCCACCGCCGAACCCAAGCGCGACTACTACTACCAGTCGCGCCTCGGCAATCGCCTGTTCGATCTCGACCTGGGACCGGTCGCACTCGCGTTCGCCGGCGCCTCGACGCCGCAGGACCAGCGCGCCATTGACGCGGCCCTCGCCGGTACGGCGCCGGGCGACTTCTCCGAGAGCTGGCTGCGCCATCGCGGCCTCGACTGGGCCGCCGACCTCATCCCTTCGTTTCCCATGCCACCGGAGATTCGGTCATGAAGAAGATCGGTCTGGCCGTCGTCACGGCCTTGCTGCTGTCGACGTCGTCCACGAGCTTCGCGCAATGGGCGGTGTTCGACGCGGCGAACTTCTCGCAGAACCTGCTGACAGCCGCGCGCGAACTGCAACAGATCGACAACCAGATCGAGCAGTTGCAGAACCAGGCGACGATGCTGGTCAACCAGGGCCGCAATCTCACTAGTCTCCACTACAACGCGCTGTCGCAACTGCTGTCCACGCTGGCGACGACGAACCAGTTGATCGCGCAGGCGCAGGGGCTGACCTTCAACGTCGCGCAGTCGCAGGCGACCTTCGACCGGCTGTATCCGTCGTCCTACGGTGCCGGCGCCAGCAACGCGCGGATGGTGCGGGACGCGCAGGCCCGCTGGCAGACCTCGGTGCAGGCATTCCAAACCGCGACGCAGGTGCAGTCGCAGGCCGCGCAGAACCTGCTGTCGGACCAGGGCGTGTTGAGCGGACTGGTCACGCAGAGCCAGGGCGCGGTGGGCGCCCTGCAGGCCAGCCAGGCGACCAACCAGTTGCTGGCGCTGATCGCCCGGCAGGCCATCCAGTCGCAGCAGCTCACCGTGTCGCAGGATCGGGCGATCGCCCTGGACCACGCGCGCGCGGCCGCCGACGAGGCGCAGGCCGAACAGGTGCGCAAGCGTTTCCTCGGCAGCGGCCCGCACTACGTGCCGCAGTCGGTGAGCTTCTACGGGAACTGACGGAGATCGACGATGAACGATCTGTCCGTCATCGACCATTTCCTGGCGGTCTTCTCGCAATACATCGACTCGGGCTTCGGGCTGCTGCACGGCGAGGTCGCGTATCTGTCGGCCACGCTGATCGTGATCGACGTGACGCTCGCGGGCCTGCTCTGGGCGATGGGCGGCGAGGAGGTACTGGCCAAGCTGATCCGCAAGACGCTCTACGTCGGCGCCTTCGCCTACATCATCGGCAACTTCAACTGGCTGGCGGGCATCGTATTCCGCTCGTTCGCGGGACTCGGGCTGCTGGCTTCCGGCTCGACGGTGAGCATCGGCGATTTCCTGCAGCCGGGACGGCTCGCCTATGTCGGCGTCAAGGCTGGCCAGCCGCTCCTGCAGCAGGTCGGCACGATGTCCCACGGCATCACCGCCGTCTTCAGCAACCTGGACATGATCATGGTGCTGCTGCTCGCCTGGATCGTCGTGATCGTCAGCTTCTTCATCCTGGCCGTGCAGCTTTTCGTGACGCTGATCGAGTTCAAGCTGACCACCTTGGCCGGCTTCGTGCTGGTGCCGTTCGCGCTGTGGAACAAGACCGCGTTCCTCGCCGAGAAGGTGCTGGGCAACGTGGTGTCCTCGGGCGTCAAGGTGCTGGTGCTGGCCGTGATCGTCGGCATCGGTTCGACGATCTTCGGGCAGTTCCAGGCGCCGGCCGGTGCCGATCCCACGCTCAACCACGCGCTCGCCCTCATGCTGGCCTCGTTGACGATGCTGGGGCTGGGCATCTTCGGGCCGGGCATCGCCACCGGCCTGGTCTCCGGCGCCCCGCAGCTCGGTGCGGGAGCCGCCGCCGGTACGGCGCTCGGCGCGGCGGGCCTCGCCGTCGCCGGTGGTGCTGCGGTGGCGACGGGTGGCGCGGCGGTCGCGGCCGGGACACGGCTGGCCGCCCGCGGTGCGGTCGGCACGGCGCGCGCGGCCGGTAGTGCCGCGTCGGCTTATCGCGCCGGCGCGGCCGCCTCGGGTGCAACCGGCGCGCGCGCTTTCGGTGCCGGCATGGCCAACGTCGCGCGCAGCGGCGCGCACGCCGTCGGCGAGCGGGCTGCGGCCGGCGCTCGCGCCGTGCGGGACCGCGTGGCGTCGGCGGTCGGCGCCGGTCCGGCCTCGCCCGAGGCGTCCGGCGCAGCGTCCGCGTCGTCGGCGACTGCCCATGACGGATCTCCCGCATCCAGCGACAAGGCGCCCGACTGGGCGCAGCGCCTGCAGCGCCGCCAGCGCGCCGCGCATGGCGCGTCGACGGCCGCGCACGTCGTGCGCGCGGCCGATCACGGCGGCGGCGGAGCCGCGCCGGAACTCAACGATTCCTCGAACGAGTAAGGGAGGCGAGCCATGCGCTTCAAACGACCCGGCGTGCGCTACAGCGAGTCACCCGCGCCCGCCACGCCCTATCAGGCCGCGGCACAGGTGTGGGACGAACGCCTCGGCAGCGCGCGCGTGCAGGCGAAGAACTTGCGATTGATGGCCTTCGGCTGCCTGGGGCTGGCGCTGCTGATGGCCGCGGGCCTCGTCTGGCAGTCCGGCCAGTCGCGCGTCACGCCCTACGTGGTGGAGGTCGATCACACCGGCCAGGTACGTGCGGTCGGAGCGGCGGTGACGCCGTACAAGCCGACCGATGCGCAGATTGCCTGGTATCTCGCGCGCTTCATCACCGACGTGCGCTCGCTGTCGATCGACCCGGTGGTCGTGCGGCAGAACTGGCTCGAAGCCTACGGCTACACCACCGACCACGGTGCGGCGACCTTGAACGCCTATGCGCGCGTCCACGATCCCTTCGCGCATGTCGGTCAGGATTCCGTCTCGGTGGACGTGACCAGCGTGGTGCGCGTCAGCGATGTCTCGTTTCAGGTGCGCTGGACCGAACAGCACTTCAATGAGGGCACCCCCACCGGCGTCGAGCACTGGACCGCGATGCTCACGCTGATCATGCAGATGCCGCGCACCGAACAGGAGGTGCGCCGCAATCCCCTCGGCATCTACATCAACGGGCTGTCCTGGAGCCGGGATCTGGACGCACCGGAAGGAGCGAAGAAGCCATGAAACACGTCCTCACCACCATCGCTTTCCTCGGCCTGCTGGGCGCACTCACGGGTTGCGCGACGCAAGGCAAGCCGCCGCCCACGATATCGCTGGATGCAGCGGTCAAGGCCGAACCGCTGCCCGAGCCACCGAGGCCGGTCGTCGTGGTGAAGGTGTCCAAGCCCTTGCCGTTGCCGGATCAGATGAAGCCGTTGCCGGCTCCCGATGCGAAACCGGCACCGGAGCCCGCCGACCCCAAGGCGCGCGTCGAGCAGGCCAATGCCGAGGCGAGCGTCGCGCCCTCGCGCGAGGGCTACATCAACGCGATCCAGGTCTGGCCGTTCTCCGATGGCGCGTTGTACCAGGTCTATACGAGCCCTGGCCGCGTGACGGTCATCCGCCTGCAGCCGGGCGAGGAGCTGGTGACGGTCGCCGCCGGCGACACCGTGCAATGGATCGTGGGCGATACGGCGAGCGGCAGCGGCGCGAGCCGCCGCGTGGCCGTGATGGTCAAGCCGGTGCGCACGGGCATCAAGACGAACCTCGTCATCACCACGAACCGGCGCACCTACCTGCTCGAACTCACATCCACCCCGAAAGCCTGGATGGCGTCGGTGTCGTGGGAGTATCCGAAGGACCAGATGCTGGCGTTGCAGGCCCAGGCCCGAGCCGCCGACGCGCAGGCTCCCGTCGCCGCCGACCTGTCGCTCGACCAGTTGCATTTCCGCTATGCGATCAAGGGCGACGATCCGCCGTGGAAGCCGGTGCGCGCGTTCGACGACGGTCAGCACGTCTACATCCAGTTTCCGGCCGGCATCGCGCAAGGCGAGCTGCCGCCGCTGTTCGTGGTCGGGCCGGACGGCAAGGGCGAGCTAGTGAATTACCGTTTCCGCGCGCCTTACGACATCGTGGATCGGTTATTCGGCGCGGCAGAGCTGCGCTTGGGCGGAAAGAACGCGGCCGTGGTGCGCATCGAGCGCACCGATGGCGTCGCTGCGGGAGCTGGTCATGGACACGACTGACGGCGACGCACGTCCGGCGCCGAAGGTCGCGCCCGAAGGTGTCGCGTTACGGGCATCGCCGCGTCCGGTGACGCGGCTCAATCGCCGCACGCTGGCGATTTTCGCGGCGCTGCTGGCTGCGGCCATCGCGGGAGCGTCGATGTGGGCGCTGCAGTCGAAAGGTGGGCGGGGCGCCGCCGGCCGGACCAATCTTTATGACGTCGATCGGATTGCCAAGGCCGACGACCTGGACCAGTTGCCGACCGACTATTCGAAACTGCCGGCGAAGCCCGTGCCAGCGGCCAGCGTGCCACAGCTCGGGCCACCGTTGCCGGGGGATTGGGGCGCGGCGTCGACCATGGCGCAGCTACCGAATGACGGGGCGACGCCGGGACCGTCGCCGGAGGCCGTCGACCGGCAGCGCCAGGCCGAAGAGATCGCTCGTTCGTCGGTGTTCTTCCGCACCAGCAACAACGTCGGCAAGCGCGATGTCACTTCCGCATCGGCTGGGCCCCCGGCGGTGGCCAACGCGGCGGCATTCGATCCGATGGGTGCCGGGCCGGCATCCACTGCCGCACAACCCAACGATCCGACGGCGATACAGAACCGGCAGAACCAGAAGGAAGCCTTCCTGGCCAAGGACGGCAATGCTGTCACGCGCAACGCGGGCAGCCTGCAGCCACCAGCGTCGCCCTACACGGTGATGGCGGGCACGATCATTCCGGCGGCGCTGGTGACGGGTATCAATTCCGATCTGCCGGGGCAGATCATTGCCGAGGTGACGCAGCCGGTGTACGACACCGCGACCGGCCGCTACCTGCTGATCCCGCAGGGCTCGCGCTTGATCGGACGTTACGACAGCCAGGTGGCCTTCGGGCAGCGGCGCGTGCTGCTGGTGTGGCTGCGGCTGGTGCTTCCCGACACGTCGTCGATCGCGCTGGACAAGCTGCCGGGCATCGACCCGGCCGGCTATGCCGGCTTGGAAGACGGCGTGGACTGGCACTGGAGCCGCATCCTGGCCGGTGCGGCGCTGTCCACGTTGCTGGGGGTCAGCTCCGAGATGGCGATATCGAATCAGGGCAACCTCAACAACGGCAACACGGTGCTTGCACTGCGTGACAGCGCACAGGACACCGCCAACCAGGTAGGCCAGGAAATCACGCGCCGGAACTTGAGCATCCAACCGACCTTGACGGTGCGGCCGGGGTTCCTAGTCAACGTGATGGTGAACAAGGATCTGGTGTTGCGGCCGTACCAGCCGCTCTTCATCCAGCGAGGATCGATGCCATGAGCACGACGCGTAAGCTGCGGCTGGGGCCGCTGCCGAAAACCGAGAACGTCAAACTGACTTTCGCGTGTCCGATGAACCTCAAGGCCAACCTTGATCGCTACGCCGCGCTCCACGCGCAGACCTATGGCGAGGCGGTTGATGCGACGGCGCTGATCCCGTACATGCTGGAGGCTTTCTTAGCGGGAGACCGGGGCTTTCGGCGATCGAACAGCAGCAACGTCCGACGTAACGAAAAAGCCGCCCCTGCGTGAACAGAGGCGGCTTCCGAATTGGTGCCCGAGGTCGGACTCGAACCGACAAGCCTTGCGGCGGAGGATTTTCTTCCCACTTCGGCTTTCGCCGCCGTCCTGCACGGGGCAGGGCGTTCGTGGTCTGGAGCACGCCTTCACCATAGCCTTGCGGCCGTAGGTGCCCGCCGTCTGCTCTCTACACCTTCCCTTGGATCTTTCGATCCGAGGGCTTGGCTCGGCATTAGCTCGGACTTGCGTCCAGGGCCTTCACCGAGTTTGACGGGCTTCACCTCTGGGGTTTCCCCCGGAGGGCTCAAATTTGGTCTGAGTCCTCTGCGTCTACCAATTCCACCACTCGGGCGTGACGCGATCGTACAGCACTACCTTCTACTACTCGCTTGGAGCCAGTCTGCGTCGTCCTGGCTCCTGCTTGGCTCCTGATGCAAAAAACGTGCTTTTCGATCAAGAGCCGGCACTTCGCTCAATCCCTTGCCTGATGCGGCTTGGCGGATGATGAACTCTGACTAACCATAGGTACAAGTACCTATTTTTGAGTCCGCCGCGTCTACCATTCCGCCACACCGGCAAAAACTTGAGCCGCGATTATGCCGGGTTCAATGCAGGGGGTCGAGCCCCAGCTGGCGGTCGTGGCGCTCATAGCACTGGGCGCCGGCAGCGGGCTGGAAGATCGCGCAGTGGGTCATCTGGCCGGAGTAGATGTGCAGGCTCACGGCGATGGTGTCGTCGCTGGGATTGCGGATGGTGTGGTATTCGTGCGGCGGAATGAGGCTGCCGGCCGAGCCCGGGCCGGCCTGGATCGAGCCGACCTCCTGGAAGCGCCACTGGCCGTCTTCTTCGGCCAGACGCTCGTACTGCACCACCTCCAGCGCACCGCTCCACACGCCCTCGACGCACCACATGCCGCAGTGGTCGTGGATCGGCGTGCCCTGGCCGGGACCCCAGGTCATCGCCACCACGCAGTAGCCGTGCTCTTCGCTGCGGTAGAGCTCGCGGCGGGCATAGCGGCCTTCGGCCGTCTGGTAGACGCACTCCGGCAAGGTCACTTCCTGCGCGCGGATCAATCGGCACAGGCTGTTGCGCAGGGTGTCGGTGATGGCGTGGGTGGACGGTTGGCTGACGGCATGGTCGATCGCGTCGATCAACTGGCGGCAGCCGGGGAATTCCTGGGCGAGCATGGCGGTCTCGGTACGGCGTGGGGCTGCGCCATCTTATCAGCGCGCCACCGCGCAGGCGCGACGGCGGTCAGAGCCGCAGCAGGAAGCCGCCGATCGCCGGGCTGTAGTTGGCGATGTCGACGAGGAAGGCGTCGTGTCCCTGCGGCGAGTCCAGCGCCACGAATTCCACCGCCGCGCCGGCGTCGCGCAGGCCGTCGGCGATCTGCTCCTGCTGTTCCAGCGGAAACAGGATGTCGGTGCTGACGCCGATCACCATCGCCCGCTCGATGTGGATGCGCTTGAGCCCCTCGCGCACGCTGCCGCCGCCGTATTCGGCCACGTCGAACCAGTCGCTGGCGCGCGACAGGTACAGGTAGCTGTTGGGGTCGAAGGTGCGCACGAAGCGCTCGGCATGGCTCTGCAGGTACGACTCGACCTGGAATTCCACGCCGAAGGGATGATCTTCGCGCTGCTCCGGATCGAGCCGGATGCGCGCGAAGCGGCCGTTCCACTCCATCGCCGAGCGGTAGGTGATCACGCCGAGCTTGCGCGCGATGCTCATGCCCATGTCGGGATACGTTCCGCCTTCCGCGGCATGGATGTCGTACTGCCCACCCCGCCATCCGGGGTCCAGCCGGATCGCCTCGCGCTGCAGCGAGCGGATCGCGATCGCGAACGGCTGCGCCTGCGGGGCGGTGTCCACGCTGATGTGCGCGCGCACCGAACCGGGGTGCAGCAGCATGTAGGCTAGCGCGCTCATGCCACCCATCGAGCAGCCGATCAGGCAGGCGAGGCGCTCGATGCCGAGCTGGCGTACCACTTCGTGCGCGGCGTTGGCCACGTCCTCCAGCGCCAGTTCGGGGAAGGTGAGGCGATACGGCTGGCCGGTGGCCGGGTCGATCGAGGCCGGGCAGGTGGAACCCTTGTCGCTGCCCAGCGAGTTCACGCAGATGACGAACCAGCGGTCGCTGTCGATCGCCTTGCCGGGGCCGAGCATCGCCTCCCACCAGCCGGGCGAGGAGTCTTCGGCGTTCGATGCGGCATGCGCACTGGGCGACAGCCCGGTGAGGATCAGCACCGCGTTGTCGCGCGCCGCGTTGAGCGTGCCCCACGTCTCGTAGGCGACGCGGGCGCCGTGCAGCACGCCGCCACGCTTCATCGCGAACGGCGAGGGCAGGGCGCAGTAGCGGCGTGCATCGCTCACGGGCGCACCTTGTCGATCAGCACGTCCACTGGTGCGCGCCGATCCACCGGCACCACGCCGGCATCGCCTTCCAGGTCACCGGCCTGGCCAATGGCCTGGCCGCTGTGGCTGATGCGCGCACCGACGAACACGCGGGGCACGGAGGAGAGCTTCATGCCCGGCGCCATCGCCATGGCGTCGGTGAGTTCCACCGTGGCCGGCAGACGGGCGGCGTCCTGCCGCGCCACCGCCAGCGGCATCGGCGGACCCTGTTCGGCGCGGGCGTAGACGAACAGGGTGTCGCCGGGCTGCAGTTTGCTCTTCAGTGCAGGCGCGAGGCTCACCTTGACGGTGAGCTTGGGGGCGGTCGGTGCGTCGGCCGCGGCGCGTGTGGCTGGGGCGGGCGCGCTGCCACCGGCGCGGGCATCCGCCGCGGCGATCTGCTGGGCGACCGCCTTGGCCACGCTGGAACCGGGCTCGAGCAAGGGCTGCAGACGGCGCCAGGTGGCGGCGGCGGCGGCGTAACGGTCCTGCTGGAAATCGCTGATGCCGAGCAGCCACAGCGCGCGCTGGTTGTCCGGTTCCTGCTGCACGGCCCGTTCGAGCAGTTCACGCGAGCGTCCGTCGATGCGGTGATCGGCGCGGGCCAGTGAGTCGGCCTCGGCCCAGCCGACCATCGCCGTCGGGTTGTCCGGAGCCAGACGCAACAGCTGGCCGTAGGCGTCGCGCGCCTCGGCGCTCCGGCCCATCGCTGCGGTGGTCTGCGCCAGCAGCAGCCAGCCCTGCGCATCGTTGGGCGACTCCTTCAGGTGGGCGCGCAGTTCGGCCAGCGCCTGGCCCACGTCCATCGCCGGCGCCTGCCGGGCGACACCGTCCAGCGCACGTGGCGTACCGACCGTGAGATAGATCCCCGCCGCCGCCAGCGGTAGCACGAAGGCGATGCCCAGCGCGAGTGCGAATACGCCGCGCGAACGGCCCTGGCTGCGGCCGTGGCGCATCAGCGGCCACAGCAACAGCAGCAGCGTCGTCGCGATCATCGCGGCGGCAACAACGTAGAAAAGCATTTTCACCAATCGTCCCCGTGATCGACATTCGCCGCCGCAACCGACGACGTGGCGCGCGCGCGCTTGCGGATGGTGACCACCACGACCACGGTGCCGATCAGCAGGATCAGCAGCGGCCCGTACCAGAGCAGCCAGGTTGCGGCGTTCACCGGCGGGTCGTACAGCACGTAGTCCGAGTAGCGGTCCACCAGGTATTGCTTGATCTCGCCGTCGCTCTTGCCTTGCTGCATCAGGGCGAACACCTGGTGGCGCAGGTCGCGCGCGATCGGCGCGTTGGAATCGGCCAGGGTCTCGTTCTGGCACATCGGGCAGCGCAGTTCGGCGGTGAGGTGCTGGAAGCGCAGCTCCTGCGCATGATCCTTGAACGGCAGCGGTTCGATCGCCTGGGCACCAAGCGTGCCGGCAAACAGGCACAGCAGCAGGGCGGCGAGGACGAGCAGACGCTTCATGGGGCTTCCTTCTTCAGCACGGCGATCGCCGGCTTGAGTTCCTTCTCGATCACCTCGGGCGTGAACGGCCCGATGCGCTTGTAGCGGATGACTCCCTTCGCGTCGATCAGAAAGCTCTCCGGCGCGGCGTAGACGCCGAAGTCGATCGCGGTCTGGCCGGACAGGTCGGCCATCAGCACGGCGTAGGGATTGCCGTGCTTTTCCAGCCAGGCCTTGGCGTCTTGCGGCGGGTCCTTGTAGTTGTAGCCGACCAGGGTCACCCCCAGCGTCGGCGCCTCGGCCTGCAGCAGCGGGTGTTCCACGCCGCACTCGATGCACCAGCTGGCGAACACGTTGAGCAGGTAGGGCTTGCCCAGCAAGTCGGCCTTGGTGACCGTGCGCGAGGGGTCGTACAGCTCGGGCAGGGCGAAGTCCGGCGCCGGCTTGTTGATCAGCGGCGAGGGAATGGCGGTCTGGTCGTGGCTGGAGTTCCACCAGATGCCGAAGCCGAACAGGCCGCACAGCGCCAGGAAGGCGAAGAGGGGAAGCAGCCGGCTCATGAATGCGACTCGCGCGCCACAGTAAGCGATGCCGTGGCCAGTGGCGCCGTCGCGGTTGCGTCCTTGCCGGCCTCGGCCTTGCGTCGCACGCGGAAGCGCCGATCCGCCGCGGCGACGAAACCGCCGAGCATCATGAACAGGCCGCCGGCCCACAACCAGCGGATGAACGGCTTGTAGTAGATGCGCATGGCCCAGGCGCCGCCGACATTGTTTGCGTCCATCGGCTCGCCCAGCGCCACGTAGAGATCGCGGGTAAAGCCCGGGTCGATCGCCGATTCGGTCTGCACCTGCTCGCGGGTGTAGGTGCGCTTCTGCGGGTGCATCACGGCCACCACCGCACCGTCGCGCAGCACGCTGACGCGGCCCTGGTTGCCACGCCAGTTCGGGCCGCTGGTCTGCTTCACGCCGTCGAAGCGGAAGCCGTAGCTGCCGATGGTCTGGACATCGCCCGGCGCCATGCGCACGTCGCGGGTGACGCTGAGCGATTCGGACAGCAGCACGCCGATCAGGAACACGCCCAGCCCGAAATGGGCCAGCAGCATGCCGGCCATCTCGGCCGGATAGCGGCGCCCGCGCGGCACCTCGCGGTAGCGCTTGTAGACATAGAGCAGGGTGCCCGTCGCGCACCACGTGGCGGCGCCCACGCCGGCGATCGCCTTGAGCTGCCCGTGCACGAAGAACGCCGCCACGACGGCGCAGGCCACGCCGGCCAGACCGGCGCGCAGCGCGATGGCCCCGAGCAGGCCGGGTTCGCCGCGGCCCCAGCGCAGGAACGGGCCGAACGGCAGCAGCAGCACCACCGGCGTCATCAGTAGCGGAAACAGGAAGCCGAAGTACGGCGGCCCCACCGAGATGCGGCCCAGGTTGAACGCATCGCCGATCAGCGGGAACAGCGTGCCCAGCAGCACCATCGCCGCGGCCACGGTGAACATCAGGTTGCCGACCAGGATCGCCGATTCGCGCGACACCACCGCGAACGGCTTGCCGCCGGCGACCTTCGGCGCGCGCAGCGCATACAACAGCAGCGAACCGCCGACCACCACCACCAGGAAAGCCAGGATGAACAGGCCGCGGCGCGGGTCGGAGGCAAACGCATGCACCGAGGTGAGCACGCCCGAGCGCACCAGGAAGGTGCCCAGCAGCGACAGCGAGAAGGCGAAGATCGACAGCAGGATGGTCCACGCGCGCAGCGAGCCGCGCTTCTCGGTGACCGCCTGCGCGTGGATCAGCGCGGTGCCGACCAGCCAGGGCATGAAGCTGGCGTTCTCCACCGGATCCCAGAACCACCAGCCGCCCCAGCCCAGCTCGGCGTAGGCCCACCAGCTGCCCGCCACGATGCCGGCGGTGAGGAAGGCCCAGGCCACGTTGGTCCACGAGCGCGCCCAGCGCACCCAGGCCTGTTCCAGCTCGCCGCCGAGCAGCGCCGCGATGGAGAACGCGAACGCCACCGAGAAGCCGACGTAGCCCATGTAGATCACGGGCGGGTGGAAGGTCATGCCCGGGTCCTGCAGCACCGGGTTCAGGTCGCCGCCGTCGGCCGGCATCGGCAGCAGCCGCGCGAACGGATTGGAGGTGAACAGGATGAAGGTGAGGAAGCCCACCGCGACCAGCCCGAGCACCGACAGCACGCGCGCCACGAACACCTCGGGCAGGTTGCGGCTCAGTGCCGCGACCGCCAGCGTCCACACGTTGAGGATCAGCACCCACAGCAGCATCGAACCCTCGTGCGCGCCCCACACGGCGGCGATGCGGTAGTACCAGGGCAGCGCGAGGTTGGAGTTGTCCGCCACGTAGGCGACCGAAAAGTCGAAGCGCAGGAACGCCCACACCAGCAGGGCGAACGCCACGATCACGAAGGCGGCCTGGCCCGCCGCGGCGGGTCGGGCGATCGCCACCAGGGCGCGGTTGCCGCGCCAGGCGCCGATCAGCGGCAGCACGCTTTGCGCCAGTGCCAGCAGCAGGGCGAGGACGAGGGCGAGCTGGCCGAGTTCAGGAGTCATGGCAGATACCGTGGTGGGATACGCAAGGCTGCGGCGGACGCAGCGGGAACCTCAATGGACCAAGGGCGATGCGCAGTTCAGCGCGCCGCGCCGGCGGCCTCGTTCTCGGCCATCTTCCTGCCCTCGTGCGCCTTGGCCATGGCGTCCTTCAACTCCTTGGGCATGTAGGTCTCGTCATGCTTGGCGAGCACTTCCGTGGCGACGAAATGGGCGTTCTCCATGTGGCCGGTGGCGATCACCGACTGGTTGTCGCGGAACAGGTCCGGCAGGATGCCGGTGTACTCCACCGGCATGGCACCGTCGGCGTCGACCACGGTGAAGGTGACCTTCAGCGAGTCGCTGGCGCGCTGGATCGAGCCCTGCTTGACCATGCCGCCGAGGCGGAAGGTCCTGTAGCCCTTCGCCTGGCCCGACTGCACCTGGCTGGGGGTGAGCAGGTAGTTCATGTTCTGCTGCAGCGCGAACACGGTCAGGCCGCCGGCGACGGCGGCGGCCACCAGCACCATGACCACGATGACGAGCCGACGTTTGCGGGTGGGGTTCATGCGGGACTTCCGGTTCGATCTCAGGCGGCGGGGGACGCGTCGCGGGACTGGCGGGCCGCCTGTCGCGCCAGTCGGGTGCGCAGCTCGCGCAGCACCCGGCGACGGCGCAGCACGGGCGCCAGCGCATCGGCCAGCAGCACCAGGAGAAACACGGCGTAGGACGGCCAGACATACGCCGCGTAGCCGCCCATGGCGAAAAACGCGCTCATCGGCCGCCCTCGTGCTGCGCGATCTGGCGCACCCAGTCCTTGCCGCTTTCCAGCGCCAGCAGATCGGTGCGCACGCGACCGAACAGGCTGGCCAGGTAATAGCACTTGGTGGCCACCATCATCGTTAGCAGCGGCCAGATCATCGAGCCGCTCATGGTCGACGGCCCGAGCAGGCGCACGGTGGAACCCTGGTGCAGGGTGTTCCACCAGTTCACCGAGAAATGCACGATCGGCACGTTGATGATGCCGATCAGCGCCAGGAAGGCGGCGGCCCGCGCGCCCTGCCGGCGATCCTCGAACGCGTGGTACAGGCCCATCACGCCCAGATACAGGAACAGCAGCACCAGCTCCGACGTGAGCCGGGCGTCCCAGGTCCACCAGGTACCCCACATGCGGATGCCCCACAGCGAGCCGGTGACCAGCGTGATCAGGGTGAAGGCGGCGCCGATCGGCGCCGATTCCATCGCCACCACCTCGGCCAGCTTGATCCGCCAGACCAGCGCGATGAACGCCGAGACGGCCATCACCGCATAGATGAACAAGGCCATCCACGCGCTGGGCACGTGCACGAAGATGATGCGGTAGTCGTCGCCCTGCTGGTAATCCGGCGGGGCCAAGACCAGCCCGCCGTACATCGCCACGGCGCCGAGGATCAGCGCGAGCGCGAGCATCCACGGACGCAGGGCGCCGGCGAAGCGGTAGAAGGTCGGCGGCGAGCCGAGCTTGTGCAACCAGAGCGGAATCCAGCTGGACATAGGTTCACGCGTCCAAGGCAATGCGGAGGGCGGCGGCGCAGGCCAGCGGCGCCAGCACCAGGGCCAGCGCCAGCGCGGCGCCGAGCCATGCGATCGGGGCTATCCATGGCAGGCCCTGCTGCGCCGCGGAGAGCGCGCCGGCGGCAAAGATCACCACGGGCACGCACAGCGGCAGCAACATCAGGGCGAGCAGCATACCAGAGCGCCGGGTGCCGGCCGTCAGCGCCACCAGCACCGCGCCGAGCAGGCTGAGCATCGGCGTGGCCAGCGCCAGCGCCAGCAGCAGGATCGGCATCGCCGCCGCCGGCAGCTGCAGCATGCTGGCCAGCATCGGCGCGATCACGATCAGCGGCAGCGCGGTGGTCAGCCAGTGCGCAAGAATTTTCATGCCGAGCATCAGCGCCAGCGGCTGCGGGGCGAGCACCAGTTGCTCCAGCGAGCCGTCCTCGATGTCGCCGCGGAACATGCCGTCCAGCGCCAGCAGCATCGCCAGCAGCACCGTCACCAGCACCACGCCGCCGGCGATCCGCTGCAGCAGGGCGTTCTCCGGGCCGAGCGCGAACGGAAACAGCGTGGTGACGATCAGCGCGTACAGCACCGGCATGGCGATGTCGCCGCGGCGGCGCCAGGCCAGCGTGAGGTCGCGCCGCAGCACCGCGGCGCAGGCGCGCGACAGCGGAGCGCGGTTCATGCGTGCATCCGGATGCGCTGCGGTTCGCCACCGTGGAAGCTCACCGCGCCGTGGCTGGTGACCAGCGCCGCGCCGCCGCTGGCGAGATGCGTTTCGAGCAGCCGGTTGACCAGCGCGATGCCGTGCCGATCCAGGTTGGCGTACGGCTCGTCGAGCAGCCAAAGAGTGGCCGGCACCAGCAGCAGGCGGGCCAGTGCGGCGCGCTTTTTCTGGCCGGCGGAGAGCTGGCGCACCGGCTCGTCCTCGTAGCCCGACAGGGCCACCTCGTGCAGCGCCGCGGCCGGATCCATGCCATCGCGGCAGCCATGCAGGCCGGCGGCGATGCGCAGGTTCTCGCGCGGGCTGAGGTCGCCCTTGAGGCCCAACTGGTGGCCGAGGAACACGATCTCGCCCTGGCTGGTGTCGCGCACCAGCGGGGCGCCGCGCCAGTGCAGCTCGCCCTCGTCGACGTGCAGCAGGCCGGCCAGCACGCGCATCAGCGTGGTCTTGCCGCTGCCGTTGTCGCCCTCCACCAGTGCCAGCTCGCCGGCATGCAGCCGGAACTGCAGCGGCCCGAACACGGGTTCGTCCTGGCGCAGGAAGCTC
This sequence comes from Dyella sp. KRB-257, assembly GCF_049445995.1. Taxonomy (NCBI): domain Bacteria; kingdom Pseudomonadati; phylum Pseudomonadota; class Gammaproteobacteria; order Lysobacterales; family Rhodanobacteraceae; genus Dyella; species Dyella sp. KRB-257. The sequence continues at coordinate 273,969 of NZ_JBMSDZ010000001.1, read as the reverse complement.
AGGGCCCGCGCTTCGAGCAGGGGGAGGGCGGCGGCGGTCATCCGCTCAATTGTCCGCAATGGCCGGCGGCCTTGTCCATGCGGCGGCCTGTCGCCGGGCGGCCGTCACGGTATGTCGCCCGTCCAGCACAGTCGCGGTGGCGTCCCGCCTTCGCCGGCGACGAAAGCGTGCTGGTGAAGGCGGGCGCACAGCGAGCGCAGGCTGGCGGCATCCGGACCGATCACCAGCAGGCTGGGTTCGCGCCAGCCGTCGACTCCCACGCCGACCGCAGCGTGGATGCCGGCGATGTCCTCGCGCTGGCGCAGGTCGGCCAGCAACGCGCGTTGCGCACGGCGATTCCACGCCTTCGGCATGGGCTGCGAACGCGGGTTCCATGCGGTGATCACGCCCCAGGCCGCGTCGCCCGTCAGCTGCCGCAGGGCATCGGGCATCGGCGCGCCGATGCGCAGGCTCGCGCATCCGCCGGCCGGCAGACGGATGCGGTAATCCGTGGCCAGGTACGCCGCGAGCAGGGCCTCATCCACGTTCGATCACGGGCAGCGGCGGCAGGCTGGCGCGCAGTTGTCGCACAGCCTCGTCCAGCGACACGGCCGTGGCGCTGTCGCGGCCGGCCAGCAGCCGGTCAAGCAGTGCGTTCTGCGCTTGGCCGCGTTCGTAGGCATAGGCATACGGCAGGCGGGTGAAGGTGACCATGCGGTAGCGTGCCATGAAGTGCTCCGGTGCCGCCTCCGCCAGGCGCGCGCCGAGTTCGCGCTTGGCCAGATAGTGCCGGTCCGCCACCGAATCGCGCATCTCGATGTAGTTCTCCAGCGCCATGGCGGCAATCGCGTCGGCGTTTGGTTTGCGACGCTGCTGGAAGGTCTCGAATACACCGGCGCCATCGCCGCCGTCGGACGCCAGCAAGCCGGCCAGTTCGACGGCGTCCTCCAGGCCGCAGTTCATGCCCTGGCCGTGGAACGGCACGATGGCGTGGGCGGCGTCGCCCAGCAGCACGGCGCGATCGTCCAGGTGCCAGCGGTCGAGGTAAAGCGTGTAGAGATTGGGGGCCGGATGCGCTGCGAAGTCGTGCGCGAAGCGCGGCATCAGCGGCAGCAGGTCGGGAAACTCGGTGCGGAAGAAGCGCTCGGCGCTGTCCGCATCGGGCAGGGTGGCGAAGCTCGGGTGCGGCCCCACACCCGGCAGGAACAGCGTCACGGTGAAGCTGCCTTCCGGATTGGGCAGCGCAATGCACATGTGACCACCGCGCGGCCAGATGTGCAGCGCGTGCGGTTCGAGCGCGAAATGCCCGTGCGTGCTGGCGGGTGCGCCGGGCAGCGCCTCCACCGGCGGGATCTCCAGCTCCTTGTAGGCATGGCCCAGGGCTTCCACCCGCTCGCCCAGCGGCTGGCGCCGGTTCATCGCCGCGCGCACCGCCGAGCCCGCGCCGTCGGCGCCGATCAGGCGGTCGAAGGCGTGCTCGCGCATCGCCCCGCCGGCGTCGACCAGATACAGCCGCTGGCGGTCGAAATCGACGTCGCGGATGACGTGGCCGAAGTGGAAGCGCACGCCGGATGCCTTGGCGGCGTCGAGCGTGAGCATGTTCAGCGCGCCGCGGCAGACCGACCAGATCACCTCGCTGTCGTCCACGCCGTAGCGCTGCAGCGAGGGTGCCTGCCGGTCCACGTGCACCATGCGACCGCGCATCATCACCGCCCGCGCCAGCACCTGCTCGGCCAGGCCGGCGGCGCGCAGCGCATGCAATCCGCGTTCGGCCAGCGCCAGGTTGATCGAGCGACCGGCTTCGTAGCCGGCGCGGCGCGGGTCGGGGCGCTTTTCGAACACCTCGACGTCGAAGCCCGCGCGGGCCAGCAGATGCGCGAGCAGGGCGCCGACCAGGCCGCCGCCGGCGAGAGTGAGTGTGGGGGATGCCAAGGGTGGGTCCGTCGCGTGGGGCGCCACTGTCGATCAGGCAGCGGCCCGGTGCAAGCCGCCGGCGGGTCGCTCAGAAGCTCAGGAAGTACCGCCGTTGACCGGCGGGTTGGCGCCGGTGACGACAGCACGTGCTGTGCTGCAGCGGCCGCCGAAGGGGAACGGGCCCGGGGCGGCCGCGGGCGCGCCCCGGCGGTATCAGGAGGACTTCTTGCCCGTGCGGCCGGTGTTCGCGCCGGGCGTGGCGGCGGCAGGCTTGGCCTGCGTGGCCGCATCGAGGAAGCCGCGCTGCATGGATTTCCACGCATCCATGTTGCGCTCGGTGAGGTCGTTGAGCATCGACCACGGGGTCTGCCCCATCAGGCTGTTGAGCTGGGTGCGGAACTGCTGCTGCTGGTCGAGGAAAACCTGCAGGCTGCGCTCCAGGTAAGGGCCCATGAAGCCCTGCAGCGAGTCGCCGTAGAACCGGATGATCTGGCTCAGCAGCTGCGGCGACAGCATCGGCTGCCCCTTCTCCTCGTGCTCGGAAATGATCTGCAGCAGCACCGAGCGGGTGAGGTCCTCACCGCTCTTGGCGTCGCGGACCTCGAAGGTTTCGCCGTCCAGCACCAGCTGGCGGATTTCCTCCAGCGTGATGTAGCTGGAGATTTCCGTGTCGTAGAGCCGACGGTTCGGATACTTCTTGATGATGCGGAGTGTTTGTGCCATGTGGCGGAAACTAGCAGAAGGTATTGCGCTGCACCAGTTGCAATACTGCACAGTCGCAATGCTGCACGCCGGAGTGCAGCAAAATCGTCTCGGCCCGACGCCGGATCAATGACCTACGCCGCCGCCGGCGCTGCCGAAGGGCGGTTTGGCCAGCCACAGCACCGGGATCAGCAGCACGAACAGCACCGCGCAGAGCCAGAACACGTCGTTCACGGCCAGGGTCAGCGCCTCCCTCGTGAGCAAGCGGTCGATCACCCCCAGCCCCTTGGTCGAGGGCAGGCCCGCGTGCGAAAGCTGCTGCAGGAAGGTGGTCGTGGCCGGATGCGCCGGCGTGATGCTCTCGGTCAGCGTGGCATGGTGGAACTCGCCACGGTGCTGCCACAGCGTCACCGACACGGCCGTGGACACGCTCGAACCCAGCGTGCGGCAGAAATTGGCCAGCCCCGAGGCGCTGGCGATTTCCGCGGCCGGCAGGCCGGACAGGTAGACCTGGTTGAGCGGGATGAAGAAGCAGGGGATGGCGATGCCCATCACGAAGCGCGGCAGCACCAGCGCGGAGAACGAGGCGGAACTGTCGAAGGTGGCGGACCAGTACGAGGTGACGGCGAACATCACGAACGCGAAGGTCACCACCGCGCGCAGGTCGAGCCGGTGCAGGTTGCGCCCCAGGATCGGCGCGATCAGGAAGGCGAGGATGCCGACCGGCGCCGTGGCGAGCCCCGCCCAGGTGGCGGTATAGCCCAGCGTGGTCTGCAGCCACAGCGGGAACACCACGTTGATGCCGAAGAACGCCATCATGCCCAGCGACAGCCCGGTCACGCCCACGGCGAAGTTGCGCTGGCGGAACAGCGACAGCTCGACCACGGGATGCTTGGCGTGCAGCTCCCACACGATCAGGAAGGTCAGGCAGACCAGCGCGACGATGCCCAGGGTGGTGATCATCGGCGAGGAGAACCAGTCGTGGTCGTTGCCGTTGTCGAGCATGAACTGCAGCGCGCCCACGCCGACCACCAGCAATACCAGGCCGATCACGTCGATCGGCATGTCGAAGGTTCTGGTTTCGCGCTTGCGCAGCAGCGCCCAGGTGACCACCGCCGCGGCCAGACCCACCGGCAGGTTGATGTAGAAGATCCACGGCCAGGAGAAATTGTCGGTGAGCCAGCCGCCGAGGATCGGCCCGAAGATCGGCGCCACCACTACGGTCATCGCCCACAGTGCCAGCGCAATGCCCTGACGCTCCTTCGGGTAGCTCGACAGCAGCAGCGTCATCGACAGCGCCACCATCGGGCCGGAGCCGGCACCCTGCATCAGGCGGCCGACCACCAGCACCGGCATCGACGTGGCCAGGCCGCACATCATCGAGAACACCACAAACAGCAGCACCGACACTACGAAGGTCTTCACCTCGCCGAAGCGCTTGGCGATCCAGCCGGTGAGCGGCTGCATGATCGCACTGGCCAGCGCGTAGGAACTGATCGCCCAGGTGCCTTCGCTCGGGCTCACCCCCAGACCGCCGGCGATGTGCGGTACGGCGACGTTGACGATGGTCATGTCCAGCACCTCCATGAAGGTGCTCAACGCGACGGCGGCGGTGAGCAGTACCAGCGCGCCGCCGTGCAGTGGCTTCAGCGGTGCAGTGTCGTTCGGCGTGGCGGCCATGGTGGCTCAGCGCCCAGCGGGCAGATTGGCGACGATGATGCGGTCCGCCTCGGCATCGGCCCTGGCGGCCATCCGGTCGTAAACGTCGGTACTGGCGACCGGCTGCACCGCGGGCGCCCTGGCCAGCACGTCCCCCTTGTCGTCGGTGATGTCGACCGTGACGGCGGCGGACAGACCGATGCGCAGCGGATGCCTGTCTAGCTCGGCATTGTCCAGCGTGATGCGCACCGGTACCCGCTGCACCACCTTGATCCAGTTGCCTGTGGCGTTCTGCGCCGGCAGCAGCGAGAACACGCTGCCGGTGCCGGCGCCGATGCCGACCACCTTGCCGTGGTACTCGGCATCGCTGCCGTAGATGTCCGCCTCGATGGTCACCGGCTGACCCAGCCGGATGTGACGCAGCTGGCTCTCCTTGAAGTTGGCGTCGATCCACAGGTTGTGCAGCGGTACCACGGTCATCAACTGCTGGCCAGGCTGCACGCTGTTGCCCAACTGCACGCTGCGCTGCGCGACATAACCCGAGACGGGCGCGTAGATCGCGTTGCGCCGGGCAGCCACCCACGCCGCGCGGAAATCGGCGCGCGCCTGCATCACCACCGGATTGTGCGCCACGTCGGTGCCTTCCACCGCCGCGCGTGCGGCGGATGCCTGGGCCTGCGCCGCGTCCAGCGCAGTACGCGCCTGGGCCACCCCATCGCGCAGATGCTGGATGATTTCCGGTGACTCCGCGTTCGCTGCAACCAGTGGCAGGCGGCGCTTGAGATCGGCCTCGGCCTTGCCGAGCTCCAGTCGACGGGCCGCCACCTGCGCCTCGGCACCGGCGGCACTGTCGGTTTGCTGGCGCACGCCACGCACGGCCTGTGCCAGCGCGCTGCGCGCCTGCTGCAGGCGGATGTCGGCATCGGTGCCGTCGAGCTTCACCAGCACCTGGCCGGCCTCCACCCGCTGCGTGTCGTCGGCCATGATCGCCACCACCGTGCCCGGCACCTGCGCCGAGATGGCGACCTGGTTGCCGCCGACGTAGGCGTTGTCGGTCTTCTCGCGGCGCGACAGCACCAGCAGCCAGAGCAGCAGCCAGCCGACGGCGGCCAGCACGAAGATGCCGGCGACGACGATCAGCGCGCGGCGGCGCTTGGCCGGGTTCCTGGCGGCCATGCCGCTCTCCTTGGCGTCGGTCGGCGCGGGCGTGGCGGTGGACTCGGTGGCGCTCATGGACGAGGGGCTCCAGCATGGTCAGGGGAAGGCGAGGAGGTATCGGATGCGGTGTCGGACGAAGGCGGACGATAGCCGCCGCCGAGCGCCTTGATCAGGGCGAGGTCGGTGCTGACGGCCTGCGCCTGCAGCTGGGTGGCGGCGTCGCGCTGCTGCAGCAGCTGGGCGCGGGCCGCCAGTGATTCGCGGGCATCGCGTACGCCCTGTGCGGCACGCGCTTGCGCCGCGGCGAGCAGGCGCTCGTCGGCGGCCAGCTGTGCCTCCTGCTGGATGCGACGCTCGGCCAGCATCTGCGCGGTGAGGGCCTGGGTCGACACGTCGCGAGCCGCCTGCAGCACCACGCTGTGGTATTGCGCCACGGCGCTGTCGAGCTGTGCCTTGCTCAGGCCGTAGTTGGCCTGCAGCAGGCCGCTGTTGAACAGCGGCAGGTGCAGTGCCGGTGCAAGCGCGAACGTGCGGCTGCCGGCGGTGAACAGCTGGCCGAGGTCGATGCTGGACAGTCCCGCCATCGCGCTGATGCTGAGATCCGGCAGGAACTGGGCGCGCGCCACGTCGGTCTGCTTCAGCGCCGCCTCCACCTGCCAGCGGCTGGCGGCGATGTCGGGGCGGCGTGCGATGAGATCGAGGCCGGCCCCCGCCGGCAGGCCGCCGGACACGTCGGGGAGCGGGCGCGGCGCGAGCTTCGGAAGTTCGGCCGGCGCCACGCCGACCAGCGATGCCAGCGCGGCGAGGCGGATCCGGGCCGAGCTGTCGATCGCCGTGCGCATCCCGCGTGCGGCGGCCAGTTGGGCCTGCGCGCGCGAGGCCTCGTCGGGCAGGTCGACGCCCTGACGAACGCGCAGCTGCGCGATGTCGGCCAGCCGCTGCTGTACAGCGAGCGCCTGGACGGCCAGTGCCAGGCGCGCCTGATCGGCCTGCCAGCCAAAGTAGGTGTCGGCCACCGCGTACTGGATCGCCAGCGCCGCCGCGCTGCGCTGCGCTTCGGCAGCGTGGGCCTGGTCCAGTGCCGACGCCACGGCCGCCCGCGTCTTGCCCCACCAGTCGAAGTCGTAGCGCAGCTGCACGCCAAGGTCAGCCTGGTTGTACCAGGTGAAACCGAGGAATCTGCTGGGAATCATCCCGTGCTCGCTCAGGCGCTGCCGCGCCACCTGAGCGCTGCCGTTGATGTTGAGCCCGGCCTGCGCGGCGGCCGCGCGGATCGATTGTTCGGCACTGCCCACGCGGCTCTGCGCCAGCGCCAGATCCGGGGCCTGACGCATCGCCAGGTCGATCAGGCGATCGAGTTGGTCGTCGTGGTATGTGGTCCACCAGTCGGCAGCCGGCCAGCCGGCGCGCGTGGTGGTCGGCAGCCCGGCCAGCGGAACGTCATCGCGGAGCAGCGGAGGATCGAGCTTGCGCGGAGGCGTGACGCACGCGGCGAGGGCCACCGTCATCGCGGCCAGCAACAGGGTGCGCCCGCGGGGCAGGGCGTGCTTCATCGGGAAGGCCTCGTCGGGTCGTGATTCATGGGAGCGTGGGGGCGTGCAGCTGATCGAGGTTGTCCGCCAGCTTGCGCAGGAGGTGACCCAGGTTGCGACGATCGGGCCCGCTGAAGCCGTCGAACATGGCGCTCACGCGCGGAAACAGCGTCGGCAGCATTTTCTGCACGAAGCGCTTGCCGGCGGGCGTGATGCGGATGAGCACCCGCCGACGGTCCTCTTTGCTGGCGGCTCGCACGATCAGGCCGCGTTGCACCAGCGCGTTGCCGATGCGGGTCATGTTGGTGGCTCCCTGCGAGGTGTATTCGCACAGCTCGCCAGGCGTGGAGCTGCCGTCGGGGCTGCTGTAGAGAATCATCAGCGTCAGGAATTCGCTGTGGTTGAGCTTGTGCGGCTTGAGCGTGAGCTCCAGTTCCTCCCGCAGGCGACCACCCACCATCAGCATCAACCGGCTGAGCTTGGCCTTGCCCGCGGGCATGCCCGCAATCGCAGCGCCGAGCCGATCGATGCCCTGATCCATCATCGCGATGCAGTTGCGCAGCGTGGTCATTTCATCAGCTTATATTTCATTGGTGAAATAAAAAGATAGCAAGTCGCCTACCAGCGATGCAACGGTGCCGGTGGATCAGTCCGGTCGCCTGCGGAAAGACTGCAATCCGAACAGGCGCTCGGCATTGGCTGACGTGGCGGCGGCGACGGCGGCCTCGGCCTCGCCGCGCAATCGGGCCACATGGGACAGGGTCGTTCGGACCCACGCCGGCTCGTTGCGCTGGCCGCGATGCTCGACGCCCGGCTGATCGGGGGCGTCGCTTTCCAGCAGGAGCCGGTCGATCGACATCGTCGCCACCAGGCGATGCAGGCGCCGGGCGCCGGGATAGGTCAGCGGTCCGCCAAGGCCGAGGAAAAATCCGAGGTCGAACAGTTGCCGGGCCTGTTGCTCGCTGCCGGAAAAGCTGTGCACGACGCCGCGCAGGCCCGGTTGTCGGCGCACTGCCAGGATCACTGCGTCCACCGCGCGGCGCGCATGGATGATGACGGGAAGGCCGCGCTCGCCCGCGATCGCCAACTGGCGTGAAAAATAAAGCTGCTGGGTCTCCCGGTCGGCGTCCCCGGCGAAAAAGTCCAAGCCGATCTCACCGACGGCGATGGCCGGGTGCGCGTCGAGCCATCCGGGCAGGGCCTCAAGATGCTCGACGGTGTGCTCGGGCTGGAACATCGGGTGCAGGCCGTAGGCGGGGAAGACGTCGCGATGCCGGTCCGCAAGTAAGCCGATGGCGTCCCAGCTACGCCGATGCACGGCAGGGACTACCATGGATCGCACGCCGTGCTCGCGCGCCCGTGACAGCACCTGCTCGCGGTCTGCGTCGAAGCGTTCGTCGTCCAGATGAAGGTGGCTGTCTACGAGCGTGGTCATGGATGGATGTCGATGGCTGCGGCCGATTTCGACTCGCGGCTGTGGCAGGCGTCACGTGAAAGCCAGGTGACGGGAAGGAGCTAGGTCGTATTCAGTTGCGCAGGGTTTCAATGGTTCGGCGAAAGGCGAAGGGGCGCAGCGCGCGCCGTCTCGCAGGGGTTCAAACGAGGAGAGTCATGATGAATCGTGCAATGGTCAACGTGCTTCATGTGGGGATGGCTGCTGCGTTGGCAGCAAGTCTGGTGGCATGCAACCGCGATGCGAGCGCCGATGCCGGAGTTGCAGGCGATGCGGGCGCGAACGGCGTCAAGTATGCCAAGGTGATCAGCGTGGATCCGGTCCGCCAGACCGTGAACACGCCCAGGCAGGTGTGCCACGACGAGGTGGTGAACACCACCTCGCCGCCGAAGGATCAGCACCAGATCGCCGGTACCGCCATCGGTGCCGTGGTGGGCGGCGTGCTAGGCAACCAGATCGGTGGAGGCAAGGGCAAGACCCTGGCGACCGTGGCCGGCGCGGTGGGTGGTGGATATGCCGGCAAGAAAATCGAGGCGAGTCGCCAGCACGCGACCACCACGTCCACCGTCGAGCGCCGTTGCAGCACGGTCAACGACACAAGCACCAAGCTGGTCGGTTATGACGTGCGCTACGAGTACAACGGGGTAACCCGCACGGTTCGCATGGACCATGATCCGGGCGATCGCGTGCAGGTCCAGGAAGGTGTTACCGCCGTTTCCGACGCTCACTGAGGAGTACTCCATGGCTATTGCAACAGGCAAGATGGTGCTCGTCTCAGCTGCACTGGCAGCGACCCTTGCGCTGACGGGTTGCGAAACCGCGCCCTACGGCAACGGGGGCTACAGTCGTCCGTCGCAACCGGCGTATGGCTATGACAACCGCGGGCCGGCCCGTTGCAACAGCTGCGGCGTGGTCAAGGAAGTGCAGCAGGTCTACGTGGAGCGCAAGAGCAATGGCACCCTCGGTGCAGTCATCGGTGCGGTGGCCGGGGGCGTGCTGGGCAACCAGATCGGCAAGGGTGATGGCCGCAAGGCCGCCACCGTAGCCGGGGCGGTCGCTGGCGGTGTGGTGGGCAACAAAGTCGCCAACGCGCACAGCGGCAGCGATGTGGCGTGGCGGGTAACCGTTCGCCTCGACAGCGGTGAGTACACCACCGTCACCCAGACGGAGGATCCGCGTGTTCGCAATGGCGATTACGTGCAGATCCAGGGTGGTCGCGTCTACGCACGATAGAAGTCAATGTGGGCTGATTGGACATCTGGACGTCCAAACAAAAAACCCTCCGTCCGGAGGGTTTTTTGTTTTGCATGATGTGCCTGATCAGTTGACGGCGTAGAAGCGGTGTTCGCCGATGATCTGACCGGTCTGGTTGATCGACCAGTAGGGCGCTATGGCAAGCGTGGCGAAATGGTCGGCATGCGGAACCACCAGTCGGCGCTCGGCGGCGGGGAGCTGCCAGTTGCTCATCGATTCGCCAGCGATCTTCCACGCTTTCGCAAAGGCCTGCATGTTGGAGATGTCGAACGAACCGGGCGTGGTGGTGGTGGCGAACTGGTGTGGGGCGGTGACCACCTTGCACACCGTGTTGCCCCATTGCCCCCGTTCGCGGCGCCGCAGCGCGACTTCGGCGACGGCAAGCTGTCCCATGGTGGGTTCGCTGCGCGCTTCCAGGTAGACGGTCGTGGCCAGGCACGCCTGGTCCGCTACCGGCTGGGGAAGCACGGATGCCATCCACAGTAGAAGAGAAAGTTTCATGTCTGCCTCCAACGTGCTGTACGCATGGCCGGCGAGAGCCGGGCACGTGCGCCGTTGCGGTGGACGGGCGGGCAGGCCGTTCCACCTGGATGAATGACACTCGGGCCGAAACTTGGGGGCCTTGGGTGCCTTTGCCACGGGATTGTGGCGGGTCGGGCGGGCGCTTGGTTGCCTGGCCTGACCCGTGCTGCCGGACCATCGACGGGGTCATTGCCCCCGCATTGCCTGCAACTGCTCCGCCACGGACGGCGGTGATTCCTTCCGACAGATCGTCTTGTCGGGTCGCGCCGATCCGGACTCTTCCGGTTCGTCGCGTGCATCGGTCCACGAGGTGGTGGGCCGCTCAAAAGTTCGGCGGAGACTAGTGGCGCGATTGCGTGAAGGCAAGTGCCGATGCTTCCGGATTCACTGGGCGCTCACATTTGCATTGCCGCCGGATAGCGCTCACGCAGGCCACGTTTCGAGGCAGTCCAGCGAGATCGAGCGACCGGCATGGATCGCCGAGAGCGGCATGCGCATGCCGGTGGAGTCCGCTTGGCAGATGGCGAGCGCTTCGACGCCGTGTTCGGTGCCCACGACATCCAGCAGTTGGACGGTCGCGCCGCCATCGCCTTCACCGAGCGACGTGCCTGCAGGCACGTGCTGCGACAATCCGACCCGGCACAGCCGCCGCTTGCTGCCACCGCGGTAGTGCAACCGGGCGACGATCTCCTGACCGGGATAACAACCCTTCTCCAGGCTCACCGCCTGCAGGCGATGCAGTGACAGGGCGGGCGGCAGGAAGATGCCTTGCAGTGCATCGGGCAGCCACGGCCAGCCGGCTTTCACTTGCGCCGCACGCCAGGAATCGCTGGCGCCTGGCTGTGGCGAGAGCACCAGGGAATAGTCGCCGCAGCCAAAGCGGAGCGCTCCGTCGGCATCCTGCATCCGGTGCATGGCCAGCGCGGCACCCCGCTCGACGAAGCGTGAGTCGTCCGCGCGCATCGATACTTTGGCGCGGAACACGAAGCGCGCCAGATCGTTCTTCATCGCTTCCGCATGCCCGCCGCGCAGGAGCAGCACGAGGTGGTCCGGTGCCAGCTTGGCGAGCTGGAAAAAATGTCGCACGCGTCCCTGTGCATCCAGCCATGCGCTGAACTGCCAATGCCCCGTCGCCATGGACGACACGGCACTGGTGAACTGGCCTTGCGCGAAGGGGATGGCATCCGGACCCTCGATCACGAGCGTCTGGGCAACCGTGGAGGGCGTCGAGTCGGACATGGCTCAAGCAGTGGGGGTGAGGGGCCGTGAAGGCAAGGATGCGGCACCTGTCAGGCACCGCGTCAGGTTGTGCCGACAGGCGTACAGGTATTACTCTTGTTCAGCTAAGAGTAGCCATGTCCGACAATCGCTCCCATCCTGAAAAGACGCCTTCGGCCGATCCGGCCCGCAAGGAAACCGTGCCGGCGAAGCCCGCCGGCACGGTCAAGACGGACGAGCGGCCGGCGCCGGATCCCACACGCTACGGCGATTGGGAAAAGAACGGTCGCTGCATCGATTTCTGATCCGTCGCGCCGGCCATCGCCGGCGTGTGGATGGACAACGATGGTCGGCGTGGGAACCAGCGATTCCACACCAGGATAGCCACCATGGCCGACACGCGACGACCGCTTTCTCCGCACCTGCAGGTCTACAAGTGGCAGGTGCAGATGATGACTTCCATCCTGCATCGAGCGACCGGGATCGTGCTTGCCCTCGGCAGCGCGATCATCGTGTGGGGGCTGACGGCCCTGGCGGGAGGCGATGCGGCCTTTGCCGCGTTCAAGGCGTGTGCCGGCAGTGCGCCCGGCTTGCTGATCCTGTTCGGCTGGACTTGGGCGTTCGGCTACCACCTGTGCAACGGCATTCGACATTTGGTGCAGGACACCGGCGCCGGTTACGCCATCCCACAGTTCGTGCGCTCCAGCTGGCTGTCAGTGATCGGCAGCCTGGTGATTACGCTGCTGGTCTGGGCCTATGTGTTGAACTCAGGAGGTGCGGCATGAGCGCGAAGGATCTGCAGCATCCGATCAAGCGGGCGCGCGGCCTCGGTTCGGCGCAGTCGGGTGTCGGCCACTGGTGGACGCAGCGCCTCACCGCGATCGCGCTCGTCGTTCTCGGCCTGTGGTTTCTTGCCACGGTGCTGCGCCTGGCGCATGCCGACTACGAGACGGCCCGTACGCTGGTGGGCAAGCCGTGGAACGCGATCCTGCTGATCGCTTTCGTGGTCATCATGTTCTGGCACGCCGTGCTCGGCCTGCAGGTGGTGATTGAAGATTACGTGCACACGCGCTGGAAGGAAGTGTCCTTGCTGGTGCTGGTGAAGTTCCTCGCGGTGCTGGGCGCGCTCGCGGGCGTGCTGGCGGTCCTGCGCGTCGCCCTGGGAGCCTGAAGTGGAAAGCTACAAGATCCAGCAGCACAAGTACGACGTGATCGTGGTCGGCGCCGGCGGCGCCGGCCTGCGCGCCACCTTCGGCCTGGCCGAGAAGGGCCTCAAGGCCGCGTGCATCACCAAGGTGTTTCCGACCCGCTCGCACACGGTGGCCGCGCAGGGTGGTATTTCCGCCGCGCTCGGCAACATGGGCGAGGACGACTGGCGCTTCCATTTCTACGACACCATCAAGGGGTCGGACTGGCTGGGCGACCAGGATGCCATCGAATACATGTGCCGCGAGGCGATCCCGGCGATCATCGAGCTGGAGCACTACGGCGTGCCGTTCTCGCGCACCGCCGAGGGCAAGATCTACCAGCGTCCGTTCGGCGGCATGACCACGCACTACGGCAAGGGCACCGCGCAGCGCACCTGCGCCGCGGCCGACCGCACTGGCCACGCGATCCTGCACACGCTGTACCAGCAGGCGCTGGCGCACGACGCCTCGTTCTTCGTCGAGTACTTCGCGATCGACCTGATCTTCGACGAAGAGGGCGTGTGCCGCGGCGTGCTGGCGCTGGACATGAACGAGGGCACGCTGCATTTCTTCCGCGGCCAGTCCGTGGTGCTGGCAACCGGCGGCTACGGCCGCGCGTATTTCAGCGCCACCTCGGCGCACACCTGCACCGGCGACGGCGGCGGCATGGTGCTGCGCGCCGGCCTGCCGCTGCAGGACATGGAGTTCGTGCAGTTCCACCCGACCGGCATCTACGGCGCGGGCTGCCTGATCACCGAGGGCGTGCGCGGCGAGGGCGGCTACCTCACCAACTCCGGAGGCGAACGCTTCATGGAGCGCTACGCCCCGAACGCAAAGGATCTGGCCTCGCGCGACGTGGTCAGCCGCGCCATGACGATCGAGATCCGCGAGGGCCGTGGCGTCGGCGAGCACAAGGACCACATCCATCTGAACCTGATGCACCTGGGTGCGGACGTGATCCACGAGCGGCTGCCCGGCATCGCCGAGTCGGCGCGCATCTTCGCAGGCGTCGACGTGGCGAAGGAGCCGATCCCGGTGCTGCCGACTGTGCACTACAACATGGGCGGCATTCCGACCAACTTCCACGGCGAAGTGGTGCAGCTGAAGGACGGCAACCCTGATTCGGTAGTGCCGGGCCTGTTCGCGATCGGCGAGGCGGCCTGCGTGTCGGTGCACGGCGCCAACCGCCTGGGCTCGAACTCGCTGCTCGACCTGGTGGTGTTCGGTCGCGCAGCGGCCAATCGCTGCGCCGAGGTGATCCAGCCGGGGGCGTCGCACAAGGATCTGCCGGCGAGCGTGCTGGACAAGGCACTCACCCGCTTCGATGGCCTGCGCCATGCCAACGGCGGCACGCCGACGGCGAAGATCCGCGCGGAAATGCAGCGCACCATGCAGAGCGACGCGGCGGTGTTCCGCACCGGCGATACGCTGAAGGATGGCAAGCGCAAGATCTCCGAGGTCTACGAATCTTTCAGGGACGTCAAGGTCTCAGACCGCTCGCTGGTGTGGAACTCCGACCTGATCGAGACGCTGGAGCTCTCGAACCTGCTGGCGCAGGCGGTGGCGACCATGCACTCGGCCGAGCAGCGTCCGGAAAGCCGCGGCGCGCATGCCCGCGAGGACTTCCCGGACCGCAACGACACCGAATGGATGAAGCACACCCTGGTCAAGGTGGACGAGGCCGGCAGGACCAGCTTCGAGTTCCGCCCGGTGCACATGTTCACGATGACCGACGAGGTCGAAGTGGTGCCGCCGAAAAAGCGCGTCTACTGATCTGGCGATGCCGGCGATCCTTGCTGCCGGCATCGCTCGCGCATCGCAGGTGGTCGGGGCCGTCAGGCCCTCCTAACGAGATTGAAGGGTTCCGCACATGGCAGAGTTCACCCTCCCGAAGAATTCGAAGATCCAGCCGGGCAGGCATTTCCCGGCGCAGGGCGCGAAGCAGCCGCGCACCTTCCGCGTGTATCGCTGGTCGCCGGACGACGGCCAGAATCCGCGCATCGACACCTACGAGGTCGACCTGGCCGCGTGCGGCCCGATGGTTCTGGACGCGCTGCTGAAGATCAAGAACGAGATCGATCCCACGCTGACCCTGCGTCGTTCCTGCCGCGAGGGCATCTGCGGCTCGTGCGCGATGAACATCGACGGCACCAACACGCTGGCCTGCACCAAGGCCATCGACGACTGCGCCGGCGGTGACGTGAAGATCTACCCGCTGCCGCACATGCCGGTGGTGAAGGATCTGGTACCGGATCTCACGCACTTCTACGCCCAGTTCGCCTCGATCAAGCCATGGTTGCGCACGCAGAGCCCGGCGCCGGACCGCGAGCGCCTGCAGTCGCCGGAAGACCGCAAGCACCTCGACGGCCTGTACGAGTGCATCCTCTGCGCCTGCTGCTCGACCAGTTGTCCGAGCTACTGGTGGAACGGCGACAAGTACCTCGGCCCGGCGATCCTGCTGCAGGCCTACCGCTGGATTGTCGACAGCCGCGACGAGGACACCGGCGCGCGCCTGGACGACCTGGAAGATCCGTTCAAGCTGTACCGCTGCCACACCATCATGAACTGCACGCGCACCTGCCCGAAGGGCCTGAACCCGGCCAAGGCGATCGCCGAGATCAAGAAGCTGATCGTGCAGCGCCGCGCGGTCTGAGCGGTTGCCTGCTAGTGTCTGACCTGCGGGCTGCCTCCGGGCGGCCCGCATGCTTTTGGAGAGCCGAAAATCGTGGAAGAGGCACGCATCAAACGACTGCGCTGGCGCACCCGCCGCGGTACCCGCGAGCTGGATGCGCTGTTCGGCGGCTGGCTGGACGAGTCCTTTCCGGCGGCCGACGAGGCCAGGCGGCAGGCCTTCGACGAACTGCTGGATGTGCAGGACCCGGACCTGTGGGACTGGGTGATGGGCCACGCCCGCGCGCCGCGCGCCGACTGGCAGGCGATCATCGATGACATCCGCGCCCGCCATCGGCTTTGAGTACCGTCCGTCGCGACTGATCCGGCGTCTGCGCTGGCTCGTCGCGGGGCTGGCCGTGCTGGCGCTGATGCTGAGCGGCGTGGGCCTGGCCACCCAGGCGGGACTCGGCTTGCTGTTGATCGCGGGTTTTGGCCTGGCCCACTGGCGGCGCGTGACGCCCCCCACGGCGGTGGGTTGGCATCCGGCGTCCGGCTGGACGCTGCGGATGGCCGACGGCAGCGACGCCGCCGTGACCCTGCGTTCGTTCCGCGTCCTGGCTGGCTGCATCGTCCTCAATCTGGCCGGTGGAGGCATGCGTCACGACCTTTGGCTGCTGCCGGACAACAGCGACGGGGATACCCGGCGGCGCCTGCGCATGCGCCTGGCCGCATCGGGTGGCGAGGCGCTTTCCCCGCGCTGAGCCGGTTGCCGCCTGCGCCGGCATCGGGCACTCTGCCGCGCTGGTGCGGTCCATGCCAGGCCTGAGCGATCAGGACCTGAGCCATCAGGCATGCCCAACTGGCCGGCGCGCCAGCCCCATACAGATCAGGTTGCCATGTTCCGACCGCTCGAACTCTTCATCGGCCTGCGCTACACGCGCGCCAAGCGCCGCAACCAGTTCATCTCCTTCATCTCCACGGTGTCGATCATCTGCATCTGCATCAGCGTGATGGCGCTGATCACCGTGATGTCGGTGATGAACGGCTTCGACAACGAGCTGCGCACGCGCATCCTCGGTGCGGTGTCGCACGCCACGATCTCCGGGGTGGGCGAGAGCATCCACGACTGGCCCGGCACGGTGGCGCTCGCCCGGCGCAATCCGCACGTGAGGGGTGCCGCTCCCTACGTGGAGATGCAGGCCTTCCTGCAGGGCAGCTACGGGTCGAACGGGGCCATCGTCCGCGGCATCGAGCCGGCGCTGGAACCGAAGACGTCGGACATCGACAGGCACATGGTGCAGGGCCGGTTCGACTCGCTTACGCCCGGCGGCTGGAACATCGTGCTGGGCAAGGAACTGGCGATGACGCTGGGGGTGAACGTGGGCGATCACGTCACCATGTACGTGCCCCAGCTGCGCGCCACACCGATGGGTTCGGTGCCGCGCATCCGCGGCTTTCGCGTGACGGGCATCTTCGAGCTGGGCATGCAGCAGTACGACTCGGGTCTGGCGCTGATCAACATGATCGATGCGGAAAAACTGGGCAGCCTGTCCGGCCCCACCGGCATCCGCCTGCGGCTGGACGATCTGTGGAATGCCGGCACGGTGGCGCGCCAGTTGAGCGACCGGCTCGGCCAGCTCTACAGCGTGCGCACCTGGATGCAGGAAAACAGCAACTTCTTCTCCGCCATCTCGATGGAGAAGAAGGTGATGTTCATCATCCTCTCGCTGATCATCCTGGTTGCGGTGATCAACCTGATCTCGATGCTGATGATGCTGGTGACCGACAAGCAGGCCGACATCGCCATCCTGCGCACGCTCGGCGCCACGCCGCGCAGCATCATGGGCATGTTCATGGTGCAGGGGCTGCTGGTGGGTTTCGTCGGCATCGGCTTCGGCGTGGGCCTGGGCTCGCTGCTGTCGTGGCAGCTGCCGGCCATCGTCGACTGGATCCAGGATGTGTTCCACGTGCAGTTCCTGTCGCCGGACGTCTATTACATCTCCAACGTGCCCAGCAAACTCGATCCGGTCGACGTCGGCTGGGTGGCGCTGGTGACCTTCCTGTTCTCGCTGCTGGCCACCCTTTACCCCGCGTGGCGCGCCTCGCGCACGCAGCCGGCGCAGGCGCTGCGCTATGAGTAAGCCGATGAACACAGGCAATGACGTGGTGCTGCGCGCCAGCCATATCGCCAAGAGCTATCGCGAAGGTGACCTACACACCGACGTGCTCACCGACGTGAGCTTCGAGCTCAGGCGCGGGCAGACGGCGGCGATCGTGGGCGCGTCCGGCTCGGGCAAGAGCACGCTGATGCATATTCTTGGCGGCCTGGATACGCTCACGGCGGGCGAAGTGGAAGTGGAGGGGCGCCTGCTCTCCTCGCTCTCCGACGCCGAGCGCGGCCGCGTGCGCAACCGCTCGCTGGGTTTCATCTACCAGTTCCACCATCTGCTGCCCGAGTTCACCGCGCTGGAGAACGTGTGCATGCCGCTGCTGATCCGTGGCGTGGGCATCGCGCAGGCGCAGCGCGAGGCGGGCAAGCTGCTCGGCCGCGTCGGCCTGGCCGCCCGCCTGCGGCACAAGCCGTCGGAGCTGTCCGGCGGCGAGCGCCAGCGCTGCGCGGTGGCGCGCGCGCTGGTGACCCGGCCGGCCTGCGTGCTGGGCGACGAGCCTACCGGCAACCTCGACGAGGCCAACGCGGCGCAGGTCTACGCACTGATGCTGGAACTCAACCACGAGATCGGCACCAGCTTCATCCTGGTCACCCACGACACGCGCCTGGCCGCGCGCATGGATCGCACCCTGGTGCTGCACAACGGCGTGCTCAGCGAGCCGCCGCGCGCCGATCCGGCCGCCCTGCTGCGCGAGATGTGAGTCCTTCCCCCGCAGCGCGGGCCGGCATGCGCCTACGCCGGAGCGGCTGATGCGTTCGCGCCAACGCCGCTAGCCTTGTCCAGGGCTTCCAACGGCAGGCGCAGGGATGTCGCCACGACAAAGCGTTTCGTGCGGGGTGATCGGCAGCAGCCTGGCGCTGCTGCTCGGCGTGCTGGCGGTGCAGTGCTGGCCTGCGCTGCCCACCGGGGCATGGCTGGTCGCCGCGGCGGCGGCCAGTGCCATGCTGGCGGTGGTGGGCTGGTGCCGACCTCGCTGGCGGATGGTCGGATGGGCCGCGTGCGGACTGGGCTGGGCGATGCTGCACGGCGCCTGGGCGATGCAGGCGCGGCTGCCACCCCTGCTCGAAGGCCGGGATTTGATCGTCGAGGGTCGGGTGACCGATCTGCCCGATCCACGTCCCGACGGCACCCGTTTCACGCTGGCCGTGCGCTCGGCGACGCTCGATGGCCGGCCGCTCCCGCTGCGGGGCCGCGTGCAGCTGGCGTGGTACGACGATCCGCCGCCCGTGCAGCCGTGCGAAGCCTGGCAGTTGCGGGTGCGCCTGAAACGGCCGCGCGGGATGATCAATCCGGGCGGCGCGGACAGCGAGCGCAGCGCCCTGCAGCGCGGCATCGTCGCCAACGGCTACGTGCGCAGGAGCGCCTCCAACCACCGGCTGGCCGATGGCCATTGCGTGGATCGACTGCGCGCACGGCTGGCCGATGGCATCGAACGGCGCGTGCCCGATACGCACGATGCCGCCCTGCTGCGCGCGCTGGCGGTGGGCGACGTGCGCGGTCTCTCCGCGGACGACTGGTCGGTGGCGCGGGCGAACGGCGTATCGCATCTGCTGGCCATCTCCGGCTTCCACGTGGGTGTCGCGGCGGGTTTCGGCGTGGGACTTGCCGCCCTGCTGTACTGGCTCTGGCCGGGGCTGGCGCTGCGCCGGCCACGCGTGCAGGCACAGGCGCTGGCCGCGCTGCTGGCGGCGTCGGCATACGGCGCGCTGGCCGGCATGGGGCTGCCCACGCTGCGCACGTTGCTGATGATCGCCGTGGTGGTGCTGGCGCGCGGTGGACGGCGCCACGCCAGCGCGGCACACGGGCTGGCGCTGGCCATGCTGGCGATGCTGCTGGTCGATCCGCTGGCGGTGCTGTCGGCCGGGTTCTGGCTGTCCTTCGTGGGCGTGGCCTTCCTGATGCTGTGTCTCGGGTCGCCGCGACGGGGTCTGCGCGGTTTCCTGCACGACCTCACCGCCGGCCAGTGGGTGATGACGATCGCGCTGCTGCCGCTCACGCTGTGGTTCTTCGGGCAGGCGTCGCTGCTGGGGGCGCTGTCGAATCTGCTGGCGGTGCCGGTGGTGAGCTTCGTGCTGGTGCCGCTGACGCTGTGCGGCGTACTGCTGATGCTCGCGTGCCCGCCGCTGGCGTTCGCGCCGCTGTGGCTGGCCAGCGTGGGGGCGCATCGGCTCTGGCGCGTGCTGGCGTGGCTGGCCGAGCTGCCGGGGGCGTCCTGGTATCTGCCGGCGGTGTCGCCGTGGGCGCTGTTGCTGGCCTCGGTCGGTGCGCTGTGGCTGCTGGCGCCGCGGGGTACGCCCACGCGCTGGCTGGGCGTCGGTCTGTTCCTGCCGCTGCTGTGGCCGCTGCAGGCGTCGATCCCGCCGTCTGCCTTTCAAGTCTGGATGCTTGACGTGGGGCAGGGGCTCTCGGTGGTGGTGCGCACGCGGCATCATGTACTCCTTTACGACGCGGGCGCGCGTTATCCGTCGGGGTTCGACGTGGGCGCGGCGGCAGTGGTGCCGTCGCTGCATGCGCTGGGTGTGCGTCGGCTCGATGCGCTGGTGATCAGTCACGCCGACAACGATCACGCCGGCGGCGCCGAAGCGGTGCTGGACGCCTATGCGCCGACGCTGCGGCTCAGCGGCGAGCCGAAGCGGCTGCCGGTGCGCATGGACAACTGCGTCGCCGGGCAGGCATGGACGTGGGATGGCGTGACGTTCCGCATGCTTGGCCCGCGCGGCGGCGAGCGCAAGGGCAACGATCGCTCGTGCGTGCTGCTGGTGGACGGCGGCGCGGACCGCCTGTTGCTCACCGGCGACATCACCCGGCGCGTGGAGGCTGCCATGGCGGCCGCCGTGCCGTCGGGACGGCCGGTGGTGCTCAGCGTGCCGCACCACGGCAGCAAGACCTCATCGTCGCAGGCGCTCCTGCAGGCGTTGCATCCCGCGCTGGGGCTGGTTTCGGCCGGCTGGCACAACCGCTTCGGCCATCCGCATCCGGACATCGTGGCGCGCTACGCCGCGGCCGGCGTGGCGCTGCGCAACACCGCAAGCGCCGGGGCGATCCGCCTGGATTTCCCCGCGCGCGGCCCGGCCTCGGTCAGCGCGGAGGAACGTCGCCGGCAGCGCCGCTACTGGCGCGAGAAATAGGCTGGCCGCCTCGATCGCCCGCAGCCGGACGCAGCCCACGGAACCGCCGCGGTGGACTGGTATGATCGCCGCTTCGTTCTTGGCTGCGTCGTGCGGGAGTCGTCGTGCTGCAAATCCTGATGGCTGGCGGTTGGGCCATGGTGCCCATCCTGTTCTGCTCGGCGATCGCATTGGCGATCGTGCTGGAGCGTTTCTGGTCGCTGCGGCGCAGCTCGGTGCTGCCGCCGGGCCTGGGCGCCGAGGTGCGCGAGTGGGCGCGCAGCGGCAAGCTCGATCCGCAGCACCTGGAGGCCCTGGCCGACGGGTCGCCGCTGGGCGAACTGCTCGCCTCGGCGCTTGCGGTGCGCCACCGCTCGCGTGAGCTCATCAAGGAGCGGCTGGAGGACACCGGCCGCCACGTGGCGCACCGCATGGAGCGTTACCTCAACACGTTGGGCACGATCGCCCTGATCGGCCCGCTGCTCGGCCTGTTCGGTACCGTGATCGGCCTGATCCGCATGTTCCTGGACGTGATGAGGGGCGGCGTGGGCGACCCCATGAAGATGGCCGGCGGCATCGGCGAGGCGCTGATCTGCACGGCTTCCGGCCTGGTGGTGGCGATCCCGGCCTACGTGCTGCACCGCTACTTCCGCAGCAAAGTGACGGGCTACTGCGTGGACATGGAGAAGGAGGCGATCGCCCTGCTGGACGATCTCACCGTCGGCACGCCGATGGTGTCGCGCCCGCGCCGCGCCCCGGCGGCAGGGTAAATTCCATGCGTATCGGTTCGGACCGTCGCCGCGACGATTTCGAGATCAACGTGATCCCGTTGATCGACGTGCTGCTGACCCTGCTGATGTTCTTCGTGCTCACCACCACTTTCGTGCAGCACGCGCGCATGCAGGTGACCCTGCCCAAGGCCAGCGCCGAGGATCGCGATGCCCAAGCGCCGCTGCTCACCGTGATGATCGACCGCGACGGGCGCTTCTACGTGGGCAGCGACGAGGTGATGGGCGAGGGCATCGGGCCGCTCCGGCGCATGCTCGAACAGAATGCCGGCGGCCGCCGCGACGGCCAGGTGGTGATCCGCGCCGACGCGATGACGCCGCACCAGTACGTGGTCACCGCGATGGACGCGCTGGGCCAGTTGGGCTTTACCCGGCTGTCGATCGCCACCACGCCGAATCCGCCCGGCGATCCGGGCAGCGAGCGGTGACGCGAGTGACGGCAACTACCGCCAGTACCGATCCCTGGACCACCTACAAGCGGCTGCTCGGCTACTCGCGGCGTTACAAGGCGATGGCGCTCGTGACGCTGCTGGCCATGGTGGTCGATGGCGTCGCGCTGGCAGCTTTCACCAGCCTGATCCAGCCGATCATCGACAAGCTGTTCGCGTTGAAGAATCCCTACTACATCTTCTGGATGCCGATCTGGATCATCGGCATCTTTCTCGTGCGCGGAGTGGCTACCTTCGTCGGCGGCTACGGCATGGCCTATATCGGTCGCAATGTGGTGCAGTCGATCCAGAGGGATGTGTTCGGTGCATACCTGCGATTGCCAGCGGCTTTCTTCGGCACCGAGCATTCCGGCCAGCAGATATCGCGCATCACCTACACCACCGAGCAGGTCGCCCAGGCGGTGACCGATGCCGTGAAGGTGGTCGTGATCGACGGCGCGACCGTGCTCGGGATGCTTGCGGTCATGCTTTACCACAGCGCCTATCTGACCCTGGCGCTGCTGGTGATGGTGCCGGCGATCCTGATGATCGCGACCGTGGTCAGTCGGCGCTATCGCCTGATCAGCCAGCGGATTCAGGGCACCATGGGATCGGTGACGGGTACGGTCGAGGAGTCGGTTGGCGCGCATCGTGAGGTGCGGATCTATGCGGGCCAGGCGCACGAGGCCGGTCGGTTCGACGAGATCACCCATCGATCGAGGCGACTGAACCTCAAGATCGCCGCCACCAGTGCCGCTTCCAGTTCGACCGTGCAGACGGTCGCCGCGCTGGCGCTGGCGCTGCTGGTCTTCCTTGGCACCCGGCCGGCGGTCATCGACCGGATATCCCCCGGCGATTTTCTGGCCGTGCTCACGGCGATGGGTGCCATGCTCTCCTCGCTGAAACGGCTGGCCAACGTACAGCCCAATGTGCAGAAAGGGCTGGCGGCCGCACAGGATCTGTTCGCGGTGATCGACCAGCCGCCGGAACCCGACATCGGCACCCAGCCGCTTGAGCGGACCGCTGGCGACCTGGTATTTCGTGGAGTCGAGTTGCAGTATCCCGGCAGCGAGGTGGTTGCCCTGCGCGGCGTGGATCTGGCTTGTCCGCCGGGTCGGGTGACCGCACTCGTCGGACGGTCCGGCAGCGGCAAGAGCAGCCTGGTCAGCCTGTTGCCGCGCTTTTATGAGCCAAGCCGGGGGTGCATCTTCCTGGATGGCCGCGATTATCGTGACTATCCCTTGAAGTCGCTGCGCCGGCAGATCGCCTGGGTGGGCCAGAGCGTGGTGCTGTTCGACGGCACGGTGGCCGAAAACATCGCCTACGGCGAACTGGCCGGAGCCAGCGAGGCGGACATCGAGTCGGCCGCAGAAGCAGCCAATGCGATGGAATTCATCAGCCGCATGCCGCTGGGGCTGCACAGCCCGATCGGGCAGGCTGGCGGCATGCTCTCCGGCGGCCAGCGCCAGCGCATCGCCATTGCACGCGCCATCCTCAAGAACGCGCCGATCCTGGTGCTGGACGAAGCCACCAGCGCGCTCGACACCGAGTCCGAACGGCTGATCCAGCAGGCATTGCAGCGCCTGATGAAGGATCGCACCACGCTGGTGATCGCCCATCGCCTGTCGACCATCGAGGGCGCCGACCAGATCGCCGTGATGGACCACGGGCGCATCGTGGAGTGCGGCACGCACGCCGAGCTGCTGGCGATGCAGGGCCACTACGCGGCGCTGCATCGCATGCAGTTCCATCAGCCCGCCCACGACTGAGCGGCCGATGGCGCTGGCCGACACGCTGCAGGCGAGCTGGTACGGCACGCGCGGCGCGCCGATCTGGACCTTTCCGCTGGCCTGGCTGTACGGCGTACTGACCGCACTGCGCCGTGCCCTTTATCGCATCGGCTGGCTGCGCAGCAGGCGGCTGGCGGTGCCGGTGGTGGTGGTGGGCAACCTCACCGCCGGCGGCACCGGCAAGACCCCGCTCACCCTGGCGCTGGTCGAGGCGCTCGCTGCGCGCGGCTGGCGACCGGGCGTGGTCAGCCGGGGCTACGGCGGTATTCAACGCGAGCCGGCGCTGCTTGGCGACGATCCCGATCCGGCGCAGTTCGGCGACGAACCCTGCCTGATCCGCGCCGGCGGCGTACCCGTGGCGGTGGGGCGGGATCGTCCCGCGGCCGCCGCGTTGCTGCTGCAGGCCGGCTGCAACGTGGTGATCGCCGACGACGGCCTGCAGCACTACGCGCTGGCCCGCGACGTGGAGATCTGCGTGATAGACGGCGAGCGCCGATTCGGCAATGGTCGCCTGCTTCCGGCCGGCCCGCTGCGCGAGCCGCTGTCGCGCCTGCGCCGCGTCGATTTCCGCGTCTGCAACGGCGCGGCGGGCGAGGGCGAACACGCGATGCGCCTGGTCGGCGACCTGGCGGTGTCGCTCGTGGATGGTGCCACGCGCCCGCTGACCGGCTTCACCGGCGCGCCGGTGCATGCGGTGGCGGCGATCGGCCATCCGGATCGTTTCTTCGACAGCCTGCGCGCGCACGGGCTGGAGGTACGGGGCCATCGCTTCGCCGATCATCACGCCTTCGCGCCGGAAGATCTGGCCTTTGCCGGCGACGCCCCTCTGCTGATGACCGACAAGGACGCGATCAAGTGCCGGCGCTTCGCCCGCCCGGGCTGGTGGCGCGTGCCTGTGCGCGCCGTGCTGGACCCGGCTTTTATCGACGCCCTATGTGCGCGCCTCGACGCGGCTTCCCGCTGACCCGCGCTTCCCGCCGAGGCGCGGCGCATCCGGGCGCATGAATCCGGGATTCCCCGTCGCGCTCGTGTCCTGTCCGGGGCAGCTGCAGCCTACCGCTGAACGCTTTCCGTTCGTCGACTCGACAAGCCGCGGGAACGCCTCTAGACTTGTTCTATTGTATTAACGCGTTAGTACATTATGAAACGACGTTCCGTCGATCCCGAGACCCCGGCCGAGTCGGCCGAGCTGAGCCTGTGCGAGGCACTGCTGTCGTTGAAGAATGCCGAGGAGATGTCGGCGTTCCTGCACGACCTGTGCACGCCGGCGGAGCTGGAAGTGCTGGTGGATCGCTGGCGGGTGGTCCCCTACCTGCTCGACGGCGTGTCCTATCGCGAGATCCACGAGCGCACTGCGGTGAGCATCACCACGATCGGCCGGGTGGCGCGCTATCTCACCCAGGGCAGCGGCGGTTATCTGGCGGCCGCTGCGCGCGGTGCGCGGCGCCGCGCGGCATTGAAAAAGGACAAACCATGAAGACGCGCGATCGACTGCGCATTGCGATGCAGAAATCCGGCCGGCTCACCGAGCCGGCGCTGGACCTGCTGACCCGCTGCGGCCTTACCTTCCGGCAGAGCCGCGACAAGCTGTTCTGCTTCGGCGAGGGCGAGCCGGTGGACCTGCTGCTGGTGCGCGACGACGACATCCCCGGGCTGATCGCGCAGGGCGTGTGCGACCTGGGCATTGTCGGGCGCAACGTGCTCAGCGAGTTCCAGCTCGCCGCCGGCGTGGACGCGGCGCCCTTGCACGAATGGCGCCCGCTTGGCTTCGGCCGCTGCCGGCTGTCGATCGCCGTACCGCAGGAGATGGCATACGCCAGCGCGGCGGACCTTGGCGGACGGCGCGTGGCGACGTCCTATCCGGGTCTGCTCGGCACGTGGCTGCGCACGCAGGGCGTCGACACCCAGGTGGTGACGCTGGCCGGCTCGGTCGAGATCGCGCCCCGGCTCGGCACCGCCGACGCCATCTGCGACCTGGTGCAGAGCGGCGGCACGCTGGTGGCCAACCAGCTGCGCGAGGTCGAGGTGCTGCTGGAAAGCGAGGCCGTGCTGGCCGGCCCGAAGACCCTGCCGGCGGACGAGCGCGGCGACATGATCGAACTGCTGCTCAAGCGGCTGGACGGCGTGATCCAGGTGCGCGAGTCGCGCCTGCTGCTGCTGCAGACCTCGCGCAGCACACTGGAGGCGGTCACCCGCCTGCTGCCCGGCGGCCCGCAGCCGACTCTGCTGCCGGTGGCCGGCCAGCCCGACCAGCTGATGCTGCAGGCGCTGTGCGCGGGCGAGGTGAGCTGGCGTCAGCTGGAAGAGATCAAGAAGGCCGGCGCGCGCGAGATGTTCGTGCTGCCGGTGGAAAAGATGCTCGCCTGAGCGGACACGAGGACACGAGACGATGAAGCGGCTGGACTGGAACACCCTTGATGAAGCGGCCCGGCGCGGGGCGCTGGCCCGCCCGGCGCAGGCGCGCGCGGACGAACTCAAGCAGGGTGTGGCGGCGATCGTGGCCCAGGTGCGCGCGCACGGCGATACGGCGCTGCGTGAACTGAGCGCGAAGTACGACCGCTGCACGCTGGATGCCATCGAAGTCACCGCGGCCGAGTTCGACGCGGCCGAAGCGAAACTCGACGAGCCGCTGAAGGCGGCGATCCGCGAGGCGGCCGGGCGCATCGATACCTACCACCGCGCCTCGCAGCCGCAGCCGGTGGGCGTGGACACCGCACCGGGCGTGCGGGTGGAACGCATGCTGCGCCCGATCGCCCGCGTCGGCCTGTACGTGCCGGCCGGCACGGCGCCGCTGCCGTCCACCGCACTGATGCTGGGCGTGCCCGCGGCGATCGCCGGCTGCCGCGAAGTGGCGCTGTGCTCGCCCGCGCGCGCCGACGGCCGCTGCGACGAGGCCGTGCTGTATGCCGCGCGCGTCACCGGCGTGCACCGCGTGTTCAAGCTCGGCGGTGCGCAGGCGATCGCCGCGATGGCCTATGGCACGGACAGCGTGCCCAAGTGCGACAAGCTGTTCGGCCCGGGCAATGCCTGGGTCACCGAGGCGAAGCTGCAGGTATCGGGGGATCCGGAGGGTGCGGCGATCGACATGCCGGCCGGTCCGTCCGAGGTGCTGGTGATCGCCGACGACAGTGCCAACCCCGCCTTCGTCGCGGTCGACCTGCTGTCGCAGGCCGAGCACGGGCCGGACTCGCAGGTGATGTTGCTCAGCCCGTCGTCCGCGCTGCTCGATGCCGTGGCCGGCGAGGTGGATCGCCAATGCGCCACCCTGCCGCGCGGGGAGACCACGTTCAAGGCGCTGGCGCAGAGCCGGCTGATCCGCGTCGCGTCGCTGGCGCAGGCGGTGGAGGTGAGCAACCGCTACGCGCCCGAGCACCTGATCATCCAGACCGTCGAGCCGCGCGCGCTGCTCGACGGCATCGAGAGCGCCGGCTCCATCTTCCTGGGCCCGTGGACACCTGAGTCGGTCGGCGACTACTGCAGCGGCTCCAACCACGTGCTGCCCACCTACGGTTACGCGCGCAGCTACAGCGGCGTGTCGGTGGCCAGCTTCGTCAAGCAGATCAGCGTGCAGGAGGCGAGCGCCGACGGCCTGCGCGCGATCGGTCCGTGCACGGTCACGCTGGCCGCTGCCGAGCAGTTGGAGGCGCACCGCCGCGCGGTGTCGATGCGGCTGGACGCGCTGGAGGGTCGCGCATGAGTGTGCTCGATCTGGCGCGGCCGGAGATCCGCGCGATGCAGCCGTATTCCTCGGCGCGGATGGAGGCCAGCGGCGGGCAGATCCTGCTCAACGCGAACGAATCGGCCTGGGCGCCGTTCGGCGAGGCGGGCGCCGGCTGCAACCGTTATCCCGACCCGCAGCCGACGGCGCTGGTCGATGCGCTGGCCGCGCTGTACGGCGTGCGCCGCGAACAGTTGCTGGTTGGCCGCGGCAGCGACGAGGCGATCGACCTGCTGACACGCGCGTTCTGCCGCGCCGGCGAAGACGCGATCCTGATCCAGCCGCCCACCTTCGGCATGTACGCGGTATGCGCGCGCATCCAGAACGCGGCGGTGATCGAGGCGCCGCTGGCGGCCGATTTCACGCTGGACGTGGACGCCGTGCTGGCGGCGATGACCCCGGCGGTGAAGCTGGTGTTCGTCTGCACGCCGAACAACCCGACCGGCCAGACGATCGCGCCCGCCGCCATCGAGCGGCTGGCACAGGCGCTGGCCGGCCGTGCGCTGCTGATCGTCGACGAGGCCTATGTCGAGTTTGCCGATGCGCCAAGCATGGCCGGGCTGATCGACCGCCACGAGCACGTCGCCATTTTGCGCACGCTGTCCAAGGCCTGGGCGCTGGCCGGTGCGCGCATCGGCACGCTGCTGGCGAACGACGCGGTGATCGCGCTGCTGCGCCGGATCATGCCGCCGTATCCGCTGCCCTTGCCCTGCGTGGAGGCGGCGCTGGCCGCGCTGTCGCCGGCCGGGCAGGCGCAGGCGCGTGGGCATATCGATCAGGTCAGGGTCGAGCGGGCGCGCATGGCCGACGCGCTGGCCGCGGTGCCCGGCGTGCGCGCGGTGCTGCCGTCGCAGGCGAACTTCCTCGCCGTGCGCTTCGACGACGCAGGTGCTGTCTACCGGCAGTTGCTCGCCGCCGGCATCGTGGTGCGCGACGTGCGCCGCTATCCGAACCTCGGCGACGCCCTGCGCATCACCATCGGCACGCCGGAGGAAAATGCACGCGTGCTGGAAGCACTCAGGGGAACCCCATGAATCCCGTAGCCCGTAGGAGCGCACCCTGTGCGCGATTGCCAGGTCGCTGCCGAATCCCGCAGGTCGCGCACAGGGTGCGCTCCCGCGCGGGTTGGAGAAATTGTTGATGAGCCGCAAGATCCTTTTCATCGACCGCGACGGCTGCCTCATCGTCGAACCGCCGGACGAGCAGATCGACAGCTACGAGAAGCTGGACCTGCTGCCGGGCGTGATCGGCGCGCTGCAGCGCTGCGTCGCCGCCGGCTACGAGCTGGTGATGGTGACCAACCAGGACGGCCTGGGCACCGCGGGTTTCCCGCAGGCGAGCTTCGACGGTCCGCACCGGTTGCTGCTGCGCATCCTGGCCTCGCAGGGCATCGTGTTCCGCGAACAGCTGATCGACCGCAGCTTCCCGCACGAGGGGCTCGATACGCGCAAGCCGGGCATCGGCATGCTGCGCCACTACCTGGCCGACGACGGCTGGAGCCGGGCGGCGTCGGCCGTCATCGGCGACCGCGACACCGACATGCAGCTGGCCGCCAACCTCGGCGTGCGCGGCCTGCGCGTGGGGCCGCAGGGGCAGTCGTGGGACGCCATCGCGCATCGCCTGCTCGATGCGCCGCGCACCGCCACGGTCCAGCGCAACACGAAGGAAACCCGCATCACGGTGAGCGTGGACCTGGATCGCGTGGCCGAGCCGAAGGTGCATACCGGGCTGGGCTTCTTCGACCACATGCTGGAGCAGATCGGCAAGCACGGCGGGTTCGCGCTGGAGCTCCGCTGCGAGGGCGACACCCACATCGACGAACACCACACGATGGAGGACTGCGCGCTGGCCCTCGGCCAGGCGCTGAAGCAGGCGCTGGGCGACAAGCGCGGCATCGGCCGCTACGGCTTCACGCTGCCGATGGACGAATCCTTCGCCAGCGCCGCGCTGGATCTCTCCGGCCGGCCGTACTTCGTGTTCGAGGGCAGCTTTCCGCGCGAGCGCGTGGGCGACATTCCCACCGAGCTGGTGCCACACGTGTTCCGCTCGCTGTGCGAGACGCTGGGTGCCAACCTGCACCTCACGGTGAAGGGCGACAACGCGCACCACATGGTCGAAGCCTGCTTCAAGGTGGTGGCGCGCACGCTGCGCCAGGCGATCCGCCGCGAGGGCAGCGAGCTGCCCAGCACCAAGGGGACGCTCTGATGAGCGCGCCGGTGCATGACACGCCTCCCTCTCCCCCGGCCACGTCGGGGGCGATGGCCAGGGCGAAGGGGCGCTCTGATCTTCCGTCGCAATCGGTCGTCCTCGTCGATGCCGGCGGCACCAACATCGGTTCGGTGCGCTACGCACTGCAGCGCCTCGGCGTGGAGGCGGCGCTCACTTCCGATCCGGCCACCATCCGCGGTGCCGACAAGGTGATCCTGCCCGGCGTGGGTGCGGCCGGTCCGGGCATGGCACGCCTGCGCGAGCTGGGGCTGGTCCAGTTGATGCGTTCGCTGACCCAGCCGGTGCTGGGCGTGTGCCTGGGCATGCAGCTGTTGTGCGCGCATTCGGAAGAGGGCGACACCGAATGCCTGGGCGTGATCGACGCCCCGGTGCGCCGTTTCCGCGAGGCGCCGGGCCTGCGTGTGCCGCACATGGGCTGGAATGCGCTGAAGCCGGTGCGCGGGCATCCGCTGCTGACCGGACTGACGGCCGGCGAGCAGGCCTACTTCGTGCACAGCTACGCGGTGCCGACCGGAGACTGCACACTGGTCACCAGCGACTTCGGCGGCCCGTTCTCCGCGATGATCGCCCGCGGCAATTTCTACGGCATGCAGTTCCATCCCGAGCGTTCCGCCGGGGTGGGGGCGCGCCTCCTGAAGAATTTCCTCGCCCTATGACGTTCCACGTGATTCCCGCGATCGACCTGCGCGGCGGCCAGGTGGTGCGCCTGAAGCAGGGCGACTACGCGCAGCAGACCGATTATCCGTTCGACCCGGTCGAGCTGGCGTCCCGCTACGCCGCTGCCGGCGCCGGCTGGCTGCACCTGGTCGATCTCGACGGCGCGCGCTCCGGCAATCTGGACAACCTGAAGGTGATCGAGACGATCGCGGCCAATGGCATGCGGGTGCAGGCCGGCGGTGGCGTGCGCGGCGAGGACGATCTGCGCCGCCTGTTCGACGCCGGCGTGCGGCGGGTGGTGCTGGGCAGCGTGGCGATCCGCGATCCGGATACGGTGGCCGGCTGGCTCGGCAGCTACGGTGCGGAGCGGCTGACGCTGGCGCTCGACACCCGCCGCATCGACGGCCGCTGGGCCCTGCCCAGCGCTGGCTGGACCGAGCTCGAAGCGCGCACGCTGGACGAACTGGCGCCGTGGTACGCCGCACGCGGCGCGCGTCACCTGCTGTGCACCGACATCGACCGCGACGGCATGCTGGCCGGCTTCAATCTCGATCTCTATCGCCACCTGGCCGCCACCGTGCCCACGCTGGCGGTGCAGGCCTCCGGCGGCGTGCGCTCGCTGGACGACATCCGCGCGGCGCGCGCGGCGGGGGTGCGAGGGGTGATCCTCGGTCGTGCCCTGCTCGAAGGGCGCTTCACTGTCGAGGAGGCCATCGCATGCTGAGCCGCCGCATCATTCCCTGCCTCGACGTGCGCGACGGTCAGGTGGTCAAGGGCGTGCGCTTCCGCGACCACGTGGTGATGGGCGAGATCGTCGATCTCGCGCTGCGCTATCGCGACGAAGGCGCCGACGAGCTGGTGTTCTATGACATCACCGCCAGCCCGCAAGGGCGCAGCGTGGACCGCGGCTGGGTCGAACGCGTGGCGCGGGTGATCGACATCCCGTTCTGCGTCGCCGGAGGCATCCGTTCGGTGGACGAGGCGCGTGCCGTGCTGCACGCCGGGGCCGACAAGATCTCGGTGAACTCGCCCGCGCTGGAGCGTCCCGAGCTGATCGACGAACTGGCGCAGGCGTTCGGCGTGCAGTGCGTGGTGGTCGGCATCGATTCGCTACGCGACGCCGACGGCCCGTGGCGCGTGCGCCAGTACACCGGCGATCCGGACAAGACCCAGGCGCTGGCACGGGGCACGCTGGACTGGATGGTCGAGGCACAGCGCCGTGGCGCGGGCGAGATCGTGCTCAACTGCATGGGCAGCGACGGCGTGCGCCAGGGCTACGATCTGGAGCAGTTGCGCGCCGCCCGCGCGATCTGCCGCGTGCCGCTGATCGCCTCGGGCGGGGCCGGCGCGCCGGAGCATTTCCGCGATGCGTTCGCCAATGCCGACGTGGACGGCGCGCTGGCGGCCAGCGTGTTCCACTCCGGCGCCATTGCGATTCCCGAACTCAAGCGGTATCTGGCGGGGCAGGGCATTGCGGTGCGCTCTGCATGAGAAGCGACGTTCTCGTCCATCCGCATGTTTCCGCCGTCATGCCAGCGAAAGCTGGCATCCAGCGTCTTCGATCTCTGCGGCAAGGACAAAAAAAGGCACTGGATGCCGGCTTGCGCCGGCATGACGGCGAGGAGGGGTGCCGTTTTCGTCTCAGCTGTGTGAAGCCAAAGGAGCGTCTCGCGTGAATCCATCGATTGCCACGCTCAACCCCGACCAACTCGACTGGGCCAAGGGCGACGGCCTGCTGCCGGCGATCGTGCAGCACGCGCAGACCGGCGAGGTGCTGATGCTCGGCTACATGAACGCCGAGGCGCTGACGGCCACCCAGCAGACCGGCCACGTCACCTTCTTCAGCCGCTCGAAACAGCGCCTGTGGACCAAGGGCGAGAGTTCGGGGCACGTGCTGGCCCTGCAATCGATCCGCGTGGACTGCGACGCGGACACGCTGCTGGTCGGCGCGCTGCCGCACGGACCGACCTGCCACACCGGCACGTCGAGCTGCTTCGGCAACCACGTGGCCCCCCCGCTGGGCTTTCTCGCTGAACTGGATGCGCTGGTGGCGCAGCGTGATGCCGAGCGGCCGGCCGGCAGCTACACCACGCGCCTGTTCGAGGGCGGCGTGCGACGGATCGCCCAGAAAGTGGGCGAAGAAGGCGTGGAAACGGCGCTGGCCGGCGTGGCGCAGGGCGACGCGGACCTGCTTGGCGAAGCCGCCGACCTGCTGTTCCATCTGACCGTGCTGTTGCGTGCGCGCGGCCGGTCACTGGCGGACGTCGCCGATCTGCTGGCCGCACGCCACGCAGCGAAATAAATAAATAACCGGGATCAGTGCGTGGCGGGCGCCCCGCCGCTCGCCTCGGGGCGGAACGGCAGCGGCGGTCCGATCGCGTCACCGTGTCGCCAGCGTTCCAGCTGCGCGGTGATGCCGGTGCCGGTGGCCATCTGCGGCTCGGACGGCGTGAGCTTGTCCTGCTGCTCCCAATGCGCGATCTCGGCCCGTGCGCGGTTGAAGGCCTCGATGGGGTCGGCCGTGCGGTTCAGTGCATCGACCAGCCAGGCCCGGCCGAAATAAGTGGCGTTCGAATCGCTGCCGCAGCCGAACGAGCTGCGATCGGCGCGTGCGGCGGTGATCACCAGGGTGCCGTCGCCCGCGAGCGGTGGCACGAAGCCACCGGAATAGCAGGCGTTGACCACCACGACTTTCCATCTGAACGGGTGTTCGGCAAGGATGCCGGCCAGATCCTGCGCGCCGATCTGGTCCAGCGGCAGCGGGTCCATGTCCACCAGCAGGGTGTGCTCCGGATCGCCGTGGCTGGTGAGGTAGAGCATCAGGATGTCCTGCTGCGGGTCCATCGCGCGCCACAGTCCGGTGAGCACGCTTTCCAGATTGCTCCAGCTGGCCAGCGGATAGGTGTCCAGTGTCGCCGGATTGTTGGCCAGTACCACGCTGTGCGCGCGCTGGCCGTAGCGTTGCCGGAACAGCTGCGCGGCATACTCCGCCTCGTTGCGGAACACGTCCTCGCTGCCATCACCGGCAAAAGTCACCAGGTAGAGATTCGGCACGCCCGCTACGCGCGGCCCGAGGCCGTCGAGTGCCTTGCGCAGCAACAGCGGTTGGGCGTAGAGCACCTGCTCGGGAGACGGCGCGTCGGCTGGCCAGGTGTCGGCTGGCAGGTCGCCGACGTCGCCGACATCGGTGGCACTGGCGGCCGCGGCCGGTGCCGCCGCTTGCGCCGTCACCGTGCGGAGGGGGTGGTGCTCCAGGGTGACGGTCAGTGCCGCGCCGGTGGCGAAAGCGAGCAGGGCGGTGAGCAGCAGGCGCATGGCGATGCCTTGCCAGGTCAGACCGTGATGGCGTCGAAGTCGCGGTACACGGGATGGGTCGATGTACCCGACGCATCCTGTGCGGGATCGCGCAGCAGCCAGCCGGTCTGGAAGCCGGCGGCGCGGGCCGCATCGAGTTCCTGCACGATGTCGGACAGGAACAGGATGTGCGTCGGCTGCACGTCGATCGTCTCGGCGATGGCGGCATACGAGGCAGCCTCGCGCTTGGGTCCGGTCTGCGTGTCGAAATAGCCGGCGAACAGCGGACCGAGGTCACCCGCCTCGCTGTGGCGGAAAAACAGCTTTTGCGCCGGCACCGAGCCGGACGAGTAGACGTAGAGCTTCAGGCCCTGCGCCCGCCAGGCGCGCAGGCGGGCCGGCACTTCGGGATAGACGTGGGCGCGATAGTCGCCGGCCTCGTAGCCGTCCTTCCAGATCATGCCCTGCAATGCCTTGAGCGCGGTGGACTTGCGATCCTCATCGATCCAGCGCAGCAGCATTTCGATGATCTCCTGCCGGCTCGCCTCGATCAGGCCGGCCTCCTTCGCCGCTTCGTGCAGCCAGTGCTGTACCTCGAGCGTGTCGCCATGGGTTTCGACGAAGGCGGGCAGGCGCTTGCGCGCGTAGGGAAAGAGCACGTCCCTGACGAAATCGATCGAGCTGGTGGTGCCCTCGATGTCGGTGACGATGGCGCGGATCTCGATCATCGGGAGTCCCTGGTGCGTGCGAGCGATGGAATCAGGCGCCGGCGCCGGCGTGCGGCGCCATGCGCGGGAAGCGTTCGGCGATGTCGGCGCCGGTGAAGTGGGCGACCCAGCCCTCCTTGTTGGTGAACAGGCGGATCGCCACGAAACAGGGCGACTCGCTCATGTCGAACCAGTGCGGGGTGCCGTCGGGTACGCCGATCAGGTCGCCCTGTTCGCACAACACCTCGTACACCTTGCCGCCGATGTGCAGGGTGAACTGCCCGGCGCCGGCCACGAAGAAGCGCACCTCGTCCTCGCTGTGGGTGTGCTCGTCGAGGAATTTCCGGCGCAATGCGGTGCGGTCGGGGTGATCGGGAGTCAGGCTGATCACGTCCACCGCCTGGTAGCCCTCGCTGGCCATCAGCCGGTCGATGTCGCTGCGATAGGCGGCGATCACCTCTTCCTGGCTGGCGCCCGGAGCGATCGGCTGGCTGGCCTGCCACTGCTCGAAGCGGATGCCGACCGCGCCCAGTTCACGAGCAATGGCCGCGTGCTCGTGATGCTCGGCCAGGGCGGCATTCGGTACGGTGTCGTCGTAGATGCGCAGACGGCTCATGCGGACAACCTCCTCAGATCCAGTTCGCAGGCAAGCAGGAATTCCAGCGCTTCCAGATGGCGGCGCGTTTCGGCCATCGTGCGGCCCCAGGTGTAGATGCCATGACCATCGATCAGGTACCCATGCAGCGGCTTGCCGGAGTCCAGCCAGGCGTCGACCTGCGCGACGAGCCCAGGCATGTGCTGCGTGTTGGGAAACACCGGAATCTCCAGCACGCTTTCGTGGGTATGGAAGCCGGTGATTGCCTTCTGCAACTCCCAGCCTTCGAGGCGGACCACGCCCTGTGTGGCAAATAGACGCGAGGCCACGCTCTGCGTGCGCGAATGGGTGTGTAGTACCGCCTGCGTCTCGGGCCAGCGCCGGTACAACTGCGTATGCAGGGCCGTCTCGGCACTGGGCCGGGCGTCGGTACCGACGGGCCGGCCATCGAGATCGATGAGCATGATGTCGTCACGATCGAGCCGGCCCTTGTCGCGGCCGGAGATGGTGATCGCCGCATGCGAGGCATTCACCCGCATCGAGAAGTTGCTGCTGGTGGCCGGGGTCCAGCCGAGCAGGGCCAGATCCTTTGCCGCATGCGCGATGGCATCGGCGCATGCGTGGAACGCGTCGCTCGAAATACCCTCGGGAAGCATCTGTGACATGAGTATTTGGACGTCCAAACGGTAGGAAAGAATAACACGCTGCGCCGCTCTTCCGTCGGATAATGCGAGCGATTCTCGCAAGTCAGGAAAGATTGCGGCGATGGGCGTAGCATCGCGTCACCCAGCGCCGCGCGAGCGGCAGTTCATTCACGACGGAGGTTTGCCAATGTCCCACGAAGAAAACATCGAATCGCGTCGCCGATTCCTCAAGATTGCCGCCGGTACCGCCGCTGCGGCGGTGGTGGTCGGTGCGCTGCCGCGCGTCGCCCGTGCCGCGGATCTGCCGCACGTGTCCGAATCGGATCCGACGGCCAAGGCGCTGGGCTACGTGGAAGATGCCAACGCGACCAAGGATCCGAAGCACAAGGCCGGCGACACCTGTGCGAACTGCCAGTTCTACAGCGGCGGAGCCACCGGTTACGGTCCTTGCCAGTTGTTCCCGGGCAAGTCCGTCGCGGCCAAGGGCTGGTGCGTGTCGCATGCGGTGAAGGCCGGCTGATCGGCCCCCCTCGCGTTGCAAAAGTTGCAAAAAGAAAGGCCGGCTGCGAAGCCGGCCTTTTTGTTTGTCGAGGCATCGCGCTGTGGACGCGGCGAGGCACCTCAAAAGTGCTGCCCGGCGCGTCAGGATGAGGAGCTGACCCTGTCTGACGCACCGGGCGGCGATCCGGGGTCCACTGCCAAGTGATCAACCCGCGGACCACGGATGATACTCCGCTCCTCCGGGCTGTGCGAACCGTTCCATCGTGGCGACGTTTTTTTCATGAAAATGTTTTATATCAAGGTGTTATGTGGCATTCCGTTGACATTTCCTGGGCTGCATGCGCCGTGTGGAGCGATTCGGCACGTTCAGGACTCTTCGTTGAAAAAGAGCGAAGATGACCGCTTTTAGGCACTTATTGCCCGGCTTTCTGGGCATGAAGATGGCTGTGCCGAAGTCCATAGCCGAAATAGATCATCAGGCCGAGGATCGTCCAGACGCCCATCAGGGTCCAGTTGAACCAGTTCATGGTGGACAGCAGTCCGATGCAGCTGAGCACGCCGGCCACGCATATCACCGGTGCCCACGGCACGCGAAAGGTGCGCGGCAGCTCCGGTGCGGTGTAGCGCAGGATCAGCACGCCGGCACAAACCGCGGTGAAGGCGATCAGCGTGCCCATCGAGGTGAGGTCGGCGAGCAGGTCGAGCGGGAAGATCGCCGCCAGCACGGCGATGCCGAAGCCGGTGATGAGGGTGTTGATGTGCGGCGTGCGGTGCTTCGGATGCACCCTGGCGAACACCTTGGGCAGCAGGCCGTCGCGGGCCATGATCATGAAGATGCGCGGCTGGGCGATGATCATCACTAGGATCACCGAGGACAGGCCGATCAGCGCGCCGACCTCCACCCAGGTGCGCAGCCAGCCCAGCTCCGCATGACCCCGCAGCGCGGTCACCACCGGGTCGACCGTGTTGAGCATGGTGTACGGCACCAGGCCGGTCATCACCGCGGCCATGCCGAGGTACAGCAGGGTACACAGGATCAGCGACACGATGATGCCGAAGGGCAGGTCGCGCTGGGGGTTCTTGCATTCCTGCGCTGCGGTCGAGGTCGCCTCGAAACCGATGTAGGCAAAGAACACCATCGCCGCACCGCGGAAAACGCCGGACCAGCCGAACTCGCCGTCCCCCTTCTGCTCCGGAATGAAGGGATGCCAGTTGTCGGTGTCCACGTAGCGGGCGCCGGCGATGATGATCATCAGGATCAGGCCGACCTTCAGCAGCACCATCAGCGCGTTCAGTCCCGACGACTCGCGGATGCCCACGTAGCACAGCCAGGTCAGCGCCAGCACGATGGCGACCGCCGGCAGGTTGAGCAGATGCCCGGTCGCGACCAGGTGGCCGCCGGTAAAGGCGAGCGGCGCCTGGGTGAGCGCGGCCGGCAGGTGAATGCCGACATGGTCGAGCAGGCTGGTGAAGTAGCCGGTCCAGCTGGCCGCCACGGCCGAAGCCGAGATGCCGTATTCCAGCACCATGTTCCAGCCGATGAACCAGGCGACCAGCTCGCCCAGTGTGGCGTAGGCGTAGGAATAGGAGCTGCCGGAGACCGGGATCAGGGTCGCGAACTCGGCGTAGCACAGCGCGCTGAACGCGCTGCAGATCGCCGCCAGGATGAAGGAGATCAGCACGGCCGGACCCGCATGCTCCGCGGCCGCGGTGCCGGTGACGACGAAAATGCCGGTGCCGATCACCGCGCCGATGCCCAGCGCGGTGATGCCCCACGGTCCGAGCGTGCGGCGCAGTGCCGGGCCGTGGCTTTCGTCGACGTCTTCGCTGAAATGGGTCTTGCGGGCGAGCAGTTGCTTGAGCATGGTGATTCCGGAAAAGACGACGGCACGGCTTTCACCGTGCCGTCCAGGCCTCAATGAACGGTTTGCGGCACGCTGGTCAGGAGGGTTCGGTCCCGTTGGCCAGATGGCTCTTGCGATGACCGTAGGCGAAATACACAACCAGGCCGACGAGGGCCCACACGAAGAACACGCTGATCGCGGTGGATGAAAGGTTCACGAACAGCAGCAGGCATCCCAGCATGGCCAGCGGGCAGACGATCCACACCAGCGGAGTCCGGAAAGGGCGCGGCCGCTCCGGTTGCTTGACGCGCAGGATCATGACGCCGACCGCAACCATCAGGAAGGCGAACAGCGTGCCCGAATTGGTGATGTCGGCGAGCAATCCGACCGGGAACAGCGCGCCGAAGAACGAGACGAAAAGCCCGGTGATCATCGTCAGCACGTGCGGCGTATGGAAGCGCGGATGCACAGTGGACAGGCGATTGGGCAGCAGGCCATCGCGGGACATGGTGAAGAAGATACGGGTTTGCCCGTAGATCATCATCAGGATGACGGAGGGCAGCGCAAGGCTTGCGGCCATGCCCACCAGGTACCCGATCTTGTCCGAACCCAGCGTGTGCAGCACATAGGCCAGCGGCTCCTTGCTGCAGACAAGCGCCTTGATCCCCTCGCAGGCGGCCGCCATTTGCGGCGTGCCCGGCTGCAATACCGCGCCATCGGCTCCGACCATCGGCTGGGAGCCGACCGAGCCGACGGCGCCGTAACCGACGAGAAGGTAGAAGATGGTGCAGACCGCAAGAGATCCGATCAGGCCTATCGGAATGTTCCGGTTCGGATTCTTGGTTTCCTCCGCCGCGGTCGAAACCGCGTCGAAGCCGACGTAGGCGAAGAAGATGGACGCGGCAGCGCCAAGCACGCCGATACCGCCCATGGGGCTGCCCCAGCCGTTGGGCAGGAACGGCTGGAAATTTGCCTCGTGCGTGGCCGGAACGGTGATCACGATGAAGGCGACCAGCGCGGCCACCTTCAGCGATACCAGGACAGCATTCACCTTCGCGGATTTGGATGTTCCAAGCACCAGCAAGGCGGTGATGACCAAGGCGATCAGGAACGCGAGCAGGTTGAAACTGCCGCCGTCGAACGGGCCGGTTCGCAGGAAGCGCGGCAGTCCGATGCCTGCGCTGTTCAACAGTCCGTTGACATAGCCCGACCAGCCGACGGAGACCGTGCTGGCTGCGATCGTGTATTCCAGAATCAGTGCCCAGCCGACAATCCAGGCGATACCTTCGCCCAGTACGCCGTAGGTGTAGGTATAGGCCGATCCTGCGACCGGAATCATGCCGGCCAGTTCCGCATAGGCCAGTGCAGCCAGGGCACAGACGACGGCGGCGATCACGAAGGCGATCAACATGCCCGGGC
Source organism: Dyella sp. KRB-257 (assembly GCF_049445995.1). Lineage (NCBI taxonomy): Bacteria > Pseudomonadati > Pseudomonadota > Gammaproteobacteria > Lysobacterales > Rhodanobacteraceae > Dyella > Dyella sp. KRB-257. The sequence goes on along the minus strand of NZ_JBMSDZ010000001.1, from coordinate 234,886 downwards.
CGGCCTTCTGGCCCGCTTCGGCCGTCAGTACGAAAATACCCGTGCCGATGATCGCACCGACACCCAGGAGAGTGAGCTGGATCGGGCCGAGCTGCCGTTTGAGGCTTTTCTTTTCGGCCGTGGCAAGAATCTGGTCAAGCGGCTTGACGCGCTGAAAAAGCATGTGGTGGTTCCCCGTGGAAACAGACGCCATCCCCATGGCGGCGCCGCAAGGCAGGCGGCAGGCGGAGGTGACGGGCAACCATAGCCGACGCCGATGGGGGCGACAAGCGCCGTGCGGCACATCGACGGCGGGTAGAATCGCGTGCTCGCCAACGCCCGTCGGAGTGCCGTCCTGGACGCTGCCAAAGCCACTTTTCTCGCTGCACTGCAGCGTTTTTCCGCGACTGATCCGGCCGATTCCATGCCGGACGTCTTCGGCGCATTCCTCGACTCCTCGCCGGATGTGTTCCACCGCCACCATGCGCCTGGACACTTCACCGGATCGGCCTGGCTGGTGAGCGGTGACGGCGAGCGCGTGTTGCTCACCCACCACCGCAAGCTGGGGTGCTGGCTGCAGCTTGGCGGTCACGCCGACGGCGACGCGGACCTCGCGCGGGTGGCGTTGCGCGAGGCGGAGGAGGAATCGGGCCTGGCCGGGTTGCGTGTGGATGGCGGCATCTTCGACCTGGATCGCCATCGCATTCCGGCGCGCGGCGACGAGCCGGAACACTGGCACTACGACGTGCGCTACGTGGTGCGCGCGTGCGGGGGCGAGGCGTTCGCGGTCAGCCCGGAATCGCTGGCGCTGGCCTGGATGCCGGTGCGTGCGTTGGCCGGCGATGCGGCCGTCGAGGTATCGTTGCGGCGCATGGCTTGCCGGTGGCTGGCGCGGGGGTGAAGGCAGGGCGATCTGTCTCTGGGTGTGTCCATCGCGGCCGGAGGGCGCTACCACAAGATCACCCCAGCCCTGTGGGAGTGGCCTCCGGCCGCGATGGACAGCCAATCAAGGCAGCTTCGCGCACCCGCTCAGGCGTGCTTCGCCGGCGCCGGGTTGAGGTGTCCGCAGGCCTTGCAGGTGCGCGCCTCGGACGAGCGGTAGAAGCGCTCGAACACTGGCGGGAAGTCGCGCTCGATGCTGTCGAGCGCGAAGTACTCCTCGTACAGCTTGTGGTTGCAGCGCTCGCAGAACCACAGCAGGCCGTCCTGCTCGTGCGGCAGGCGGCGGCGTTCGATCACCAGCCCGACCGAGCCGGACATGCGCTGCGGCGAATGCGGCACGCGCGGCGGCAGGTAGAACACTTCGCCGGCGCGGATCGGGATGTCGCGCGCCTGGCCCTCGTCCTGCACCTTCAGCACCATCTCGCCCTCGAGCTGGTAGAAGAATTCCGGCCCCTCGTCGTAGTGGTAGTCGGTGCGCGCGTTCGGACCGCCGACGATCATCACGATGAAGTCGCCATCGACGATGCACTTGTTGCCCACCGGCGGCTTGAGCAGGTGGCGGTGCTCGGCTATCCAGCGCTTGAGGTCGAAGGGCGGGGTCAGGGCCATACGCATGATGCCTTTGACGTTTTTCCTCTCTCCTTTGGGGAGAGGGCCGAGGTGAGGGGCGGGTGCTCGCGTGGGTTTTCCATGCGGAGCGTGTTCGCCTTGGTCACACCTTATCGTAAGACCGGATCGTAAGACTGGCCCCTCACCCCAGCCATCTCCCCGGAGGGGAGAAGGAGTCAAGGCGTCACACTTCGAGCGTGGCGAGGTCGCCCTTTTCCTCCAGCCAGGATTTGCGATCGCCGGCGCGCTTCTTGGCCAGCAGCATGTCCATCAGTTTGGCGGTGCCTTCGTTGTCGTCGACCGTGAGCTGCACCAGCCGACGGGTATCTGGATGGATGGTCGACTCGCGCAGCTGCGCCGGGTTCATCTCGCCCAGACCCTTGAAGCGGGTGGTGCTTACGGCACCCTTCATCTTCTCGCGCTCGATGCGATCCAGCATCGCCTGCTTCTCGCCCTCGTCCAGGCAATAGAACACCTGCTTGCCCACATCGACGCGGAACAGCGGCGGCATCGCCACGAACACGTGACCTTCGCGCACCAGTGACGGGAAGTGCTTGAGGAACAGCGCCGACAGCAGGGTCGCGATGTGCAGGCCGTCGGAGTCGGCGTCGGCCAGGATGATCACCTTGCCGTAGCGCAGGCCGGAGAGATCGTCCCTGCCCGGATCGCAGCCGATCGCCACGGCCAGGTTGTGCACTTCCTCGGACGCCAGCACCGAAGTGGACTCCACTTCCCAGGTATTGAGGATCTTGCCGCGCAGCGGAAGGATCGCCTGGAACTCCTTGTCGCGCGCCTGCTTGGCCGAACCGCCGGCCGAGTCGCCTTCGACCAGGAACAGCTCGGTGCGGGTGAGGTCGGTGGCGGTGCAGTCGGCCAGCTTGCCGGGCAGGGCGGGGCCCTGGGTGATCTTCTTGCGCACCACCTGCTTGGCCGCCTTCAGCCGCGCGCTGGCACGCTCGATGGCGAGCTGGGCGATCCTCTCGCCCAGATCCACATGCTGGTTCAGCCACAGGCTGAAGGCGTCATGGATCACGTTCTCCACCAGCGCGGCGGCCTGGCGCGAGGACAGCCGCTCCTTGGTCTGGCCGGCGAACTGCGGATCGAGCAGCTTGGCGCTGAGCACGAAGGCGAGGCGCTCCCACACGTCTTCGGGCGCCAGCTTCACGCCGCGCGGCAGCAGGCTGCGGATGTCGCAGAACTCGCGGATCGCGTTGGTCAGGCCGGTGCGCAGACCGTTGACGTGGGTGCCGCCCTGCACGGTGGGAATCAGGTTGACGTAGCTCTCCTGCACCAGCTCGCCCTCGGGCAGCCAGGCGAGGGCGACGTCCAGCCCTTCGGTGTCGCGCGCCACGTGGTGCACGAACAGCTCGGCGGGCAGCGACTCGGCGCCGTCCAGCTCGCCGCGCAGGTAGTCGCGCAGGCCGTCCTCGTAATGCCATTCGACGGTCTCGCCGCTGACCTCGTCGGTGAGCTTCACGTTGAGGCCGGCGCACAGCACCGCCTTGGCGCGCAGCAGGTGCTTGAGCCTGGGGATGGAGATTTTCGGCGAGTCGAAGTACTTCGGGTCGGCCCAGAAGCGCACGGTGGTGCCGGTCTTCTTCCTGGGCACCGTGCCGATGACGTCCAGCTCGCTGACGCGGTCGCCGTGCTCGAACGCCATGCGGTATTCGTTGCCGTCGCGGCGGATGGTCACTTCCACCCGCTGCGACAGCGCATTGACCACCGACACGCCCACGCCGTGCAGGCCGCCGGAGAAGTTGTAGTTCTTGCCGTTGAACTTGCCGCCCGCGTGGAGGCGGGTGAGGATCAGCTCGACGCCCGGCACGCCCTCCTCCGGGTGGATGTCCACCGGCATGCCGCGACCGTCGTCGCTCACTTCCACCGAGCCGTCGGCGTGCAGCACCACCTCGATGTTCTTCGCGTGGCCGGCCAGCGCCTCGTCCACCGAGTTGTCGATCACCTCCTGTACCAGGTGGTTCGGGCGCGAGGTGTCGGTGTACATGCCGGGACGGCGCTTGACCGGATCCAGGCCGGAAAGGACTTCGATATCGGCGGCGTTGTAGCGACTGCTCATGGATGTCTGTCGTGATGCTGAGCGCCGCAGCATGGCGAGAGAGCGGCGTGATGGTCAAGGCGAGCGAGGATGGTCGAGGCGCAACCCCTGGAGCGCACCTTGTGCGCGAATGCTCTTGGCTTTGATGTCGATCAGGAGCAAGAGCCTTCGCGCACAGGGTGCGCTCCTACATGGGCGCGCAGTGGCGTTCGAGCCAGGCCAGGTCGGCATCTTCCAGCAGCGGGCTGAGCGCGGCACGCACGCCGGCGTGGTAGTCGTCCAGCCAGGCGCGTTCCTCGGGATTGAGCAGGTGCGGCTCCAGCGCGCGGCGGTCGAACGGGCACAGCGTGAGCGTCTCGAAGGCGTAGTAGTCGCCGAACTCGGTCTGCTCGGCCTCCACCACCACGGCCAGGTTCTCGTGGCGGATGCCGTGGCGGCCGGGTTTGTACAGGCCCGGCTCGATCGAGGTGACCATGCCCGGCTCCAGCGCGACCAGCGCGCCGCCGCTGACCGGCGGGCGAATGCCCTGCGGCCCCTCGTGCACGTTGAGGAAGTAACCGACGCCATGGCCGGTGCCGTGGCCGTAGTCCATGCCCACGGCCCACAGCGGCGCGCGGGCCAGCGCGTCGAGCTGCGGGCCGCTGGCGCCCTTGGGGAAACGGGCGCGCGAGAGCGCGATCAGGCCCTTCATCACCAGCGTGGCATCGCGACGCTGCTCGGCGGTGGTCTCGCCCAATGCGAGTACGCGGGTGATGTCGGTGGTGCCGCCGAGATACTGGCCGCCGGAATCCACCAGCAGCAGGCCCTTGCGGACCAGCGCGCTGTGGTGCTCGGGCGTGGCGCGGTAGTGCGGCAGGGCGCCGTTGGCCTGGTAGCCGGCGATGGTGGCGAAGCTCTCGCCGATGAAGTCCGGCTGCGCCGAGCGTTCCTCGCGCAGCAGGGCATCGACGTCCAGCTCGGTCTGCGTCATGCCGGCGGCGAGGCGATCCTCCAGGCGGCGGAAGGCGCGTACCAGCGCGGCGCCGTCGCGGCGCATCGTCTCGCGGATGTGATCCAGTTCGGCCGCGCTCTTGCGCGCCTTCATCGCGGTGGACGGGTTGGCCGCCTCGATCCGTCTGACCGTCGCCGGCACCGCATCAGCCACCGCGCAGACCACCTTGCCCGGGTCCAGCAGCAGTACGTCGTCGGCGCCCAGTTCGGCCAGCGCGTCGGTCACCGCGGCGTAGTCGGCCAGGTGGATGCCGTCGGCTGCGAGCGCCGCCACCAGGGTGTCGCCGAGCTTGCCGCGTTCGGCGAACAGCGTGGCCCTGCCTTCGGCCTCGACCAGCAGGTGGGCGAGAAACACCGGGTTGCATTCCACGTCGCTGCCGCGCAGGTTGGTCAGCCAGGCGATGTCGTCCAGGCTGGATACCAGGTGGTGCGTGGCGCCGAGCTTGCGCATGACGGTGCGCACCCGCGCCAGCTTGTCCGCCCGCGGCGTGTGCGCCCAGCTCAGCGCGTGCTCGACCACCGGCGCGCACGGCAGCGCCGGGCGGTCGGTCCAGATCGCGGCCGGCAGATCCAGGTCGGTACGCAGGGTGGCGCCCACCTCGCCGAGCAGGCGGGCGATCTGCTGCCGCGAGGCGACGCTCAGGCTGTCGCCGGCGATGGCCACCGCGTCGCCGGCGTGCAGGTGCTGCTGCAGCCAGAGCAGGTGTTCCGGCGCATGCGCCACCTTTTGCTTCATCAGGGCGATGCCGCTGCCCGCCAGCTGCTGCTCGCCCTGGGCGAAGTAGCGCGAGTCGGTCCACAGGCCGGCGTGCTCGGCGGTAACCAGCAGCGTCCCGGCCGAACCGGTGAAGCCGGACAGCCATTCACGCGCGGCCCAGTGGCCGGGCAGGTATTCGGACAGGTGCGGGTCGGCGGTCGGTATCAGGCATGCCGCCACGTTGCGGGCAGCCATGACCTGGCGCAGGGCGGCGAGGCGGGAAGGAATGGGGTGGGTCATCCCTTCATGCTATCAGCGCGCCCCACCGGAACGCTGCCGATCGCGTCGGACATGAACCGCTTTCGGGGAATTTGCCCCTGACGTCTCGCGATCGGGCCCGTCTGCCGCTAAAATGCCTAATTTCCAGCACGGCTGCATCCCATGACCCCCCTGATTTTCGTCACCGGCGGTGTGGTGTCCTCGCTTGGCAAGGGCATCGCCGCGGCGTCGCTGGCTTCCATCCTGGAAGCGCGTGGTCTCTCCGTCACCATGATGAAGCTCGATCCCTATATCAATGTGGATCCGGGCACCATGAGTCCCTTCCAGCACGGCGAGGTCTACGTCACCGACGACGGTGCCGAGACCGACCTCGACCTCGGCCACTACGAGCGGTTCGTCCACACCCGCCTGACCGGCAAGAACTCGATCACCACCGGCAAGATCTACGAGAGCGTGATCCGCAAGGAGCGCCGCGGCGACTATCTCGGCGCCACCGTGCAGGTGATCCCGCACATCACCGACGAGATCAAGCACTGCATCCACGAGGCCACCCGCGGCTTCGACGTGGCGCTGGTGGAGATCGGCGGCACCGTGGGCGATATCGAGTCGCTGCCGTTCCTGGAGGCGATCCGCCAGCTGCGCATCGAGCACGGTCCGGAGAAGTGCCTGTTCATGCATCTCACCCTGGTGCCCTTCATCAAGGCCGCCGGCGAGATCAAGACCAAGCCGACCCAGCACTCGGTGAAGGAATTGCGTTCCATCGGCATCCAGCCCGACATCCTGCTGTGCCGCTGCGAGGAGCCGCTGCCGGATGGTGAGCGCCGCAAGATCGCCCTGTTCACCAACGTGTCCGAGAACGCCGTGATCAGCGCGGTGGACGTGGACGTGATCTACAAGACCCCGCTGTGGCTGCACAGCCAGGGCCTGGACGACATCGTGGTGAAGAAGCTCGGCCTGGACGCCAAGCCGGCCGATCTCGGCGGCTGGCAGCGCACGGTGGATGCCGTGGTGCATCCGAAGGACGAGATCACCGTCGCCATCTGCGGCAAGTACGTCGAGCACAAGGACGCCTACAAGTCGCTGGGCGAGGCGCTGCGCCACGGCGGCATCAAGCAGCAGACGCGGGTGAACCTGGAGTGGATCGACTCCGAGCAGATCGAGGCCGAAGGCGCCGCCAAGGTGCTCGGCCACGCGGATGGCATCCTGGTGCCCGGCGGCTTCGGCAAGCGCGGCTTCGAGGGCAAGGTGCTGGCGGCGAAGTACGCCCGCGAGCACGGCGTGCCGTATTTCGGCATCTGCTACGGCATGCATGCGGCGGTGGTGGATTTTGCCCGCCACGTGGCCGGCCTCGCCGACGCCGACTCCAGCGAGAACGACCGCCACACCGCCAACCCGGTGATCGCGCTGATCACCGAATGGACGACTGCCACCGGCGAAGTCGAGCAGCGCAGCGAACGCTCGGACCTGGGCGGCACCATGCGCCTGGGCGCGCAGGAATGCCGCCTCAAGGCCGGCACGCTGGCGCGCGAGATGTACGGTCAGGACGTGGTGCGCGAGCGTCATCGCCACCGCTACGAGTTCAACAACCGCTACCGCCAGTCGTTCGAGGACCTCGGGCTGGTGATCTCGGGCAAGTCGATGGACGACCTGCTGGTGGAGATCGTCGAGCTGCCGGCGCAGAAGCATCCGTGGTTCCTGGGCTGCCAGGCGCATCCGGAGTTCACCTCCACGCCGCGCGACGGCCATCCGCTGTTCATCGGCTTCGTGCATGCGGCGCGCGAGTACAAGGTGGTGCGCGACGGCGAGCGCCTGGCGGATGCGCAGGTGTCGGCATGAACCCGGTGCTCGCAGGCCATCCCATCCCGGTAGGAGCGCACCCTGTGCGCGAACGGGCCTCGCGGAAGACCTTCGCAATCTCTGGCCAGGAGCAATTCGCGCACAGGGTGCGCTCCTACCGAGAGGGCAAGCCATCATGAAGCTCTGCAACTTCGAGGTTGGGCTGGACCGGCCGCTGTTCCTGATCGCCGGACCCTGCGTGGTGGAGTCCGAGCAGCTGCAGATCGATACCGCCGGCACGCTGAAGGAAATCACCGCGCGACTGGGCATCCACTTCATCTTCAAGTCGAGCTTCGACAAAGCCAACCGTTCCTCCGGCTCCAGCTTCCGCGGCCCGGGCATGGAGGAGGGCCTGCGCGTGCTCGGCGAAGTGAAGCGCCAGCTCGGCCTGCCGGTGCTCACCGACGTGCACGAGTACACCCCGATGGACGAGGTGGCCGCGGTGGTCGACGTGCTGCAGACCCCCGCGTTTTTGTGCCGCCAGACCGACTTCATCCAGAAGGTGGCGCGCGCCGGCAAGCCGGTGAACATCAAGAAGGGCCAGTTCCTCGCCCCATGGGACATGAAGCACGTGGTGGCCAAGGCCAGGGCCGTCGGCAACGACGACATCATGGTGTGCGAGCGCGGCGCCAGCTTCGGCTACAACAATCTTGTATCGGACATGCGCTCGCTCAGCGTGATGCGCGATACCGGCTGCCCGGTGGTGTTCGACGCCACCCATTCGGTGCAGTTGCCGGGCGGGCAGGGCGCCACCTCCGGAGGCCAGCGCGAATTCGTGCCGGTGCTGGCGCGCGCCGCCGTGGCGGTGGGCGTGGCCGGCCTGTTCGCCGAGACGCACCCGAATCCGGAGAAGGCGCTCAGCGACGGCCCCAACGCCTGGCCGCTGGGCAGGATGGAGGCGCTGCTGGAGACGCTGATCGAACTCGATGCAGTGACCAAGCGGCACGGTTTCCTGGAACAACACCCGTAGGAGCGCACCCTGTGCGCGATTGCCTTTCGCCCAATGCATGCAAGAGCATCGCGCACAGGGTGCGCTCCTGCGGCGAACCGGCAGCACGAATTCATTGAACACTACCCACGCACTGGACTGACATGACTACCGAGATCACCCGCATCCATGCACGCGAAATCCTCGACTCCCGCGGCAATCCCACGCTGGAAGCCGAAGTCACCCTGGCCGGCGGCGGCTTTGGTCGCGCGGCGGTGCCGAGCGGTGCGTCGACCGGTACCCGCGAGGCGGTGGAGCTGCGCGACGGCGACAAATCGCGCTATGGCGGCAAGGGCGTGAAGACTGCCGTCGGCCACGTCAACGGCGCCATCGCCAGCGCGCTGAAGGGTTTCGACGCGGCCAACCAGGGCGGACTCGACGCCAAGCTGGTCAACCTCGATGGCACGCCGAACAAGGGCAAGCTCGGCGCCAACGCGCTGCTGGGCGTGTCCATGGCCGCCGCGCACGCCGTCGCCGCGCAGCGCCAGCTGCCGCTGTGGCGCTACCTGGCGGAAATCAACGGCACCACCGGCAGGCCCGGCATGCTGCCGGTGCCGATGATGAACATCATCAACGGCGGCGAGCACGCGGACAACAACATCGACGTGCAGGAGTTCATGGTGCTGCCGGTGGGCATGCCGACCTTCGCCGAGGCGCTGCGCGCGGGCGCGGAAATCTTCCACGCGCTGAAGAGCGTGCTCAAGGGGCGCGGCCTGAGCACCTCGGTGGGCGACGAGGGCGGCTTTGCGCCGAACCTGCGCTCCAACATCGAGGCGCTGGACACCATCCTCGAGGCGATCAGCAGGACCGGCTACCAGGTCGGCGGCGAGATCCTGCTGGGCCTCGATGCCGCCAGCTCGGAGTTCTACAAGGACGGCAAGTACGACCTCGCCGGCGAAGGGAAGCAGTACACCTCCGAGCAGTTCGTCGACCTGCTGGCCGGCTGGGCGAAGCAGTACCCCATCGTCACCATCGAGGACGGCATGGCCGAGGGCGACTGGGCCGGATGGAAGCTGCTCACCGACGCCATCGGCGACCGCGTGCAGGTGGTCGGCGACGACCTGTTCGTGACCAACCCGAGCATCTTCCGCGAAGGCATCGAGAAGAAGATCGCCAACTCGATCCTGATCAAGGTGAACCAGATCGGCACGCTGTCCGAAACGCTCGAAGCGATCGCCATGGCCGACGCGGCGAAGTACTCGGCGGTGATCTCGCATCGCTCGGGCGAGACCGAGGACACCACCATCGCCGACATCGCGGTGGCCACCACGGCCACCCAGATCAAGACCGGCTCGCTGTGCCGCAGCGACCGTGTGGCCAAGTACAACCAGCTGCTGCGCATCGAGGAACAACGGGGTGCCGAGGCGCGCTACGCCGGGCGCGACGCGTTCCCCAACCTCGCGCGCCTGCCTGGCTGAAGGGGAACGCGGCCGCCATGCTGCGCTGGGTCGCGCTGATCCTGCTGGCACTGCTGATCGCCCTGCAGGTCAAGCTGTGGAGTGACACGGGCGGCATGCGCGAAGTCGACGCCCTGCGCGCCGCGGTGAAAAAGCAGGCGGACGAGAACCAGCGCCTGCAGCAGCGCAACCAGGCGCTGGCCGCCGATGTGTCCGACCTCAAGAGCGGCGAACAGGCAGTGGAAGCGCGCGCGCGTGCCGAGCTCGGCCTGATCAAGCCGGGCGAGACCTTCTACCAGGTGGTCGAGAAGCCCGGCGCCGCGACGGCGCCGGCCGCGCCGGCCACCGCTCCCGACGCCGCGCAGCCATGAGCCGGGCGCCGCTGTGGTGCGTGGTTCCCGCGGCCGGGCGCGGCACGCGCGTCGGCGGCGATCGGCCCAAGCAGTACCTGACGCTGGCCGGACGGCCGCTGATCGAGCACACGCTCGACCGGCTGGCCCGGCATCCGCACATCGCCGGATTGATGGTGGTGCTGTCCGCCGGCGACGCGCTGTGGAGCGGGGTGTCGGCGCTGCACGGCAAGCCGGTGCGCACCACCGTCGGCGGCGCGGAGCGCTGCGATTCCGTGCTGGCCGGGCTGGACGCGTTGCCGGACACGGTGGCGCCCGACGAGTTCGTGCTGGTGCACGACGCGGCCAGACCCTGCGTGCGGCTGGACGACATCACCCGCCTGCTCGATCGCGCCGGCGGTGCGGATGGCGGCCTGCTCGGCGCGCCGCTGCGTGACACGCTCAAGCGCGCCGATGCGGCCGGACGCAGCGAGCTTACCGAACCGCGCGAGCTGCGCTGGCGCGCCTTCACGCCGCAGATGTTCCGCCGTGGTGCATTGTCGGCGGCACTGCGCCAGGCTGCCCGCGACCGCGTGAGGGTAAGCGACGAGGCGATGGCGATGGAGCTGGCCGGCCATGCACCATTGCTGGTCGAGGGTGCGGAGGACAACATCAAGGTCACCACGGCGGCGGACTTCGCGCTGGCGGAGTTTCTGCTGGCGCGGACGGCGCCATGAAAGGGTGGGGAAAAGGGTGGGGAAAACGGTGAGGATCGGTCAGGGTTTCGACGTGCATGCCTTCGGTGACGGCGACTTCGTCACGCTCGGTGGCGTGCGCGTGCCGCACGGGCGCGGGCTGCTTGCCCACTCCGACGGCGACGTGGTGATCCACGCGCTGTGCGATGCGATCTTCGGCGCGCTGGCGCTGGGCGACATCGGCCAGCACTTTCCGCCGTCGGACCCGCGCTGGCGCGGCGCCGACAGCCGCCGGTTCCTGCGCCACGCCGCGGCGCTGATGGTGCAGCAGGGCTATCGCCTGGGCAATGCGGATGTGACGGTGATCGGCGAGGCGCCCAAGGTCGGCCCGCATGCGTCTGCGATGCGCCAGAACCTGGCGACGGACCTGGGCTGCGAGCTCGCACAGATCAGCATCAAGGCCACCACCACCGAGAAACTCGGCTTCACCGGGCGCGGCGAAGGCATCGCGGCGCAGGCCTGCGTGCTGCTGGAGCGCGCGTGAGCGAGGTCGAGGCCCGCGGTTCCGGCAACCGGCTGCAGGAGCAACTGGAAGCCATCGTCGAACTGCTGCGGCAGCAGTCGCGCATGCGCGACGAACTGGACGAACTGCGCGACGCCGGCGCCAGCCCGGTCGATCGCGCGCCGATCGCCGAAGCCCTGCGCGACAGCGCCGACGTGCTGCAGCAGCAGCTCGACCCGCTGCATCCGGCCGACATCGCCTTCATCCTCGAGTCGCTGCCGCTGGCCGACCGCCTGGCGGTATGGCAGCGCGTACGCGCCGACCGCGACGGCGAGATCCTGCTGGAAGTGTCCGACGCGGTGCGCGAATCACTGATTGCCGACATGGACCAGGGCGAGATCATGGCGGCGGTCGGACCGCTGGACGCGGACGAGCTGGCCGACCTGGTCGAAGACCTGCCCACCGAGGTGCTGCCCGAGCTGATGGCCAGCCTCGACGCGCAGCAGCGCGAGCGGGTGCAGTCGGCACTGTCCTACGAGGACGACCAGGTCGGCGCGCTGATGGACTTCGAGATGGTGACCATCCGCGAGGATGTGAGCCTGGAGACCGTGCTGCGCTACCTGCGCCGGTTCGACGAGCTGCCCGCGCAGACCGACAAGCTGTTCGTGGTGAACCAGGACAACCTGCTTACCGGCGTGCTGCCGCTGCACCGGCTGCTGGTCAACCCACCCGACCGCATGGTCGGCGAGGTGATGGCGCCGGACGTCAACACCTTCCACCCGCACGACGACGCCTACGACGTGGCCCAGGCCTTCGAGCGCTACGACCTGGTGTCCGCGCCGGTGGTGGACGAGGGCGGGCACCTGATCGGCCGGCTCACCGTGGACGCGATGGTCGACGTGATCCGCGAGGAGGGCGAGAGCGAGGTGCTCAGCCGCGGCGGCCTGCGCGAGGAGGAGGACATCTTCGCCTCGGTGTGGGCCAGCCTGCGCAACCGCTGGTCGTGGCTGGCGGTCAACCTGGTCACCGCGTTCATCGCCTCGCGGGTGATCGGCCTGTTCGAGGGCTCGATCCAGCGGCTGGTGGCGCTGGCCACGCTGATGCCGATCGTCGCCGGCATCGGCGGCAACTCCGGCAACCAGACCATCACGATGATCGTGCGTGCCATGGCGCTCAACCAGATCAATGCTGACAGCGTGCGCCGGCTGTGGCGCAAGGAGCTGGCGGTGTCGCTGGTCAACGGCCTGCTCTGGGGCGGCGTGATCGGCGTGGTGGCGTATGCGTTGTACGACAATATCGCGCTCGGCCTGGTGATGACCGCGGCGATGACGCTCAACCTGCTGCTGGCCGCGTTCGCCGGCGTGGCCATCCCGATGCTGATGACCCGGTTCGGGCGCGACCCGGCACTCGGTTCCAGCGTGCTGATCACCGCGATGACCGACAGCGGCGGCTTCTTCATCTTTCTCGGTCTGGCGACGATCTTCCTGCTCTAGTGTGGCGACACTGAACTATCGAAACATGTAGGAGCGCACCCTGTGCGCGAATGCTCTTGGCGACGTGACGAAGAGCATTCGCGCACAGGGTGCGCTCCTACGGCTCCGGATGTTGCTGAATTTCATTGTCGCAACACTAGAACGGCTGCCTGGACCGGCTGCCGGCCGGGATCGCGACCGGCTCCGGGTGACGCGCCAACCCCTTCGCTACGGCTGTCGAATCACTACCCAGTCGCCCTTGCGCGTTCCGGCGGTAACAGCCCAGCCCGGCTTCAGCACGAGTTTCCAGCCGTGGCCGTGAAGCGCGGACGCGTCCATGCCTGCGGCTGACACCGTGGCGATCTTCGTCTGCTGATCGACCCGTGCATCGGCGTCCACCTCCAGCACGCCCCAATCGTCGTCCAGACGCAGGGTCGGGTAGACGGTGCCGAAGTCACCCAGCGGCACCAGGGTCTGCGGATTGAACTGGAAGCTGCTGCGATCAAGCGGCAGGACCAGCACCGGACCGTCGACCAGTCGCGCCTTCAGCTCGGCGAGGTGGGCGCGGCGCGCTTCGTCGCGCTTCAGTTCGCGGGCGTGCAGTGTTCCATCGTCGTAGATGGCCTCCCGTGCCTCGAGCGTGGCGAACGCGGGTGCCGGCAGGTGCTCGGCGTTACCCAGCAACCGGTCCAGCCGCTGGCCGGCACCGAGCTGGTCGCGCCAACCGGGGGCAAGCTGGTCCAGCAGCAGCCCGTAGGCCGGGCCGGTGGCATACGCGAACGAGCGAACGAAGGTGGGCGCCTGCACGAAGGCCGTCAGGTCATGCAGGGCATAGCGGATACGCGCCTGCGGCGTTGCCAGGCCGAGTCGCACGCCGGTGTACTCGGCGATACCTTCGTTCGACTCCAGCTCGTTCTCGTTGATCGCGGCCGTCGGGAACAAGCGGTAGCGCTCGCGACGGAACAGCAGGGCATCGCCGACCGCGGTCTTGCGCGCAGCCGCGCTCGGAGCGCGCAAGGCCGCGGCCAGCGCGCGCCATTCCAGCTGCATCAGGTAGCGGCCCTGCAAGGTGTCCAGGTGCCGGTTGTCGCCTTCCCGCAGAACCATCTTCAGCGACGGCTGGATGCGGTGGAACATCTCATGCGCGAGCATCACGCGCCGCTGGTCCGCGTCATCGGGCAGCGGCCACAGGATCTCGCTCCAGCGGATGCCGGACCACTCGATCGCGGTGTTCGCCAGTATTACCGTCATCGGCAGCGTACCGGTGAACACGCCCCCCGATGGCTTGAACGCGCCGTCGCCATCGGCCCGGTTGGCGATGGCACTGCGATCGGCCGGGTCGACCAGCAGCATCGGGCCGCACAGGTCGCGGCCCCACAAAGCCCCCGCGTCACGCGCGCAAATCGCCCTGGCTTCCTGGAATACCTTGAGCGCGCCGGCGGGATCGACGTGGCCAAAGGCCGGCGTCACCGCGAAAATCATGAGGCCGAGGGCGAGCGCCCGTCGACGGAACTGCGAAGCGAAACCGGAGGCCATGATCATTCCTTTACGATGGGTATCGTAGTTTCTACGATGAGTGTCGTAGCAAGTCAATCCGGTATCGAAATCGCTACGGACGGGCGTCCCATTCGATGTGGTCCTGCGGCGTCACCGTCAGTGCCAAGATCGGCTGGCGCGCCGCGTCCAGCAAGGTGACGCGGCTTCCCTGCTGACGGATGCGGTCGCGCGAAAGCGGCAACTCTTCCACGGTGGCAGCGAGGACCTGGCCGCGCTTGATGCGCAGCGCGAACCTGCCGGCAGGGTCGTGCGCCCGGACCCATACGGTCGGTCCGAAGGAGCTCGCGTGGTACAGGTCGGCCATCGCGGTGTCGACCCTGCCGAGGCGTCCTGCGGCCAGCGCCAGCAGGCACAAGGTCGACAGCGTCAATGCCGCCAAGCGGGCTCCTGCCGTGGATGTCGTCGGCGCCGCATCGACGCCGAGCAGGCGATGGATGCGCGCCACGAAGTCGCCGCCACCTGCGGCCGCCATCGCCAGCGCGGACGGCGCGCGGTGTTCCGCGAGACGCACCAGCCCGCGCGCAAGCTTCAGCGGCGAAGCGCCGTGGCGGACGGCGAGCGCATCGCAGCGCATCTCGCGCTCGCGCATCAGCCGGCGGTAGAGCATCCAGGCGGCAGGGTGGAACCAGAATCCCGCCAGCACGATGCGCTGCAGGAGGTTCCAGCGGCAATCGTGGCGCTGCACATGGGCCAACTCGTGCAGCAGCAGCGCTTCGTGTTCCGCCCGGGGAAGATGCATCAATCCGGTGGGAACGACGAGGAGGGGGCGCCACGCGCCGGCTACCAGCGGCGAGGCGACGTCCGCCATTCGCACCTGCGGCACCGCCACGCCCATCCGCTCGATCGCCAGGGTACGCACGATCTGCAGCAGGCTGGCCGGCGCCGGATGGCGATGGAGGCGTGTCAGATACAAGGCATCCCACGCCAGTCGCAGCGACATCACCGCGACGCCGAGGATCCACAGCCCGGCCAGCGGCAGTGCGAAGGCGAGCAGGGCCCGATAGCCGGCCATCTGGCGGGGCAGTTCCTCGATCGGAGACGCCTGCGGCGGAGCGACGCCCATGCCGCTCACCGTCCAGTGCAGCACCGCCACGGTGAGCACCGGCGACAACGCGAGCGCAGCAAAGTGCAGGCAGGCCAGACGGTGGCGCACCACTGGTCCGACACATCGGGCAGCGCGCTCCCAGCCGAGCCAGGACGACATCACCAAGGCTCCCTGCATACCCGCGGCCACCAGGCCCCACACCTCCAGCCGGGCGAGATAGGCGGCGGTAAACAGGTTCACGCGTCGCCCTCGAGCTTCTCGATCATCGCCTTGAGCCGGGCCAGTTCCTCCGGTGCCACTGGGCGAGCGTCGAGCGCCTGCATGGCCAGCGCCAGGGAAGATCCGGCAAACGCGCTGTCCATCCATCCGCGCACCAGCCGGTTGAGGGTGGGCCGCTCCGATACGGCCGCCGCGTAGACATGTTGACGCGCATCCTCACTGCGGCTGACCAGGCCCTTGGCCAGCATGTTCTGCATGATCTTCAACGCGCTGGTGTAACCGATAGCGGTATTCGCGTACACCGCTTCGTGGACCTCGCGTACCGTCGATGGCCCCTTGCGCCAGAGCACCTGGAGGATCGCGAGTTCCGCAGTGGTGGGAGTGGCCGTTTTCATCCGTGCAGCATGCGACGGGCGGTGGGGTCAGGCAAGCGAGGCGCGGTCAGTGGATGGCACCGCGGACGTGATTGCACGCGGACGTCTCTTGGCGCAAGGCGGGCAACGACGCGAGCAAGTAGGCGGAACAGCAGTCATCGGACCTTGGTCGTCGCCATCCGGGCGGTCGCTGCAGAGATCCTGGCCTTGCGTGCTGCGCTCGGCGAAGGCGACGCTGGGCCGGAGGAGTGTCAACTGCTTGAGGACTGGCAACGCGCTGCTGGCGACCTGGAGCGATCTTGGGACGCAGCGGCGATGAACGTGCTTGACCCCTGCTCGATCGCCCACCATCGTGCCTGCGCGTGCCATTCCAAATAGCGCAAGCACCCCCGGATCTCGGTCCGGGGCTTTTCGCGTCAATCAGGTGCTGAAAGACGTCAGATGTCCTTGGCCAACTCTTCCGCCAGACCGACATACCCACCCGGAGTCAGGTCCAGCAGCCGCTGCTTGGCCTCTGCCGGCAAATCGAGGCCGGCGATGAAGCTGCGCATCGAGTCCCGGGTGATGCCCTGGCCGCGGGTCAGCGCCTTGAGCTGTTCGTACGGCTCGGGCAGGCCATAGCGGCGCATCACGGTCTGCACGGCTTCGGCGAGCACTTCCCAGCTGGCGTCCAGGTCGGCGGCGAGGCGGTCGGGGTTTACCTGCAGCTTGTCCAGGCCCTTGGCCAGCGATTCCAGCGCCACCAGCGTGTGGCCGAAGGCGGTGCCCAGCGCGCGCAGCACGGTGGAGTCGGTGAGGTCGCGCTGCCAGCGGCTGATCGGCAATTTCTCCGCGAAATGGCCGAGCAGCGCGTTGGCCAGGCCGAAGTTGCCCTCGGCATTCTCGAAGTCGATCGGGTTGACCTTGTGCGGCATGGTCGAGGAGCCCACTTCGCCCGCCTTCAGCGCCTGCTTGAAGTAGCCCAGCGAGATGTAGCCCCAGATGTCGCGGGACAGGTCCACCAGCACGGTGTTGGCGCGACGCACCGCGTCGCAGTACTCGGCGACGCCGTCGTGCGGCTCGATCTGCGTGGTGTAGGCGTTGCAGCCCAGGCCCAGGCTCTCGACGAAGCGCTGCGAGAACGCGCGCCAGTCCAGCTCGGGGTAGGTGATGGCGTGGGCGTTGTAGTTGCCCACGGCGCCGTTGATCTTGCCGCTGATCTCCACCGCGGCCAGCTGCCTGCGCTGGCGCTGCAGGCGGGCGACCACGTTGGCCAGCTCCTTGCCGAGCGTGGTGGGCGAGGCGGTCTGGCCGTGGGTGCGCGAGAGCATGGGCAGCGCGGCGTGGGTGTGCGCCAGCGTGCGCAGGGTGGCGATGATCCGGTCGAACGCCGGCAGCAGCACATCGCTGCGGGCATCACGCAGCATCAGCGCGTAGGACAGGTTGTTGATGTCCTCGCTGGTGCAGGCGAAGTGCACGAATTCCCTGGCCTGGGCCAGCGCCGGATCGGCGCCGATGCGCTCCTTGATGAAGTACTCCACCGCCTTGACGTCGTGGTTGGTGGTGGCCTCGATCGTCTTGATGCGGCGGCCGTCCTCCACGCTGAAGTCGGTGGCGATGGCCATGAGCGTGGCGATCTGCGCCGGGGCAAAGGCGGGCAGCTCGGCGATCGCAGGCTCGGCGCCCAGCGCCAGCAGCCATTCGATCTCCACCCGCACGCGCCGCTGCATCAGGCCGTATTCGCTGAAGATCGGGCGCAGCGATTCGACCTTGCCGGCATAGCGGCCGTCCAGCGGGGACAGGGCGGTGAGGGCGTGGGTGGACATTGGCGCGTTCCGGCAATTTGGAAAACCGCCATTTTACATGGCCGCCCCGGGCGGCGGCTTGCGCGTTGCATCGCGGTGGAGCCAGCGGTCGAGCTGGTTGGCGAACGCCTCGCTCATGCGTCGGGCGCCCAGCGCAGGCGTCCGTCGACGATGGTGTGCGTGCGCCCGCCCACCCACACCGCGCGGTCGGCGTCGATGCGCACGAGCAGGCGCGCGTCGTAGCCGATCTCGCGGCCCTGGCTCACCGCGTAGCCGCGCGCCAGCGGGCCGTGCGGCTCGGCCTGGACGAGCCTGGCGGCGAGCAGGCCGTTGGCCGCGCCGGAGGCCGGGTCTTCGACGATGCCGGCGCCGGATGCCAGCGCGCGCACCGCCAGCTGATAGCCGTCGTTCGACGCGCTGCGGGCGAACGCGCAGATGCCCATGCTGTCGCTGGCGCGGCCCAGTGCGCCGATCGCCGCATGATCCGGCGTCCAGCCGCGCAGGGCGGCCTCATCGGCGCACTCGACCACCCACCAGCGGCGCCCGCCATCGACCAGCGCGGGCGGCAGTCCGCCCGTCGTCACGCCAGCAAGGGCCGGGCGCAGCAGCGGGTGCGCGTCGATGCCGGTGGCGAGCACGGCGGCGGCCGGCGAACGCAGCAGCAACTGGCGATCGTCGTCCGTGCCCTCGACGCGGATCGGCAGCACGCCGGCCCGGCATTCCTGCCACAGCAGGCCGTCGCGCGGCGTGGCGATGCCGCAGGTGAGCACGGCGTGCGCGCTGCCCACGCTGGGATGGCCGGCGAAGGCGATCTCCTTCGTCGGCGTGAACATGCGCACGCGGTAACTGGCGGACGGCCCGGTGGGCGGCAGCAGGAAGGTGGTTTCCACCAAGTGGGTCCAGTGGGCGAAGCGCTGCATCTGCGCGTCGCTCCAGCCGTGGGCGTCGGTGACCACGCCCAGGTGATTGCCGCCGCCGAGGCTGGCGGCGAAGACGTCCAGATGCAGGTAGCGGAAGGTGTCCATCGGGCTCGATCCGGCGCGACCGGCGCCTTGGGCCGGCCATGATAGCCGGGCGATCGCGCCGGCCCGATCAACTCGCCATGCGACCGGAGACGAACGCCGAGGCCGCATTACGGTCGACAGCGTACGTGCCGCCCGCCAAGATGGCCGGCAGTCTCGACTACCGATGGACCTCATGACGATCACCCTCATCATTCTCGCCGTGACCTGCGTGGTCTCGTTCATGGCTCTCAACAACGGCAAGCTGATGGATGACCTGCTGCTGTGGCCGCCGGCCATCCAGCGCAGCCGCGAGTACTATCGGCTGGTCACCTACGGCCTGGTGCACGCCGATTTCGGCCACCTGCTGTTCAACATGCTCACGCTGTTCTTCTTCGGTCGGGCGATGGAGCCGTTCTACGCGGCGCGCCTGGGTACGCTGGGCTTTGCGCTGTTCTACATGGGAGGGCTGGTGGTCTCGATCCTGCCGACCTACCTGAAGAACCGCACGAACGCGCGGTACCGCAGCCTGGGGGCCTCCGGCGCGGTGTCGGCGGTGCTGTTCGCCTTCGTGCTGCTGGCGCCATGGTCGCGCATCTACGTGTTCGTGGTACCGCTGCCGGCGATCATCTACGGCCTGCTCTACACGGCGTATTCGATCTACATGGACAGGCGCGGCCAGGACAACGTCAACCACAGCGCGCACCTGTGGGGCGCGGCCTACGGCGTGGCGTTCACGCTGCTGATCGAACCGCGCACGCTGCCACATTTTCTCTATGCGCTGTCGCATCCGGGCGCAGGCTGACCAGGCAGCGATGCCACCTTGCGGCCCGTGGACGGACCCGCCACGGCATGCGGCAGTCGCCCATGACATGCGCGGGCACGGGCGCAATACTCGTCCGCACGTGAGCGTCGGGCGCCGCCGGCTGCGACCAAGCCACGCCCGCCGCGCACACCGTCCACCGATCACCGCAGGAGATACACGCATGGCAATGACACGCAAGTCGGCCGCGAAGAAGTCCGCGGCAAAGCAATCCACCGTCGGCAAGAAGAAGCCGGCGGGCAAGGCTGCAGCGAAGAAGGCGACGGTCAGGAAGCCGGTCGCGAAGAAGGCCGCCGCGAAAAAGACCGCCGTAAAGAAAGTCGCGGCCAAAAAAGCACCCGCCAGGAAAGCGGCCGTGAAGAAAGCGGCGGCCAGGAAGGTGGCAAAAAAGGTCGCCGTGAAAAAGGCGGCCGCAAGGAAGGTGGTGAAGAAGGCCGCCGCCAAGCGGCCCGCGGTCAAGAAGGCGGCGCCGAAAAAGCCCGCCGCCACGAAGCGCGCCACCAGGAAGACCGCCACCAGGAAGACCGCCACCAGGAAAGTCGCGGCTCCGGCCAGGCCGGCCGGCAAGACCGCGGTCCGCACGATACCGGCAAAGAAGCCCACGGCGCCCAAAGCCGCCGTGCGCAAGCCCGGCGCCACCGCGGCGGCACGCAGCCGTGCCCCGGCCGCTCCGGCGGCGGCACGCAGTGCAGTGAAGGCCAACCCTGCTGCGACGGCTAGCGCTTCGCGCGCGACGCCGACCGAGGCGGCACCGGTCCGGCACATCAGCCCGGAGGAAGCGGTGGCGCACATCCAGGCGCTGCTCGATGCCAAGCACGAGCGCGATCGGCAGGGACCGAGCTGGCCCGGTGCCGATCCATCCGCCCATCCGGCCGCTGGTCCAAGCATGCACGCCCCCGCCCCCGTGACGGCCACGGCGCCTGCCGCGGTGGCGCACCAGCGCGGCGACCAGGGCAGGCGCGGCAAGGGATGAGCCGGTTCCGGAGCGAATCAGGGCGCATTCATCGGCCGGGATTAGCGTGAGCGTCGGTCGCACGTCGCGCCCTTTCGCCTCCGGAGCGGTGTCATGAAGAAATGCGTGCTGGGTGTTGCGGTGGTCATCGCTTCCTCCCTGCTGGGCGGCTGTTATGTCTCTCCGGACTATGGCTACGTACGCGGCGGCGCCTACGGCGGCGACGCCTATTACGGCCGCAGCACCGCGGTCTACGACGACGGTTACTACGCGCCGGGCTACTACTCCCCCGACTATTACGGTTACGGCGGTTATGGGTACCCGGGCGGCGTGAGCATCGGCGTCGGCACCACGTGGTACGGCGGCTCGCGCGATCGATATCGCCATCGCGACCATGACGGCCGCCAGTGGGACCATGGCGACCACCGCGGCGACGGTCGCCATGCAGGCTCGTGGAGCGGTGGCGCGCACGACGATCGCAGCGGATGGAACGGTGGAGGCGCGGGTGCCGAACGTGATACGCGCCGCGACGAATACCGCGCCGGCGGCAGCACCGGTAACGACGGCCACCGCGTCGGCCGCGGTGATCGCCAGCACGACCACCGTTGAGGCAGGATGGCATTCCGGAGCGATCCTCCCGCACGTCTCCCGATGCCTGCATTTCTCCCGTTCAGCCGACCGGTCCGGCGCCTCGGACGCCTCACTGCCGTTGCCATGGTGGCGATGGCGGCCAGTAGCTGCGCCAGCGTGCGCTATTACGGTCACTTGGCGCACGGCCAGCTGCAGATCCTGCGCGAGCGCGAATCGTTGCCGCGGGTCATCGCCGATCCGCGCACCCCGCCGCAGTTGGCCCGACGCCTCACGCTCGCCATGCAGGCGCGGGCGTTCGCCTCCACGCGGCTGGCCCTGCCGGACAACCGCAGCTACACCAGCTACGTGGCGTTGGACCGCCCCTACGTCGCGTGGAACGTGTTCGCCGCGCCGCGCTACGCGGTGGAGGCGGTGCCGCAGTGCTTTCCGTTCGCCGGCTGCGTGGCGTACCGCGGCTACTTCCGCCAGGCGCTGGCCGAACGGCATGCCGCGCAGCTGAGTGAGCAGGGGCTGGATGTCTGGGTGGGACCGGTGCCGGCCTATTCCACGCTCGGCTGGTTCGCCGACCCGATCCTCAGCTCGATGATGCGCTGGGACGACGACGAGCTCGTCGGCACGATCTTCCACGAGCTGGCCCACCAGCGGGTCTACGTGAAGGGCGACACGGCGTTCAACGAATCGTTCGCCACCTTCGTGGAGCGCGAGGGGGTGAGGCAATGGCGGCGGTCGCGCGGGTTGCCGCCCCCGGATGATCGCCAGCGGGCGCTGGAATCAGGCTTCACCGTGCAGGTGCTGGCGCTGCGCGAGCGGCTGCGGAGCGACTATGCGCGCGGCGGCGGCGAAGCGGCGCTCGCCGCCCGCAAGCGCGAGGACATCGCCGCCTTCCGTCGCGACTACGCCGCATGGCGCGACCGCGCGTTTCCCGGAGATCACCGCTACGACGCCTGGGTCGCCGCGCCGATCAACAACGCCCGGCTGCTGCCGTTCGGGCTGTACGACCGCTGGACCGGGGCGTTCGCCACGCTGTTCCGCCAGGCGGACCGCAACTGGGTGTTGTTCTATCGCCGCGTGCAGGCTCTGGCGCGACGCCGGCCGGCTGCACGCGAGCAGGCGTTGCGAGCGCTGGATACGCCGGCTGCTGCGGTCCGGTGACGCCGGCAGCGCGGGCGTTCGTTGGTTTTCCGTCAAACCGCCGTGCGTCGCGCAAGAACGTTTCGCAAGAAAACGATGCCTCGACCCTACGGCAGCTGAATATTTCTGTTGGGGACCTTGAACTTCCCCGGCGCGATCCACACAAAGGAGTCGTATCGCCGTGACGGCGACAGGAAGTGGTCCAGAGCATCGGGCCACTGAGGGGTCGGCTTCTTCCTCCCCCGGATCGCCGACCTGACAAACCCCGGCATGCCCCTCCCCTGGCTGCCGGGGTTTTTTATGCGCGCGGCGCGATTCGCGCCGATAATTGCCGGGCTTCCCGCATGGATCCGCCGATGATCATCCGTTCGCTGCTCGATACCGACCTGTACAAGTTCTCGATGATGCAGGTGGTGCTGCACCAGTACCCGGGGGCGGAGGTGGAGTACCGCTTCAAGTGCCGCAATCCGGGCGTGGACCTGGTGCCGTACATCGACGAGATCCGCGGCGAGCTGGAGCAGCTGTGCACGCTGCGCTTCACCGCCGACGAACTGGAGTACCTGCGCGGCTGGCGCTACATCAAGAGCGATTTCGTCGACTTCCTCGGGCTGTTCCAGCTCAACGCCAAGTACGTGGACATCGCGCCGTCGGACCAGGCCAACGGCGAGATCGAGATCCGCATCCGCGGGCCGTGGCTGCATACGATCCTGTTCGAGGTGCCGCTGCTGGCGATCGTCAACGAGGTGTACTTCCGCAACACCTGGCCGCAGCTCGACCTGTCGGTGGGACGCGAGCGCCTGGCCGCCAAGATCGCCCTGCTGCACGACACGCCTGGCTACGCCGCCTGCCGCATCGCCGACTATGGCACGCGCCGGCGGTTCTCGCGCGCCTGGCACGCGGAAGTGGTCACCACGCTGCGCGACCGGCTGGGTCCCCAGCTCGCGGGCACCAGCAACGTGGCGCTGGCCAAGCAGCTCGGCCTGACGCCGCTGGGCACGCTGGCGCACGAATACCTGCAGGCGCACCAGGCGCTGGGGCCGCGCCTGCGCGATTCGCAGGTGGCCGCGCTGGAAGCGTGGGCGCGCGAATACCGCGGCGACCTCGGCATCGCGCTGTCCGACATGTACGGCCTCAGCGCCTTCCTGCGCGACTTCGACATGTACTTCTGCAAGCTGTTCGATGGCACCCGCCACGACTCGGGCGACCCGTTCGCTTGGGGCGAGCGGGTGCTGGCGCACTACCGCGCCAACCGGGTCGATCCGCGCAGCAAGATCCTGGTGTTCAGCGACGGGCTGGACATCCCGCAGGTGATGAAGCTCTACGCGCACTTCCAGGGGCGCTGCCAGCTGGCCTTCGGCGTGGGCACCAACCTCACCAACGACGTCGGCCCCACGCCGCTGCAGATCGTGATCAAGATGGTCCGCTGCAACGGCCAGCCGGTGGCCAAGCTCAGCGACAGTCCCGGCAAGAACATGTGCGATGACGCCGCCTACGTGGCCTATCTGCGGCAGGTGTTCGGGATTCCCGCCGAGGCCGGTGGCTGAGTCCGCGCTGCGCCGGCGTGCGTATCCTGGCGGTCGGCGCGCTTCAGCGCCGGCCAGGCGAGCAGCAGCAGCGAGACCAGGGCGGCGAGGGCGGAGATGAGCTGGGACATGGATGCAGCACCGGTGGCCAGGCACCCACCCTAGCCGGCGTCGAACGGACGGCCATACGGCCATTTCTCATAACCATATGCCGGCGGCTGCATCCGCGGCCCGCCGGCTACACGAGGGGCAGCACATGACCGACATCTACGACTTCACCGCCCGCGACATCGACGGCAACGAGCGCTCGCTGGGCGAGTTCCGCGGCAAGACGCTGCTGGTGGTCAACGTGGCTTCCAGATGCGGATTCACGCCGCAGTACGCCGGGCTGGAAAAACTGTGGCGCGAGATGAGCGATCGCGGCGTGGTGGTGCTGGGTTTTCCCTGCGACCAGTTCGGCCATCAGGAGCCCGGCGACGAGGCCGAGATACGCAACTTCTGCAGCACCCGCTACGAGGTGAGCTTCCCGATGTTCGCCAAGGTCGAGGTGAACGGCGCCGACGCGCATCCGCTGTACCGGTGGCTGAAGAACGAGGGCAAGGGCATTCTCGGCAGCGAGGCGATCAAGTGGAACTTCACCAAGTTCCTGGTCGATGCCCGGGGCCAGGTGGTGAAGCGCTACGCGCCGACCGACACACCCGAGAAGATCGCCCGCGAGATCGCCGCACAGCTCGGCTGACCGCGCCGCTCAGGGCCGGGCGGTGTCGCTCGCCAGGCGTTCGACGATGGCGTCGAGCTCGCGGCTGGCCGGTGGATCGCCGGCGGCCGGCTCGTAGTTGTTGAGCAGGATCGCGAAGGCCAGGTGCTGGCCCGATGCAGTGGTGACATAGCCGGCCAGTGCGCGCACGTAGGTCATCGAGCCGGTCTTGGCCTGCACGTTGCCGGCGGCCGGGGTGCCGCGCATGCGGCTGACCAGCGAGCCGTCCACGCCGGCCAGCGGCAGCATGTCGCGCAGGCTGGCCGCATAGGGCTGCACCGCGAGGTACTGCAGCAGGCGCACCATCGCCGAGGCGGTCACCAGGTTCTGCCGCGACAGGCCGCTGCCTTCTTCCAGTCGCGCGTCGGCGGGCGCAATGCCGATGCGCTCGAACAGCTCGCGCAGGGCGCGCAGGCCCCAGGCTTCGGTGCTGGTGAAGCCGGTGGGCGGCGCGTCCGACTGCATGGCCAGCGTCTGCGCCTGCACGCCGGCCATCAGCAGCAGGTTCTGCAGATAGAGGTTCTGCGAGCGCTTCAGGCCGCTGCGCAGGATCTCGCCCAGCGGCGGCGAGGCGATCTCGCCGACCAGGGTGGCGCCGGCGGTGACGGCGGTGTCGTCCTGCGGCCAGCGCACTACGCGCACCCGGCCGTCGAGCCTGACGCCGTGGCGGGCGAGCGCTTCGCGCAATTGCCAGGCGGCGACGCGGGCCGGGTCGCCCATCGCCAGCCACAATCGCCTCGGCGCGCTGCCGGCCGGCAGGCTGCCGAAGGCGTACAGCGTGTCGCTGCCCGGTGCCCGGTAGAGATTGAGGTCGCTGGCGCTGCTCGCCGGACCGGTCATCAGGCGGCTGTCGATGACGGGAATCGCCAGCGGCGGATCCATCGCCACGTCGGCGGCGCGACCGGCCTGCGCGGCCGGTGTGAGGGTGAGCCAGCCACTGTTCTCGTCCACACTCAGCGCGGCGGCGGGCGCGGCGAAACCACCGAGCAGATCGCCCACTTCCCAGCCCGAGCCGATCGGCGGGCCGGCGAAATACGTGTCGTCGGCGACCAGGTCGCCATGCACGCGACGGATGCCGTGCGCCGGCAATTGCGCGGCGAGCCGATCGGCCCAGTCGGGGCTGGCCGACGTGCCCAGCGTGGGATCGCCCATGCCGTAGAGCACCAGCGTGCCGTCGAGCCGGCCGCGGCGGATCGCTCCCTTCGCTAGCAGGCGAGTCGCGGTGTGCTGGTCGGCACCGAGGCGATCGAGCGTCAGTGCGGCGGTAAACAGCTTGGCGGTGGAGGCCGGCTGCAGCAGCCGGTCGGCATCGTGGGCGTAGAGCGTCTGCCCGCTGTCCAGCGATACCACCTCGATGCCCCAACTGGCGCCGGCGAAGCGCGGCGAGCGGATCAGCGCATCGATGGACGCTGCGATCGGGGCGCCTGGCGCATCGGCGGCGGGCGGTGCCGATGCGGCGCGCGAAGCCGGTGCGATGGCCAGTGCGATGACCAGCGCCGCGGCCCGGGAAAGGAGTGGGTGCATGGCTTGCAGTATGGCGACAAGGGGCCGCGCCGTGCAGGTCGAAAAGGGTCGATCTGCTAGGCTTGGATCTTCGTGCCGGCTTGCCGCCGGCGGTTTTGCACCTACGACGCGAGACTCTTCATGCAGATTGCCGACCACACCGTTGTTTCCTTCCACTACACGCTGACCGACGACCAGGGCACCGTGATCGACAGCTCCGCAGGGCGCGAGCCGCTCACCTACCTGCATGGCACCGGCCAGATTGTGCCGGGGCTGGAGAAGGTGATGGCCGGCCGTGTCGCGGGCGACCAGTTCAAGGTCGACGTGGCGCCGGCCGAAGGCTACGGCGAGCGACATGCCGAGCTGGAGCAGCAGGTGCCGCGCGAGGCCTTCCAGGGCGTGGACGACATCCAGCCGGGCATGCAGTTCCAGGGTCGCGGCCCGCAGGGCGTGATCAACGTGACCGTCACCAGGATCGAGGACGGCGTGGTGCACATCGACGGCAACCACCCGCTCGCCGGCCAGACGCTGCACTTCGACGTGGAAGTGACCGACGTGCGCCAGGCCACCAGGGAAGAAACCGCCCACGGCCACGTGCACGGTCCAGGCGGCCACCAGCACTGAGAGGGTGTCGACAAAATAAACAAACCTGTAGAATCTGCCGTAGATCTCACGAGCGGACGGTTCTCATGGAGCAAAAGAAGCGCGGTGACGTAAAGCGCGGGCGCAAGCCGGCGTTGAACGAAGATCATGTGAAGGCCTTGCGTGCCATCGTGCGCGAGCATCCGCACTCGCCCCTGGACGAGGTGACTCGCGAACTGGCGCGACGCACCGGAACGCATGTCTGCGCGGCGACCGTGCGAACGACCCTGCGAAAAGCGGGTATCCGCAAGGCCAGGCCGGAGCGCAAACCCGAAGCGTTGCCCGTGGAGCAGCAGGGGACGCCGGTGCGCTACGGCTATACAGAGAAACATCGACGCCCCGACGGGCCCAGCGGCATGAACACGGATCTGACCGAGGCCGAATGGGCGCTGGTAAGCGACCTGTTCGAGCACGCGGGCGGACGGGGGCGGCCCGCCAAGCACGCCCGCAAGCGCATGGTCGACGCATGTTGCTATGCCGTGCGCACGGGTTGTGCCTGGCGTCTGCTGCCCAAGAGTTTCCCGCCGTGGGCGGCAGTGCACAAAGCCTTCAGTCGCTGGGCGAAGGCCGGCGTGTTCGAGGCGATGCATGATCGACTGCGAGGGCAATGGCGCGAGCGCGTGGGCCGCCACCCCGAACCCACGGCAGGGGTCATCGGCTACCAGACTCGCAAGCTGATTATTTTGTCGACACCCTCTGAGGCAGCCGCCGCCGCGCGTCCAGCGCACGCAACGAAGAACGCCGCCGTGAGGCGGCGTTCTTCGTTGCGGCAGCCAGGCTCAGTACCAGTCGAGCAGCGACACGCCCACGCCCAGGTAGGTGGCATTGTGGTTGTAGTCGATCAGGCTCTCGCCGTAGCCCTTGAACAGCTCCATGTAGCCGCGCACGTTGCCGCCCACCGGGAAGCTCCAGGTGAACTGGCCGGCGCCGTGGCTGCGACTGCCGCCGCGCAGGGAGTGGCGCAGCATCAGGCCGAACTCCTGACCGTTCCACTCGTGCACGATCTGCATCTCGCCGCGGCCCATGTAGTTGCTGATGTCGGGGTTGTCGTCGGTGCTGCGGCTTTCCGGAATGCGCCACCACGGACGCAGCATCACCGTCCAGCCATCGCGCTCGAAACCGACGTCGGCGATCACCCGGTTCCAGCTGCGCGAGAGCGGGTTGGAGCGGCCGTTGGACTGGTGGTTCACGCCGATGCCGAGCAGCCGGCCCTGCCAGCCGAGCACGTCGTAGTGCGTGTCGAACACCAGCATCGCCTCGGGCTCGTAGTTGGTTTCGCGGAACGGACGCGACAGCCGTGCGTTATAGACCTGCCAGCGCGAGGACTGGGTGTAGCCGATCCACAGGTCGCCACCGGCATCGCCGAACACGTCCTGCACCGCCTTGGTCTTCAGGCTCAGCTGGAACTTCGCTTCCATGCGCTGCAATTGCTGTGCGGTGGGGACGGTGTTGTCGGGGTTGGGGCTGGTGGGGCGGTCGTTCTGGTTGCTGGTGGCGAACACCGGCAGCACGTATACCGGCTTGTAGCCGCGAATGTTGAAGGTGCCGAGCTTGGCCTCCGGCGACAGCTCCCAGCGCGAGTCGAGCAGGGACAGCGGTGCGGAGACGGTGTCGTTGCCGCCGGATGCCTTGTCGCCGGAGTCCTTGCCGGTATCGTGGGCGAACAGCTCCACGTCCGCCGGATTCGGGCGCTTCTGCGCCGCCGTCAGGTTGACCCGGCCGGTGGCGCGGTCGTAGCAGGCCAGGCGTGGGGCGTCGCTTTCGATCGCGGTGCAGCCGCGGATGTCCATCGGATCGGGATTCTGCGCGTGCGCCGGCAGTGCCTGGAGTGCGGCGGATGCGGCCAGCGCGGACGTGAGGGAGCGGGAGAGACGGGACGTCTTCATGACGGGGCGGCCTGGATCGAGGGGGCGGTGACACGAAGCGGCCGGCCGCAGATGACTGCGACCGGCCTGGATGTGCAGGACGTTACTGCTGTCTGGCCCAGCGCGCGTATTCGGTGGCGCTGATGCGGTGGTCGCGGTTGCTGTCGGCGTAGTCGAGGTCGTTGGCGACCAGCAGGGCGCCGGCTCCCATCAGGGTGATCAAGGATGTGCGAAGTTTCATGATCGTTGCTCCATGCCAGAATCGCAGGGGGGGCCACGCGCGTCCTGTCAGGGCCGCCAAGCGTGCAGCACCACACTAGCAAAGAGAGTGTCAATGCCGGCTCAACCCCCCGTCGCGCGCGCCGCTGATCGTTCCCTCGCGCTCACTCAGGCACGCTGTCTGCAACTCCATGCGCAGGGTCTGCTGCAGCCGCCGCGGCGACGCGCCAGCGCGGTCGACCTGCTGGCCGCCGTGAAACGCATGCGCCTGCTGCAGATCGACTCCATCCACGTGGTGGCGCGCAGCCCGTACCTGGTACTGCACGCGCGACTGGGCGATTACCCGCCCGAATGGCTGGAGCAGGCGCTGGCGCAGGGTGCGCTGGCCGAATGCTGGGCCCACGAGGCCTGCTTCGTGCCCTCCGACGATTACGCCCTGCACGACGCCTGGCGCCACCAGCGTGGTCACCACTGGTCGCACCGGCACGCGACGCGCATGTACATGGAGCATCGCGCGGAGATGGACGACCTGCTCGCGCACATCGCCCGCGAGGGGCCGGTGCGTGCCACCGACTTCGCCCGCGAGGATCGTGGTGTGGGTGGATGGTGGGAATGGAAACCGGAGAAGCGCTGGCTGGAAGCCTGGTTCACGCTGGGCGAACTCATGGTGGTACGCCGCGAGCGGTTCCAGCGCGTGTACGACCTGTCCGCACGGGTGCGTGCGTCCTGGCCGGCACGCCTGCACGGTGAGCGGCCTGCCGTCGAGACGCTGCGCGAGCGCTTCATTCTCGACACGGTGCGTGCGCTGGGCATCGTGCCGGCGCGCTGGATCGCCGATTACTACCGGCTCAAGCCGCAGGTAAGCGATCTCGAGCTGGAGCCGCTGGTGGATTCCGGCCAGCTGCTGGCGGTAGCCGTGCGGGGCTGGAGCGTGCCGGCCTACGTGCATGCCGATCACGCGCCGGCGCTCGCCCAGGCCCGCGCCGGCCGGCTGCGCGCCACGCATACGGCACTGCTGTCGCCGTTCGATCCGCTGGTGTGGGATCGCCAGCGCGCGCTGGGCATGTTCGGTTTCGACTACGCGCTGGAGTGCTACACGCCGGCTCCGCGGCGTCGCTACGGCTATTTCGTGCTGCCGATCCTGCATCGCGGCGCGCTGGTCGGCCGGCTCGACGCCAAGGCGCATCGCGCGGACGGCGTGTTCGAGGTGAAGGCGCTGTACCTGGAACAGGGCGTGGAGCCCGGTGAGCGACTGCTTGGCGAGCTCGCGCAGGCGTTGAAGAAGCTGGCCCATTGGCACGGCACCCCGGCGGTACGCGTTGCGCGGGCTCGTCCCGTCGGCCTGGCCGGTGCGCTGAGGGCGGCGCTCAAGTCGTGCTGAAGGCCGGTCGGTGCGCGATGCTGCCGGCGCTCGCCGGCCCGGGCGTGCGGATAGGCCGTCAGGCAGGGGCCGCGCCCGTCGCGGAGCTTTCCGACCTGTGGTTATAATTTTGCCGCTGTGTTTGCCGGGGTCACCAGAGTCTTGTGACCCGATGCCGCCGATGCCTATCCGCTTCATCGCTTCACCCCTAGGATTTCCGCGCATTCCAGTCCCCTCGGCGCTCCTCGTGGACGCCGGGTTCAATACCAGAAAACCTACGGAGTGACTCCCATGTCTGATCGTCAGATCGGTACCGTCAAGTGGTTCAACGACGCCAAGGGCTTCGGCTTCATCAGCCGCGACAATGGTCCGGATGTCTTCGTGCATTTCCGCGCGATCACCGGCAACGGCTTCAAGAGTCTGCAGGAAGGCCAGCAGGTCAGCTTCAAGGTGGTGCAGGGCCAGAAGGGCCTGCAGGCCGAGGAAGTGACCCCGGCCTGACCGGCTCCACGCCTTTCTGGACCGAAAAGCCGGGCAGCGATGCCCGGCTTTTTTTTCTGCACGCACGCCGCGTCCGGGCGGCAGGCTTGCGTGCGGCGAAAATCCGCTATGCTTTTTTCACTGTGTCAGCTCCTCGCCCCTGTTGGTCGCGTCGACGTTGCATCCGGCGGGCCCCCGCGTTGCGCATGACCCAGTCGGACGTCGCCCGGGCGGGTGGCGGACCGGTCACGTCGAGCGTAATCGGAGTGAGTCATGTCGGATCGAGAGATTGGCACCGTCAAATGGTTCAACGACGCCAAGGGGTTTGGCTTCATCAGCCGCGAGAGCGGCCCGGACGTGTTCGTCCATTTCCGCGCCATTACGGGTTCGGGTTTCAAGAGCCTGAAGGAAGGGCAGAAGGTCAGCTTCAAGGTGGTGCAGGGCCAGAAGGGCCTGCAGGCCGAGGAAGTCACCCCGGCCTGAGCGGCCGTGCGCATGGTCTTTGACAAGAGGCCGGCGTGTGCCGGCCTCTTGCGCGTGCCCGGCATCCGGCCCGGTTTGGCAGCGAGGCACGACTCCCCCAGGCCATGGAAGCGCGATGGTTTCCCCTGCTGAAATGACGCCGCAGACGCCCGATATCGTTCCGGTCGAGGCCGCCGATGGTGCACGATTCGAGCTGATCCTGGTGATGCCGTCCGACACCCCGGTGCGCCGGGTGCTGCTGTGGCTGCCGGCGATGGGCGTGCCGGCGCGCCACTACCTGCCGCTGGCACAGGCGCTGGCGCTTTCGTTTTCGCCCAAGAGGTCTGCCATGTCCCTGTTCGAACCGCTGCCGCAGCGCTCCCTCACGCTGCGCAATCGCCTGGTGGTGGCGCCGATGTGCCAGTACTCGGCCAGCGAGGGACTGCCGGACACCTGGCACCTCGTGCACCTGGGCAGCCGCGCCGTGGGCGGCGCCGCACTGGTGATCAGCGAGGCCACCGCGGTGTCGGCGCAGGGGCGTATTTCGCTCGGCGACACCGGCATCTGGAACGAAGCGCAGCGCGAGGCGTGGGCACCGATCGCCGCCTTCATCAGGCAGCAGGGAGCCATCGCCGGCATCCAGCTGGCGCACGCCGGTCGCAAGGCCAGCGCGCAGCGTCCGTGGGAAGGCGGCGGTCCGCTCGCCGTCGAAGCGGGCGCCTGGCCCACGGTGGCGCCGTCGGCGATCGCCTTCGACGAAGGCTGGCACGTGCCGCAGGCACTGGACCAGGCGGGCATCGACCAGGTCGTCGACGATTTCCGCGCCGCCGCCCGGCGCGCGCTCGCCGCCGGCTTCCAGTTGGCCGAAGTGCACGCTGCGCACGGCTACCTGCTGCACCAGTTCCTCTCGCCGCTGAGCAACCAGCGCCGCGACGGCTACGGCGGCAGCTTCCAGAACCGCACGCGGCTGGTGCGCGAGGTGGTGAACGCCGTGCGCGAGGTGTGGCCGGCCGAGCTGCCGGTGTGGCTGCGCATCTCGGCCACCGACTGGGTCGAGGGCGGCTGGGACGCGGCACAGAGCGTAGCCCTGGCGCGCATGGTCAAGGAGCTTGGCGTGGATCTCATCGACGTGTCGAGCGGCGGCCTGGTGCCGCACGTGAAGATTCCCGTCGGGCCGGGGTACCAGGTACCTTTCGCCGCGCAGATCCGCCGCGAGGCGGACATCGCCACGGGCGCTGTCGGCATGATCGACGAGCCGGCGCAGGCCGCGGCGGTGATCGCCGAAGGCGCCGCCGACGTGGTGCTGCAGGCACGCGAAAGCCTGCGCGACCCATACTTTCCGCGCCGCGCGGCCAAGGCACTGGGCGCAAAGATCGCGGTACCGTTGCAGTACCAGCGATCGTGGTGACCGTTGACCGTCCTCCCGGAGCTATGCCATGGAACATTCCCCCCTGCTGATCGACGGACGCGTGCACGACCTCGGCGACGGCTTTCGCGTGCGCCGGGTGATGCTGTTCGGCGGCGCGCCGCTGGACGGCGAGCGCCACCTGTGGTGGAACTTCGTCTCCACCCGCCGCGAACGCATCGAGCAGGCCAAGGCCGACTGGCAGCAAGGTCGCTTCGATCGGGTGCCGGGTGACGATGTGGAGTTCATCCCGCTGCCGGCGAAGTAATGCCGCGTGCATGACGCGCGGCTGTGCGTCATGCATTTGCGCCGCGTCGCGCGTAGGCTGCGGCCAGACCCATCGGGGGTGCCCATGGCCGGTTTTTCCAGCTTCCGCGAGTTCTATCCGTTCTATCTGGGCGAGCACCGCAATCGCGTGTGTCGCCGCCTGCATTTCGCCGGCAGTCTCTGCGTGCTGGCGATCGTCGTCGTGGCCATCGCCACCGGTCGCCCGGCCTGGCTGTGGCTGGCGCCGGTGGCCGGTTACGGCTTTGCCTGGGTCGGACACTTCGTGTTCGAGAAGAACCGCCCGGCCACGTTCCGCCACCCGCTGTACAGCCTGGCCGGCGACTGGGTGATGTTCTTCGACGTGCTGCGCGGGCGCGTGCGGTTGTAGTTTTTTCGCGCTGCGGGCAGAAAAGGGTAGGCCTCATCCTTCGTGCCGTCATTCCCGCGCAAGCGGGAATCCACTGTCATCCGTGAGCAGTCAGCTTGGATGGCCGGCATGCGCCGTTGAGGAAGCGCCTCCCTCGTTCGAGGGCCTGATGAAGCAGGCCGCGTCAAGACACAAATAAAGGGCAGCCCCGACAGGCTGCCCGTTTCGCGTGCCAGGCCGGCTTACTTGCGCTGGTCGGCGCTGGCGTCGCGGGCGGCGCGGAACTCGGAGTCGCGGCTCCAGTTCGGCCACTCGTCGGAGTTCGCCAGCTTCGAGCCCAGGGTGTAGAGCATGCCCAGGTCGTGCGCCATGCCGGTGAAGCTCCAGTTCGCCTGCCACTCGTCCGAGGGCTGGTGGTAGTGCTTCCTGGTGTACGCCTTTTCGGCCGCTTCGCCGGCCGCCACGCCGCCGTCCACCCAGTCGTCGCCCGAGCCGAACGAGATCGCCGGCACGCCGCGCTTGGCGAAGGAGAAGTGATCGGAGCGGAAGAAGTAGCCGGCCTCCGGATGCGGGTCGGGCGCATAGCTCACGCCGTCGGCCTTGGCCACGGCGATCAGGTCGTCGAGCAGGCCGAGCCTGGCGTTGCCGGAGATGGTGAAGTTGCGCGCCGGGCCGTGCGGATCGAGCGCGTCCATATTGATCACGCCCACCGTCCTGGCTTCGGGATAGAGCGGATGGGTGGCGTAGTACTCCGAACCCAGCAGGCCCTTTTCCTCGGCGGTGACGTTGAGGAACACCACCGAGCGCTGCGGCTTCGGCCCGTGCGCGAAGGCCTTGCCCAGCGCGAGCAGAGCGGCGGTGCCGGTGGCGTTGTCCACCGCGCCGTTGTAGATGCGGTCACCGGTGGCATCCGGCGCGCCCACCCCCAGGTGATCCCAGTGCGCGCTGTAGAACACGGTTTCGTCGGGGCGCTGGCTGCCCTTGACCATGCCCAGGATGTTCTGCGAGGTGATCACCGAGGCGTCGACGTTGAACTTGGCCGAGAAGGTCTCGCCCTTCAGCGTGACCGGCTTGAAGTCGCGGGTCTGCGCCTGCTTCTTCAGCGCGTCGAAATCCAGTCCG
Organism: Dyella sp. KRB-257; assembly: GCF_049445995.1. Lineage (NCBI taxonomy): Bacteria > Pseudomonadati > Pseudomonadota > Gammaproteobacteria > Lysobacterales > Rhodanobacteraceae > Dyella > Dyella sp. KRB-257. The sequence goes on along the minus strand of NZ_JBMSDZ010000001.1, from coordinate 200,669 downwards.
GCGCCCCTGAACATCTGCACCGCCAGGTCGCGCTGGATCCAGCCCTCGACCTTGGAGTGCTCCTCGGCCGGGTGCTCGCGCACGATGTCGAACTGGGTGTTGGTGTTGGAGTTCTTCACCGTGGGCCAGCCGTAGGAGGCCGGTGCCGTCTCGTGGATGATCAGCAGGCCGAGCGCGCCCTGGCGGGCGATTTCCTCGTACTTGTAGGTCCAGCGGCCGTAGTAGGTCATGGCCTTGCCGCCGAAGTCGCCCTGGCCGGTCTCGAAATCGGGGTCGTTGACCAGCGCCACGGCGATCTTGCCGTGCAGGTCCACGCCCTTGAAGTCGTCCCAGTGGCGCTCGGGCGCCTTCACGCCGTAGCCGACGAACACCAGCGGCGCGTTGGCGATGTCCACGCGCGTGGAGCCGTCCATCGCGGCGCGCACGGCAATCTGGTCGCCCTGGGTCAGCGGTTCTTGCTTGCCATCGATGGTGAGCGAGAACGTCGGCGTGCCGGTGATCTCGAAGCGGCCCAGCGGTACCGGCTGGGTCCACGTGCGCTTGCCGTCCTTGATCACGCCGGCCGGCTGCAGGCCGGCGGCCTTCATCTGGCTGATCACGTAGGCGACGGTGCGCTTCTCGCCGGCGGTGGCCGGGCCGCGGCCTTCGAACGCGTCGGAGGCGAGCGTCTTGACCTGCTCGGAGAGGTAGTGCGGATCGAAGGTCGGCGCCCTGGCGGCGTCACCGGCGCTGGCGCCGGAGGCGGCGAGCGCGGCGAGGATGGAACAGGCAAGCAGTCGTTTCACGAGGGGTAGTACCTGCGTTGGGGGAACCCACCGATCCTAGCGAAATCAGGCACACAGCCCAATGCGCCGAAAGTCTCAGTCCGTCGCCGTATCGTCCTGCGCCTGCAGCCAGCGGCGGTAGCTCATCACGTACTCCAGCCCGAAGCGGTCCGCCACGGCGTCCACCAGCGCGTAGTGGTACCAGTGCTCGCCGCGCACCGTGGTGGCCGGGATCATTCGCACCGGCGGCGCGCCGGCCTCGTCGCTGTAGAAGCCGTCGCGGCTGGCGAACCAGGGCAGCGCCTTGCCGTCGCGCAGGGCGGTGAGCACCTCGATCGGCGCGCCCAGGTCGCTGGCGATCTCGTAGTGGGTGCGCAGGTCGTCGTCGGTCTGGATCAGCAGGAAACGGCCGTCGCCTTCCGCATCCAGCAGCAGCAGACCGGTGGGATGCACGTGCAGGTAGCACTCCACCGCGGGGAAGTGCTGCAGCACCTGGCGCAGCACCGGCACGAATACCGGGTCGCGCAGGAAGTGCACGTCGCCCAGCGCCATCGCCTCGGAGACGAACTGCCCGGCGCGCTCGAAGTAACGCTGCTGCAGCGCGACGATGGCCTGCTGCAGCTTGTCCATCGCATGCGGGTCGTTCTTGCGGATGAAGCGGTCGATCAGGCCGGAGTTGAACGCCTCGATCGCCGTCGCGTCGTCGGCGCGGCCGGTGAGCAGCACCTTGCCGATGTGCGGGTTGTCGAGCTGGCGGCAGAAATCCAGCCCGTCCATCTCCGGCATCGCCTGGTCGACCACCACCACCGACACCTCGGCGAAGCGGGCGGGGTCGTGCATGGTGCGCGCGATCGAGTCCACGTCCAGCGCCATCAGCTCGCGGTTCGGCGAGGGGTGCTCGCGCCAGCGGTACAGCCAGCCGCCGCCGGGCACGGCGCGGCTGTCGAGCCGGCGCAGGTCGGCCAGCGCCCGGCGTGGCGAGCTGTAGCTCTTCAGGCGTTGCAGCGGATCGAGCATCAGCGGCACCACGCCCAGGTAGCTTTCGTGGTCGTCCACCATCACGGTGGTGGTGGGGAAGCGGAACGGCGTCAGGCCGTGATCGAAGGTCAGCTTCATGCGCGCTCGTTCGTGTCGCGGGCGGGGAAGGAAATCAGGAATTCGGTGTACTCGCCCCAGCGCGAGCGGCAGGTGATGCTGCCGCCCATGCGCTCGACCGCCTCACGCGAGAACGCCAGCCCGATGCCCAGGCCGGTCATGCCGCCGCGGTCTTCGCTGTAGGAATAGAAGCGGTTGAAGATGCGCGGCAACACGTCCGGCGGAATGCCCGGGCCGGTGTCGCGCACGCGGATCACGCCCTGGTTGCCGGCCCGCCCAATGCGGATGTCGATCGTGCCCTTGCCGGCACGGCCGGTGTGGAACAGCGCGTTGCGCAGCAGGTTGAAGATCACGTGGGTCAGCAGCGGCTCGCTGCCGAGCAGGGTGAAGTCGATGCCGTCACGCAGGTGCACGCGCTCCTGCTCGCCGCGCGAGGCGTAGGGATAACGCGCCACCGCCTCGTGCAGCACCGCGCGGGCACGCAGTGGGCGGAACAGCTGCGGATCGAGCGGACGCGCGGCCATCAGCAGCATGTCGATCACCGTGTGCGCATGGCCCACCTCGTGCTCGATCGAGTTCATGCCGCGCTCCAGCGCCTCCAGTTGCGCCGGGCGCAGTTCGACCACCGGCAGCCCGGCCTCGCGTGCCAGCCGGTGGCTCGCCAGCAGGTCCGGCAGGTAGCGGCGGAACGCCTGGCCGGCAATCTGCAGCGCACCCAGCGGCGTGCGCAGCTCGTGGGCGATGTTGTTGGACGCACGGGTCAGCGCCTGGATGCGGGTCTGGTCCGCATGCTTCTGCGACAGGCTGGCCAGCGGGCCGAGCGCCATCGCCATGGCCAGCAGCGGCAGGTACAGCACGATGCGCTCGACCGGCATCGCCGCGTGCGGCCCGATCATCCACGCCAGCCACGCCAGCGCGCTGCCGATGGCGAAGATCAGCAGGAAGCTGCCCACGTCGAACATCATCAGGGTGAGGTAGATCGAGGCCAGATGGATCAACAGCCACGCCGTGCTGCCGCCGTTGCGCAACAGCATGTAGCCGGCGAAGAACGGCAGCACGAAGGTCACCGCGGCGTGCCAGTAGGCCGGCAGCAGGGCACGCAGCTTGCGCGGCCACCAGCGCTGCGCCGACAGCGGCAGCAGCACCAGGCAGCCGGCGATGCGCAGCGGCAGGCTCTCGAACGGCTGCGGCAGCGCGTACTTCCAGATCGGGTAGTACGCCAGCATGCACAGCGAGCCGATCAGGCTCATCGTGGCGAGCGCGGGCTGGGACGGGCGCGCGTGCTCGAACATCGCGTCGTCCAGCTGCAGCAGCCGCTGTCGCAGCCATGACCAGAGCGTGGGCGTGGCTGGTGGCGTCATCGACACGCGCGTCCCCGCGGCTCGCCTCAGCGGAAGCGCTTGTGGCAGCTGTCGCAGGCGTCGTCCACCGGCTGCAGCGCGGTGGCCAGCGCGGCGCAGGTGGCCGGGGTCGCCGTCACGGCGCTGCCGATGGCGCCCTGCAGCTTGTCCGAGGCATCCAGGAACGGCTTCTCCACGCCCTTGAACGCGCCGGGGATGTCCAGCGCGGCGGACTGCAGGCGGGCAAGGTGGGCGGCGATGGCCGCCGCGTCGCACTGTTGGGCCTTTACCGCTTGGTGCAGATCGCTGGAGTGGTAGGCCATCACCGTCATCACCGCCTTGGGCAGCGGCGTGCGCTGGTGCAGCGCGCTGAAGGTGAACACGCTGCCGAGGATGCCGATGACCAGTCCGAGCACGATGAGCAGGGCGGAGCGCATGGGCCAGGATTCCTGTCGAAAAGGTGGTGGGCAGCATAGCCGAGCAGGGGCCGCTTTCCATCGGCCAGGCCGCGTGCGAGTGTGTCGTCCTACAATGCGCGGCTCTGTCCGCCGGAGCTGTCCGCATGTCGTGCCCGTTTGCATGCCCCTCGACCGTGAGGCTGCGGTCATGAGCCGCGCCAGCGAGGAGGCGCTGCGCGAACGTTTCGCCGGCGTCGAGCGGCTGTACGGCGTGGGCAGCCTGGCGCGGCTCGCCGGGAAGCACGTGTGCGTGACCGGCGTCGGCGGCGTCGGCTCGTGGGCGGCCGAGGCGCTGGCGCGCAGCGGGGTCGGACGGCTCACCCTGATCGATGCGGACGAGGTCTGCGTGTCCAACACCAACCGGCAGATGCACGCGCTGGACGGCGAGTACGGCAAGCCCAAGGTCGGCGTGATGGCCCGGCGCCTGCATGCGATCAACCCGCAGTTGCGGCTGGAGGCGATCGAGCGGTTCCTCACGCCGTCCACGCTCGACGAACTGCTCGATCGCGGCTACGACGTGGTGCTGGATGCCTGCGACGCGTTCCGCGTGAAGCTCGAAGCCATCGCCTGGTGCCGCCGCCGCAAGCTGCCGATGGTCACGGTAGGCTCGGCCGGCGGGCGCACCGATCCCACCCAGATCCGCGTGCGCGACCTGTCGCGCACCGAGCACGACGCCATGTTCAGCCTGATCCGCAAGAAGCTCCGGCAGGACTTCAACTTTCCGCGCAGCCCCGCGCGCTACTTCGGCGTGTCGGCGGTCTACTCGCTGCAGAACGTGCAGTACCCGCAGCCCGACGGCACCGTCTGCGGCACCCGCCCGCCGGGAGGCGACGCACTGAATCTCGCCTGCGGCGGCGGCCTGGGCGCCGCCGCCCACGTCACCGGCGCCTTCGCCTTCGCGGCGGTGGGCAAGGTGATGGAGAAACTGCTGTACCGGTAGGAGCGCACCCCTCGATCGAGTCGAGGGCAGGCTCTGTGCGCGAATGCTCTTGTTCCTGATCGACATCAAAGCCAAAAAGCATTCGCGCACAGGGTGCGCTCCTACACATGCGGGTCACCAACCCATGTAATGCCCGCCGTTGATGGCGAGGTTGGCGCCGGTGATCCAGCTGGCCATGTCGCCGGTGAAGAAGGCCACGGCGTGGGCGATTTCCTCCGGCTTGCCCAGGCGGCCCACCGGGATCTGCGCCACGATCTTCTCGCGTACCTCCTCCGGCACCGCCATCACCATGTCGGTGCCCACGTAGCCGGGCGAGACGGTGTTGACGGTGATGCCGAACTTGGCGTTTTCCTGCGCCAGCGAGATGGTGAAGCCGTGCATGCCGGCCTTGGCCGCGGCGTAGTTGGCCTGGCCGTACTGGCCCTTCTGGCCGTTGATCGAGCTAATCTGCACGATGCGGCCCCACTTGCGCGTGCGCATGCCTTCGATCACCGGGCGGGTGACGTTGAAGCAGGCGTTGAGATTGGTGTTGATCACGTCCGTCCACTGCTGGTAGTTCATCCGGTGGAAGGTGGTGTCGCGCGTGATGCCGGCGTTGTTGACCAGGATCTCGACCGGGCCGCATTTCTCCTCGATCGCCTTGACCATCGCCTCGCACGAGACCGGGTCGGACACGTCGCCCGGCACCATGCACACCTCGATGCCTTCGGCTGCCATGGCCTTGCGCCACTGCGCGGCCTTCGCCTCGTCGCGGTAGTTCGACGTCACCCGATGACCCTGGCCGGCCAGGTAGCGAATGATGGCGGTGCCGATGCCGCCGGTGCCGCCGGTGACGAGTGCGGTGCGTTGGGTCATGTTCTCGATCTCCTTGAAGGGGGGGCGTGGGCTGCGCGGCCGGGACGGCACGCAGGCGCGAAGGGAAGATGTCCGCCGTGGCGGCAATCCGTTCTTTATAGCCGTTCAGACGTCCCATGCATTACTGCGGCGCCGCAAAAGTCCGGGATCGAAGCGCATCGATGTTGCAGCCAGCAGTTCGGCGGCCGTCGCGGCGGGCGCGTCGGCCGGCACGCCGAGGAAATCCAGCGCGCAGCGCAGTGACGGCAGCGGGTCGGTCGGATCCACGGCGGTAGCCTGGTTCGACTTGGACAGCTTGCGGCCCTCGGCATCGAGCACGAGTGGCAGGTGCAGGTAGCGCGGCGTCGGCAGCCGCAGGCAGCGTTGCAGATGGATCTGCCGGGGCGTGGAGTCGAGCAGGTCGGCGCCGCGGACCACCTCGGTGATGCCCTGGTACGCGTCGTCCACCACGCAGGCGAGCTGGTACGAATACAGACCGTCGGCCCGGCGGATCACGAAGTCGCCCACGGTCTCGCGCAGGTTCTGCCGTTGCGGCCCCTGCAGCGCATCGTCGAAGCCGATCTCGATGTCCGGCACGCGCAGCCGCCAGGCGGGTGCGCGTTGCGGATCGGCTGGCGAGACGCACGCCCCGTCGCGATGCAGGCCACCGGCCGCGGCCAGGTCGTTGCGACTGCACCAGCAGGCAAACAGGTGGCCGCCTGCCCGCAGTTGCTCGAAGGCTGCGTCATGGGCGGCCCGGCGCTGCGACTGGAACAGCACCGGTTCGTCCGCCACCAGGCCGAAGGCGGGCAGCGCGGCGAGGATGCTGGCGGCCGATCCCGGCACCTCGCGCGGCGGGTCGATGTCCTCCATCCGCAGCAGCCAGCGGCCGCCGGCATGGCGGGCGCACAGCCAACTTCCGACGGCGGCCACCAGCGATCCGAAGTGCAGCGATCCGGTGGGCGAGGGGGCGAAGCGGCCGCGGTAGGTCATCGCGGCATTCTAAGCGGCCTGCGGCGTGTGCCGGCAAGCCCTTGAAACCGCCCGCCTGCGCCCCGAATAGCGGGAGACGGCGCCCGCCGTGTTTCATCCCCTTTCATGACTGCCAGAGAGCCAGCCATGCGTCGCATCGTCCTGTTCCTCGCTACCAATATCGCCGTTCTGCTGCTGCTGAGCATCGTCTGCCGCGTGCTCGGCATCGACCAGTGGGCGGCCTCCCGCGGCTACGGCGGCATGGGCGGGCTGCTGGTGTTTGCCGCCGTGTTCGGCATGGGCGGCGCCTTCATCTCGCTGGCCATGTCCAAGTGGATCGCCAAGCGCAGCACCGGCGCCCGGGTGATCGAGCAGCCGAGCAACGACACCGAGCGTTGGTTGCTCGACACGGTGCGCCGCCACGCGCAGGCCGCCGGTATCGGCATGCCCGAGGTGGCGATCTACGACGCTCCGGAAATGAATGCCTTCGCCACCGGCGCCAGCAGGAACAGCGCGCTGGTGGCAGTGAGTTCGGGCCTGCTGCAGCAGATGGACCGCGAGCAGGTCAGCGCCGTGCTCGGCCACGAGATCGGCCACGTCGCCAACGGCGACATGGTCACCCTCACCCTGATTCAGGGCGTGCTCAACACGCTGGTGATCGTCGCCTCGCGTATCGTCGGGCGGGTGGTGGACAGCTGGCTTTCCGGCGGCCGCGACAGCCGCGACAGCGGCACCGGCATCGGCTATTTCGTCTCGGTGATGGTGCTGCAGGTGGTGTTCGGCCTGTTCGCTTCGATGATCGTGGCGGCCTTCTCGCGCTGGCGCGAGTTCCGCGCCGACGCCGCGGGCGCCCGCTTCGCCGGCCGCGGCGCGATGATCTCCGCGCTGGAACGCCTCAAGGCCAATCACGGCGAGAACACCCTGCCCAGGACCATCGCCGCGTTCGGCATCTCCAGCCCGCTCGGCGCCGGCTTTGCCCGGCTGTTCATGAGCCACCCGCCGCTGGACGAGCGCATCGCGGCGCTGCAGTCGTCCGGTTGAACCCCATCGGTGCGCTGGGCTGAGAGGCTGTGAAAAAATCGCCCGCCTACTGCGACCGCCGCCAAACGCCCGTGCCGGCGGCGCGCTGGGCGCCCATCCGGGTCATTTGGCTCACCAAACTCCCCGGATGGGCGCCCAACGCACCTTGTCACGAACGCTTGGCGGCGCTCTCGCTACGGTGGTCGAATTTTTCTCAGCCTCTGAGCGTGCCTCTGATTCCATGGGGCCGTCATTCCCGCGAAAGCGGGAATCCACTTTGCTCTCCGGACAAGGATGGATGACCAGACGTTCGTCTGTTGAAAGCCCCGCTTTCGCGAGAATGACGGCAAAGAAATTCCAGACCCTACGCAAGATTTGAAGGAACCACCACGCATGAACGCACCCGCCGAAACCCGCAAGTTCGAAGCCGAAGTCGCCCAGGTTTTGCACCTGGTCACGCACTCGCTCTACTCGCACAAGGAGATCTTCCTGCGCGAGCTGATCTCCAACGCCTCCGACGCCTGCGACAAGCTGCGCTTCGAGTCCATCGCCCACCCCGAGCTGCTGGCCGGCGACGGCGAACTGCACATCGACGTGAGCTGGGACGAGGCAGCCCGCACCATCACCGTGCGCGACAACGGCATCGGCATGAGCCGCGACGAGGTGGTGGCCAACATCGGCACCATCGCCAGCTCCGGCACCAGGCGCTTCCTGGAAGCGATGAGCGGCGAGCAGAAGGCCGATGCGCGGCTGATCGGCCAGTTCGGCGTGGGCTTCTATTCCGCCTTCGTGGTGGCCGACAGGGTCACCGTGATCACCCGCCGCGCCGGCGCCCCGGAAAGCGAAGGCGTGAAGTGGGAGAGTGACGGCAAGGGCGAGTACTCGCTGGAGTCGGTTGACGTGCCGCAGCGCGGCACCGCGGTGACCTTGCACCTGAAGGCCGACGAGGACGAGTTCCTCAAGGGCTGGCAGCTCAAGTCGCTGATCCGCAAATACTCCGACCACGTGGCCTTCCCGATCCGCACCCCGGTGGAGAAGGACGGCAAGCCCACCGACGAGTTCGAGACCGTCAACGCCGCCTCCGCACTGTGGACCAAGCCCAAGGCCGGGATCTCCGACGAGGACTACCAGGGCTTCTACAAGTCGCTGGGCCACGACTTCAACGACGCGCTGACATGGACGCACAACCGCGTCGAAGGCAGCCAGAGCTTCACCACGCTGCTGTACCTGCCGTCGCAGCCGCCGTTCGACCTGATGATGGGCGGACGCGACGAACGCAAGGGGCTCAAGCTCTACATCAAGCGCGTCTTCATCATGGATGCGGCCGAGGAGCTGCTGCCGAACTACCTGCGCTTCGTGCGCGGCGTGGTCGATGCCGACGACCTGCCGCTCAACGTCAGCCGCGAGATCCTGCAGCAGAACCGCCAGCTCGATCGCATCAAGGGCGCCTGCGTAAAGCGCGTGCTCGACCTGATCGAGAAACTGGCCCGCGAGGAGCCGGAAAAATTCGCCACCTTCCACAAGGCCTTCGGCAACACGCTCAAGGAAGGCATCGCCGAGGACACCGCCAACCGCGAACGCATTGCCAGGCTGCTGCGCTTTGCCAGCACCAAGGGCGAGAGCGCCGCACAGAACGTCTCGCTGGACGACTACATCGGCCGCATGGCGGTGGGCCAGGACGCCATCTGGTACATCACCGCCGACAGCTATGCGGCCGCCGCCGGCAGCCCGCAGCTGGAGGCGTTCAAGGCCAAGGGCATCGAAGTGCTGCTGATGTCCGACCGCATCGACGAGTGGATGATCGGCTACCTGAGCGAGTACGAGGGCAAGAAGCTCAAGAGCGTGGCCAAGGGCGACGTGCCGCTGGACGAGGCCGACAAGCAGAAACAGGAAGAGGCCGCCCGGGCCGCCGAGCCGCTGCTGAAAAAGCTCAAGGAGCTGCTGGGCGACCGCGTGGGAGAAGTGAAGGTATCTGCCCGCCTCACCGATTCTCCGTCGTGCCTCGCCCTGAGCGACTACGAGATGGCCCCGCACCTCGCCCGCTTGCTGCGTGAAGCTGGCCAGGCCATGCCGGAGTCCAAGCCTACGCTGGAGATCAACCCGGCCCATGCGCTACTCAAGCGGGTCGAGGCCGAGGCGGACGAGACCAGAGCACGCGACCTGGCGACATTGCTGCTGGAACAGGCCGAGATCGCCGCCGGCGCGCAGCTTCCCGATCCGGCCGCGTTCGTGCAGCGCATGAACCGCGTGCTGCTCGGCTGATTGCCCGTCATGGCATGAACGAGGAGCCCGAGAGCACGGTTGGCGTTGCGCCTGCGGTCGCCTGCAGGCTGCAGGCCGGCGCCCCGGCACCGGCGGCGCGGTGGCTCAGCTGGATCAGGCGGTCGATCACGGCAATCTGACGCGGCGTGCCGAGCGGAGCGGTGAGAGCGGGCGAAACCAGGGCGACCAGGCGCGCCAGCAGTTCGGCATCGCTGATGTCCTGGCCCATGCTCAGTTCCGCCACCAGCTCGCCCATGTCGTCGGCAGCGAGCACGCCGGACAGCGACTTGAGCGCGAAGTGCAGGCGCAGGCCCAGTTCGCTGCGCGGCAGCTGCGGCAACGCGCGTGCGAAGGCCTCGAAGAATCGACCGAAGATCGGCCGGTAGTGCTGCTGCAGATGGTCGCGGATGAAGGGCGAGGCGTCGCTGTAGACGCGGCCGAGCAGGCGCAGGAAGGCAGGACCACCGGCCGGGTCGCGCCCCAGTTGCAGCGCCGGCACGAACAGCACGCCGAGGATCGCCACGCAGTCCGGCACACTGTCACCGGCCTCGCAGGCATCGAGCAGGCGCAGGCGCTCTTCGTTGAGTCGATCGAGCCGGTGCGACAGCAGCTCCTTGAGCATCGCGTCCTTGCTACCGAAGTGATAGTTCACTGCAGCGAGATTGGCGCCCGCACGCGCGGTGACCTGGCGCAGCGAGAGCGCTTCGTAGCCCCGTTCGATGAACAACAGCTCGGCTGCCTGCAGCAGGCGACTGCGCGTGTCAACTGCCTGTGCTCCCCCGGTGGTGCTGCGCATCGCTTCTTCCCGATAAATGTCGCCGATGAACCTCGGCAGATGAACGTCGCATGCCAGGTGCGTGCCGATGGTCGCCCGGTGACGGGCTGTCTTGCGCCCGGTGGACGCTTCAAACACCTGTACGACGCTAGTGGCGATGGGAGAGCGCGGCAAGCTGCAGCGCACGACGTCGGCATGCACCACACGAAAAAGGCGGAGTTGCCTCCGCCTTTTCGCCATCGCCGGGACGCGTCGACCGGGTGCGCTCAGCCGGCCTTTTTCCTGGCCAGCCGCAGCCAGGTGTCGACCACCGTGTCGGGGTTGAGCGAGACCGACTCGATGCCCTGTTCCATCAGCCATTCGGCCAGGTCCGGATGATCGCTCGGGCCCTGGCCGCAGATGCCGATGTACTTGCCCTTGGCGCGTGCAGTCTTGATCGCCATGGTCAGCAGCTTCTTCACCGCCGGATCGCGCTCGTCGAACAGGCCGGCGACGATCGACGAATCGCGATCCAGGCCCAGGGTGAGCTGGGTGAGATCGTTGGAGCCGATCGAGAAACCGTCGAAGATGTCCAGGAACTCGTCCGCCAGCAGGGCGTTGGAGGGTACCTCGCACATCATGATCACCTTCAGGCCGTGCTCGCCCTGTTTCAGGCCGTTGGCGGCGAGCACGTCGATCACCTTGCGGCCTTCGCCCAGGGTGCGCACGAACGGGATCATCACCCACACGTTGTCCAGGCCCATCGTCTCGCGTACGTGTTTGACCGCGCGGCACTCAAGCGCGAATGCCTCGGCGAAGCTCGGGTCGACATAACGGCTGGCGCCGCGGAAGCCGATCATCGGGTTCTCTTCGTGCGGCTCGTAGCGCAAACCGCCGATCAGTCCGGCGTACTCGTTCGACTTGAAGTCGGACAGGCGCACGATCACCGGCTTCGGGTACACCGACGCGGCGATGGTGGCGATGCCTTCGCCCAGCCGGTCGACATAGAACGACACCGGGTCGGCATAGCCGGCCATGCGCTCGTCTATCCGTGCCTTGGTCTCGGCATCCTGCTTGGCGTATTCCAGCAAGGCCTTGGGATGCACGCCGATATGGCTGGCGATGATCATCTCAAGCCGGGCCAGGCCGATGCCCGCGTTGGGCAGCATGCCGAAGTCGAACGCGCGCTCGGGGTTGGCCACGTTCATCATGATCTTCAGCGGCGCCTCGGGCATGTCGCCCAGATCGGCGGTGATGCGCTCGAACTTCAGGATGCCCTCGTAGATGGTGCCGGTGTCGCCTTCGGCGCACGAAACGGTAACGTCGGCGCCGTCGGGAACCAGCTCCAGCGCGTTGCCGGTGCCGACCACGGCCGGTACGCCCAGCTCACGCGCGATGATCGCCGCATGGCAGGTGCGACCGCCGCGATTGGTGACGATGGCGGCGGCGCGCTTCATTACCGGTTCCCAGTCGGGGTCGGTCATGTCGGCGATCAGCACGTCGCCGGCCTGCACCTTGTTCATGTCGCCCAGGGAGCGGACCACACGGGCCTTGCCGGCGCCGATTTTCTGGCCGATGGAGCGACCTTCGGCCAGCACCTTGCCGCGCTCGCTCAGGTGGAAGCGCTCCAGCCGGGTGGCATGCGAACGCGATTTCACCGTTTCGGGGCGGGCCTGCACGATGTAGAGCCTGCCGGTATGGCCATCCTTGGCCCACTCGATATCCATCGGGCGGCCGTAGTGCTGCTCGATCACCAGCGCCTGCCGGGCCAGTTCCTCCACGTCGGCATCGGTGATGCAGAAGCGGTGGCGCTCGGCGGCCGGGGTCTCCTCGATGCGCACGCGCTCGCCGGGCCGGTCCGAATAGACCATGCGCTGCTGCTTGGCGCCGAGGCTGCGGCGGAGCAGGGCAGGCTTGCCGGCCTTGAGCGTGGGCTTGAACACGTAGAACTCGTCCGGGTTCACCGCACCCTGCACGACCATCTCGCCCAGCCCGTAGGAGCCGGTGACGAACACCACGTCGCGGAAGCCTGACTCGGTGTCCAGCGTGAACAGCACACCGGCTGCGCCCACGTCCGAGCGCACCATCAGCTGCACGCCGGCGGAGAGGAACACCTCCTCGTGCTTGAAACCCTGGTGCACGCGATAGGCGATGGCGCGGTCGTTGTAGAGCGAGGCGAAGACTTCCTTGACCTTGTGCAGCACGTCGTCGATGCCGACCACGTTGAGGAAGGTTTCCTGCTGGCCGGCGAACGAGGCGTCGGGCAGGTCTTCGGCGGTGGCGGAAGAGCGCACGGCGACGGCGATGTCGTCGCTGCCGGCGTCCTTGCACAGCTTGAGGTAAGCGTCGCGGATCGCTTCATCCAGCTCCGCCGGCAGCGGCGTCTCGGTGACCCATTCCCGGATCTCCCTGCCGGCCCGGGCCAGCGCGTCCACGTCGTCGACGTCGAGCCCGTCCAGGCGCGTCTGGATGCGCCGGGCCACGCCGCTCTTGTCCAGATACTGCTGGAAGGCGTCCGCGGTGGTGGCAAAGCCGCCCGGCACCGAGACGCCCAGCTTGCTCAGGTTGCCGATCATCTCGCCCAGCGAGGCGTTCTTGCCGCCGACCTGGCCCAGGTCAGTCATGCGCAGTTGGTCCAGCCAAAGCACCAGATCGTTCAAGGGGAATCTCCCGGGAGCACTAGAGTGGGTGGGGCGGTGCGGCCGCCGCAAAAGCGCGCCACAAAGAACTGGTATTGTCCGCCGGGATTGGTGCACGGCACAAGAAGACCAATGCAATCCGTTGCCGCGCCACCTGCATACCAGTCAGCCGAAGCTCAAGCCAACAGGCTCAAGCCAACAGGGCAAACCGCGCTTGCGCTAAGGTGACCGGGACACCATCCACCGCGTCGGAACCGACCCATGCAGCGAACCGTTTTTTTCATCTCCGACTCCACTGGTATTACCGCCGAGACGATCGGCAACAGCATCCTGGCGCAGTTCGAGGGGATGGAGTTCGACAAGCATCGCCTGCCGTTCGTGGACGATGCGAAAAAGGCCGAGGCGGCCGCCCTGCGCATCAAGACGCGCTATGCGCAGACCGGCGACCGGCCGATCGTGGTCAACACCATGGCCGACCGCACCCTGTGCGATATCGTGGCGACCAGCGGCGCGTTGATGCTGGACGTGTTCGCGCCGTTCATCGGCCCGCTGGAAGGCGAACTGGGCGCCAAGCGCTCCGGTGCGGTGAACCGCTCGCACGGTCTGGTGGATTTCGACAAGTACGAGGCGCGCATCAACGCCACCAACTATACCCTCTCGCACGATGACGGCCTCGATGTCGATTACGCCCAGGCCGACCTGATCCTGATCGGCGTGTCGCGCTCGGGCAAGACGCCGACCTGCCTGTACATGGCCTTGCATTACGGAGTCAGCGCCGCCAACTATCCGCTCACGGACGACGACCTGGACAAGCTGGAACTGCCGGCCAGGCTTCGCCCCTACAAGGATCGCCTGTTCGGCCTCACGATCGACCCGCTGCGCCTGGCGCAGATCCGCGAGCAGCGGCGCGCCAACAGCCGCTATGCCACCATCGAGCAGTGCCGGTGGGAACTGGCGCAGGCGGACAAACTGATGCGTCGCGAGGGCATTCCAAGCCTCAACACCACGCACGTGTCGATCGAGGAGATCGCCAGCAAGATCTTCGAGCGCTTCGGGATCGAGCGCACCATGTTCTGATCATCGGAGTCGCTTGACCGCATGAGTGCCGTACTGGATCGCCGCACCGCCCTGCTGCCGGGACGCTTCGAGTTCCTGATGGGGCTGTATGCCGAGAACTATCATCGGCTGGTGCGACTGTTCGCGCCGCAGGCGCTGTCGCCGGGCCGCTACGTCTCCAGCGTGGACGACGGGCTGGACGTGCATCTGCAGGTGCAGGAGCGCCACCCGTACACGCTCGAACTCGAACTGACTTACGACCTGCTCGACGAGCAGACCGGCCTGCGCACGCCCTCGGCGCAGTTGCGCGTGTATACCGATGCCCACGTGGCGGAGGCGCTGCACTGCCATCCAGGGCGCCACCTGTGGCAGGTGCTGGGGCCGTTTCCGCCGGCCCACACGGTGCTGCAGCACCGGCTTCGCATGAACGGCTTCCTGACCCGCTGGCTGGAATACCTGGCCGAACAGGGGCACTCGATCGGCACGCTCGGGCGCGATCGGCCACGGTAATCGGGGTGGGGTGACCTGGCCGGACGGCAGGCAACAAAAAACCCGCTCGAGGCGGGCTTTCCGTTAGTGGCGGAGCGGACGGGACTCGAACCCGCGACCTCCGGCGTGACAGGCCAGCATTCTAACCAGCTGAACTACCGCTCCACATTTGCTTCCAGCTTCATTTGCTTCCAGCTTCGACGTCGTCCGCCGGCGGCGAATTTTGGGTTTCCAGCTTGGCGTCCCCACGGGGATTCGAACCCCGGTCGCCACCGTGAAAGGGTGATGTCCTAGGCCTCTAGACGATGGGGACGAATCAAGTTGGTGGAGCCAGGCGGGATCGAACCGCCGACCTCCTGCATGCCATGCAGGCGCTCTCCCAGCTGAGCTATGGCCCCGCCGCTGGAAGCCCGAAAGAATAGGCAGGGGTCGCGATTCCGTCAAGCATTTTCTGCAAATATTTTGATGACGGTGTGCCCGGTTCAGCGCGGCGCGCGGTGGCGCATGCGCGGCTGCGGGTAAGCTTGCCGCATTCGCCATCGGGAGGACGCATGCACGAGATCGGCTTCATCCGCGACCTCGCGATCGTGATGATCGTGGCCGGCGCCACGACCATCCTGTTCCATCGTCTGCGTCAGCCGGTGCTGCTCGGCTACATTCTCGCCGGCGTGCTGATCGGCCCGCATACACCGGGCGTGCTGGTGGCCGATCCGCGCGCCATCAACGACATCTCCAACCTCGGCGTGGTGCTGCTGATGTTCACGCTGGGCCTGGAGTTCAGCATCCGCAAGCTGCGCGAGGTCGGGATCGGAGTACTCGTCGTGGCGGTGGCCGAAGTGGGAGTGATGCTGTGGATCGGCTATGGCCTGGGCGAGGCGTTTGGCTGGACCGGCCGGGATGCGCTGTTCCTCGGTGGCATCATGGCGCTGTCCTCCACCATGGTGGCCACGCGTACCCTGTCCGAGAGCGGCCTGCGCGCGCTGCCGTTTGCCAGACTGGTGGTCGGCCTGCTGGTGGCCGAGGACATGCTCACCATCGTCATCCTCACGCTGCTGACGGCCGTGGCGATCGGCGGCTCGGTCGAGGCGTCCACGGCCTTCACGTTGATCGGTCACCTGGGTCTGTTCGTGGTGGCCGGGATGATCGTCGGCCTGCTGCTGGTGCCGCGGCTGGTCGACTACGTGGCCGGGTTCGGGCGGGACGAGATGCTGCTGGTCAGCACCCTGGGACTGTGTTTCGGCGCCAGCCTGCTGGCCGCCTGGATGGGCTTCAGCGTGGCGCTGGGCGCGTTCCTGGTCGGGGCCGTGGTGGCCGAAGCGCGCAGCTCGGAAAAGGTGATGCAGCTGATCGAGCCGCTCAGGGACATGTTCGCAGCGCTGTTCTTCGTGGCGATCGGCCTGAAGATCGACCCTGCCATGCTGCTGCAGTACGCGGTGCCCGCGCTGGCGATCGCCGCCGTGGTGATGATCGGCAAGACGGTGATCTGCAGCCTCGGCATGTTCGCGATCGGCCACGATCCGCGCACCGCCGTGCGTGCCGGCATGAGCATGGCGCAGATCGGCGAGTTCTCGTTCGTGATCGCCACGCTGGGTCTCTCGCTCGGCGCGGTAAGCGATTTCATCTATCCGGTGGCGGTGGCCGTGTCGGTGCTGTGCATGGCGCTCTCGCCTTATCTCGTGCGTTCGGCCGATGGTCTCGTCAACGGCATGCGGCGCATCGCCCCCTCGCCGGTACGCTTGCTGGTGACCAGCTACAGCGGCTGGCTGGAAAATCTGCGTCCGGTCAACGAGAACGCGGCGATCGCGGCGATGCTGCGGCGCCTGCTCACGCACATCGCGATCAACGTGATGCTGGTGGTGACGCTGTTCGTGATCGGCGCCTACCTCAATGCGCACAACTGGACGTGGTTCTCGATGCTTGGCCTGACGCGCGATGCGCGGCACACCGTGATCTGGGCGGCGGCGCTGTTCCTGTCGCTGCCGCTGCTGATCGCGGTGTACCGCAAGGCCGAGGCCCTGGGCATGCTGCTGGCCGAGCTGGGCATCCGCGAGAGTTACGCCGGTGCCTACACGCACACCATCCGCGGCGTGCTGGCCAGGCTGATCCCGTTGGCGACACTGTTTGCGCTGGCCGTGCTGGTGGGCGCGCTGGGATCGACCATTCTTCCGCCGCGCGGAGTGGCCCTGTCGCTGGCGGCGGCGGGAGTGCTGGTCGCCGTGGTGCTGTGGCGGGGACTGGTGCGGGTGCATGCGCGCCTGCAGGCGGCCCTGCGCGACACGATTGCCAAGCAGTAAGGGCATTGCGTGGGGGGAGGGTTCCGGCGGGAACCTTTCACATCCCGGACGGTCGCAACCCGGGCTCGTTGCCAAGCGTTGGCAGCGGTCGCACAATGCCCGGCCAGCCTCCGCTGCGGAGGCTTGTCCGGCCACGCCGGCACATTCCACATGAGGGAGTCTCGAATGAAGCATTTTCTGCGTCCCACGCTCACGACGGCCGTTCTGGCCGTGGCGCTGGGCATGACCGCCGGCGCACATGCGCAGGCTGCCAAGTCCTCGGCTGCAGGCACGGTCGACAAGACCAAGGCCAGCTACGTGGTCGGTTGGGACCTGGCCAGCTCGCTGCCGCCACTGGTGCGCAACGAGGTGGATCCGGCGACCGTGGCACGCGCCGTGCAGTCGGCGCTGTCGGGCCAGAAGCCGACGATGAGCGAAGCGGAGTACAAGCAGGTCAAGCAGGCGTTCATCACCAACCTGCAGGCCAAGGCGAAGGCCGAGTACGAGAAGGTCGCCGCGCAGAACGAAGCCGCGGGCAAGGCCTTCCTGGCCAAGAACAAGACGGCCCCCGGCGTGAAGACCACGGCCTCGGGCCTGCAGTATCAGGTGATCTCGGCCGGCAGCGGCCCGCGCCCGGGTCCGAACGACACGGTGCAGATCACCTACACCGGCACCTTCGTCAACGGCGAGAAGTTCGACGCCTCGGCGGATCACCCGGAACCCAAGACCGGCACCTCGGTACCGATTCCGCTGGCTGGCGTGATTCCGGGCTTCCGCGAAGGTCTGATGCTCATGCAGACCGGCGCGCACTACAAGCTGTTCATCCCGTCGAGCCTTGCCTACGGCGCGAAGCCGGGCAACGGCTTCCCGCCGAACGAGACGCTGATCTTCGACGTGACGCTCGAAAAGACCGGCCCGACTCCGGCCGGCCAGGGCGCACCCGGTCAGGGCGGCTGATCGCCTCGGCGACGACCATCGCTGAACCGGAAAAGGGCGCGAAGCGATTCGCGCCCTTTTGCTTGGGGTTCCCGACGAATGCTGCCTGTTAGAATTCGGCTTTTGATTGCACAGGGAATCGGGCAGCGATGAAAGTCACCATCTTCGGCACCGGCTATGTGGGCCTCGTCACCGGTGCCTGCCTGGCGGAAATGGGCAACCACGTGGTTTGCGTCGACATCGACGCTGGCAAGGTGGGGCGTCTCAAGCAGGGCGATATTCCCATCTACGAACCGGGCCTCGAGCCGCTGGTGAAAGAGAACTTCGCCCAGGGCCGCCTCGCCTTCACCACCGATGCGGCCCCGGCGATCGTCCACGGCGACCTCATTTTCATCGCGGTGGGCACGCCGCCCGACGAGGATGGCAGCGCCGACCTGCAGTACGTGCTGGCGGTGGCGCGCACCATCGGGCGACAACTGGACCGTTACGCGGTGGTGGTCAACAAGTCCACCGTGCCGGTGGGAACGGCCGACCGGGTGCGCCAGGCGATCGCCGACGAGCTGGCCGCACGCGGTGCGACGGTCGATTTCGATGTGGTCTCCAACCCCGAATTCCTCAAGGAAGGCGATGCGGTCGAGGACTGCCTGCGCCCCGACCGCATCGTGATCGGCAGCGACAGCCCGCGCGCCATCGCGGCCATGCGCAAGCTGTACGCCCCGTTCAACCGCAACCACGACCGCACCGTGCAGATGGACGTGCGCTCGGCCGAGCTGACCAAGTACGCCGCCAACGCGATGCTGGCAACCAAGATCAGCTTCATGAACGAGATCGCCAACATCGCCGAGCGGGTCGGCGCCGACGTGGAGCTGGTGCGCCAGGGCATCGGCTCGGATCCACGCATCGGCTATCACTTCATCTATCCGGGCGCCGGTTACGGCGGTTCGTGCTTTCCCAAGGACGTGCAGGCGCTTGAGCGTACGGCCCGTTCGCACGGATACGAGGCCCGACTGCTGGGTGCGGTCGAGCAGGTCAACCACGAACAGAAGGCCAAGCTGTTCGAGCTGATCCAGCGCCACTTCGGCGGCGAGCTCGCCGGCAAGACCGTCGCCGTGTGGGGACTGGCGTTCAAGCCGAACACCGACGACATGCGCGAGGCGTCCAGCCGGCGCCTGATGGACATGCTGTGGGCGGCTGGCGCCCGCGTGCGTGCCTTCGATCCGGAGGCGGCCGGGGAAGCCCGCCGAATCTATGGCCAGCGCGCCGATCTGGTGCTGTGCGAGCATGCCTACGATGCACTCGACGGCGCGCACGCGCTGGCCATCGTGACCGAGTGGAAGGCGTTCCGCAGCCCCGATTTCGCCCGCATCCGCGGCGCGCTGGCGACGCCGGTGATCTTCGACGGCCGCAACCTGTACGACCCGGCCGCGGTGGAGGAGGCGGGCCTGGCGTACTACGGCATCGGCCGCGGCCGCAGCCTCGCGCGGAGCTGACCGTGGCCGACCCGCGTCCCGACCTGGAGCAGCGTCTGACCGAGCTGGAGGTGCGCCTCACCTTCATCGACGATACCGTGCATGCGCTCGGTGCGGCCGATGCCGAGCAGGCCATGCGCATCGCGGCGCTGGAGCGCATCGTGCGCGACCTGCGCAACGAACTGGCGTCGGTGCGGATCGGCGCGTCCGGCGACGCGCGCGACGAGCCGCCGCCGCCCCATTACTGACACGGCACGGAGACGGATCGAGGGCATGGGCGATTCCTTGCGCGACCAGCTGCTGAAGAGCGGCATCGTCAAACAGGTGCGGGACGAACCGCGCCCGCCGCAGACGCACGGCAAGACGGCAAGCTCGGGCGCGGGCAAGCCGGGCGGCAAGGGCGGCAAGCCGGGCGATCGTGCGGGCGGTCGTCCAGACCCTCGTCCGTCCGGCCGTCCACATGCGCCTTCGAATGACCGGCCGCGCGACCAGGCGGAGATCGACCTGGCACGCGCTTACGCCATGCGCGCCCAGGTCGAGGCGGCCGAGCGCAAGCGGGCCGAGCAGGAAGCGGCCGAGCAGGCGCGCATCAAGCGCGAGCGCAAGGCCCAGGTGCAGCAGCTGCTGGAAGGCCGGGCACTCAACAAAGTCGATGCCGACCAGGCGCGGCACTTCGAGTACGGCGGCAAGATCCGCCGGATCTATGTCGACGCCGCGCAGCTGGTGGCGCTCAATGCCGGCGAGCTGGGCGTGATCCAGCTCGCCGGTCACTACGTGCTGGTGACCCGCGAACTGGCCGAGCAGGTCAGGGCGATCGATGCGGGCGTGGTCGCGCTGCTGGTGTCGCCGGGCGAGGCGGGCGAAGCCGATGACGGGGTGCCCGCCGATCTGATCTGGTAACCCGCCGCCCCGATCAGGGCCGGGCGGCGGGATGATTCAGGCGCTGGCGGGCTGCGGTGGCGCCTCGCGCAGGGCGGGCAGGTCCCAGCCCGACTTGGGCGCGAATCGCTCGCCGTGCTGGCGGGCGAGTCTTTCCAGTCGACCCTTGACCACTTCCGCCCCTTCGCTGCGCGCGTAGGCGATCGGGCCGCCGCGGAACGGTGCGAAACCGGTGCCGAAGATCACCCCGGCGTCCAGCAGGTCGGCATCGTCCACCACGCCGTCGGCCAGGCAGGCCACGGCCTCGTTGATCATGGCGAGGATCATGCGCTCGGACAGATCGGCGGGCGGGATGTAGTCGGGGTCCACCTCCGGCTTGACCGGCTTGCCGTCCTGCCAGACATACAGCCCCTGGCCGTCCTTCTTGCCGCGCTTGCCGGCATCGAGTTTTTCCTCGATGCCCGGCGGCAGCTCCAGCCCCAGGAACGGCGCCAGCTCCTTGCCGACCGAGGCGCAGACGTCCAGGCCTACCGTGTCGGCCAGCTCGATCGGTCCCATCGGCATGCCGAATTTCTTCGCCTCGCGGTCCAGCACCGGACCGGGCACGCCCTCGCTGTAAAGACGCAGGGCTTCAAGCAGGTAGGGCATGAGGATGCGATTGACCAGGAAGCCCGGCGTGCCTTTCACGGCGATCGGCAGCTTGCCCAGCGCCTTGCAGAAGGCGAGCGCCCGCTTCTCGACGGTTTCATCGAGCCCGGCGTGGCGCACCACCTCGACCAGCGGCATCTGCGCCACCGGATTGAAGAAGTGCAGGCCGAGGAAGCGCTGCGGCCGCACCAGGCCGGCGCCGAGTTCGGCCAGCGGAATGCTCGAGGTGTTGCTGGCGAGTATCCCGTCAGCCTGGAACTGCGGCTCGATCGCGGTGTACAGCGCCTTCTTCGCCTCGGCGTTCTCGTAGATCGCCTCGATCGCCAGATCCGCCTCGGCGATGCCCTTGCCCTCGACGTCGGCGCGCAGGCGCTTCATCGCCGCCTCCACCTTGTCGGTGGACTTGAGCTTCTTCTCGTACAGCCGGCGTGCGCGGTCCAGCGCCGGCTGGATGAACTTCATCTCGCGATCCTGCAGCGTCACCTGCATGCCCTTGAGCGCACACCAGGCGGCGATGTCGCCCCCCATCACGCCGGCACCGACGACGTGGACGTGCCCGATGCCGTGCTGCACGCCGGCGCCCTGGTTCTTCAGGCGTTCCTGCAGGAAGAAGATGCGGATCAGGTTGTGTGCGGTCGGCGTGTCCGCGAGCCTGGCGACCGAGCGGGCCTCCAGCGCCAGGCGCTGCTGGATCGAACTGCCGCCGCGGCGCCACACCTCGATCATGGCGAACGGTGCGGGGTAGTGCTCCTTGCGCACCTTGGCGGCGGTCTGCCTGACCACCATCGGCGCCAGCACCTGGCGCACCGGCCACAGATTGGTGGCCCAGGCCCTGGCGCGCAGGGCGAACGGACGCGCATGCGGGCGGCGCAACAGCGCGCGCGCCTCGGCCAGCAGTTCGGCCGGCGGCGCGGTGCGGTCGATCACGCCGAGCGCCAGGGCGCGCCGCGCCGACAGCGTGCGGCCGGTGAGCATCAGCGGCAGCGCATCGGTGGCGCCGATCAGGCGCGGCAGGCGCGCCGTGCCGCCCCAGCCGGGATGGATGCCGAGCATCACCTCGGGCAGGGCGATGCGGGTGCTCTCGCCGTCCGCGGCGATACGCTGGCGGCAGGCCAGGATCAGCTCGGTGCCGCCACCCAGGCAGGCGCCGTGCACGGCGGCCACCGTGGGGCAGGGCAGTCGTGCCAGTTGTTCGAACACCCGCTGCCCGTGCTCGATGTTCTCGCGCACGCTGCCCTGCGCGGCGTAGGTCACGAATTCCTTGATGTCGGCACCCACCGCAAAGCCGGCGGGCTTGGCCGAATGGATGATCACACCGAGGGGCCTTTCGATCGCCAGGCGTTCGACGATCCGTTCGAGCTCGTCGAGCACGGCCCGCGAGATCGCGTTGACGCTGCTGCCGGCGCGATCGAGGGTGAGGGTGACGATGCCGGCATTGTCCAGGCCGGTCTTCCAGTGGGTGAAACGCAGTCCTTCGAACATGGGAGGCGGCGGTCGCTTGAGGAAGGGCACCAAACCATACCCTCACGGACGGTCGAATGCGAGATTGCGCCCGGCAGCCCGGTTTGTGCGGCGTTGCGGGCGGCTGCCAACGGCATCACGTTCGCTATTGCCAATTTTCCGGCGGTGCGCAAACGTACCGCGATATGCAGTCCATGATGGCGTCCAGCCCGCCCAAGGCCGGGGTAGAAGTCTTCGAGCGCATCCTGGCGGCGCCGGGCGGTCTGGTCGTGCTCGAAGGTGGCGACAGCTCGGTGCTGCTCAACGACTTCCGGGCGATCGCCCGGCATACCGGCCAGGCGGTCTACCTGTGGCAGCCCGGCCTGGGACTGGGCAGCCTGCGCGATGCCCAAGCGCGCGTGCCGGGGTGCCAGCGGCTGGGCAACGCCCTGCGCTACATGCAGCAGAGCATGCACTTCGGCATCTATCTGCTGTCGGACCTGGAGCTGCCGCTGTCGTCGATGGACGCCACCTTGCTGCGCCAGCTGGCGCGTGCCCCGAGCGGATACGTGCGCCGCGTGGTGCTGCTCGATGCGCCGCAGGCGCTGGTCGACCATCTCGGCGAGGCGGCGGTGCGGATCAGTTCATGGCTGGACCTGCCGGTGCGCCCGCGCCTGCGCGACGGCCGCTGGGTCGTGTGATGGCTGCTCCGACCGACATGCTGGTGGTGGCTTCGCACCGGGAACTGCGACGGCGCCTGTTCGATGCGCTCGATCGCGAGGACCACGACCGCATCCTGAGCGCGCGCGACAGCGCCCATGCCGGCATCCTGCTGGCCGGACGCGGCCCGGTGGCGCTGATCGTGGTGGCGTTCGAGGGCGATGGCCGCGCGTCGCGCACCTGCTGCGAGCAACTGCGCACGATGGATGCCTGCCGCGACGCCCCGCTGCTGGTGGTACTCGCCCCCGACTGCAGGATCGGGCCGGCGCTGCTGCCCGAGTCGGTATCCGACTGGCTGGACAGCACCCATATCGAGCGTGAGCTGGTGGCCCGCTGGCAGCGCGTCCGGCAGCGTTCCGCCAGCGGCGCCACGGGACAGGTCGCTGCAGTGCCCGCACCGGAAGATGCACTGGCTTACCGCTTCGCTTTCGACGACGAGGAGGGTGACAGCGAGTGGCTGGTGGTCGATCCAGCCGGCGATCGCGTGCTCGACGTGAATGCCCCGCTGCTCCGGCACAGCCAGCTGTCGGTGACCGACCTGCTGGGCAAGCCGCTTGCGCAGTGCCTCGCGTTCGAGGGTGTCGAGCCGGATCTGGTGCTGCGCGAGGCCGACCGCCGCTGGCACCCCTGCCAGCGGCGGACCCGGCAGGGTACCGATACCGGGCAGGCCAATGCGCGCCGCGTGCGCCATCGCGGCAAGGACGCGGTGGCGCTGGCGTTCCGCAGCGATCGCGCCGAGACCCGCGGCGAGGCGGCGCTGGCCCTGCTCGCGCGCATTTTCCAGGCCGGCAGCAGCGTCGATCCGCAAGCGGCCACCGCGCGCCTGCTGATCGACGAGCTGTCGCTGGACTATCTCGCCCTGTGGTCGGCGCGCCCGGAGGACAGCGCGGTGCCTACGCAGTTGGTGTTGCACTGGCGCGGCGAGGAGATCGTCTGGCCCGATCCGGCACTGCAGACCTCGTTGCGCCGTGTGCTGGGCGGCAAGGCCATGCTGCACGCCGACGACGGCCAGCGTCTGGCCGAATACGACCCGCTGCAGCAGCAGCTGCGCCTGGCCGGGTTCGCCGGACTGCCGCTGCTGGACGAGCGTCGCAGCGTGATCGGCGCCCTGCTGGTGGGGCGCCGCCGCGGACTGGGCCGGATGGAGATCGTCGAGCCGGTGCTGCGCTGCGCGGCGGCGCGCTTCGCGCAGTCGATCGAACTGCGCCGCACCCGCGAGCAGGGTCGCGCCGAAGGCCTGCTCGATGCGCTCACCGGTCTGCCCAACCGCCTGCTGTTCAACGACCGCCTCGACACCATCCTGCGCGAGGCCCAGCGCTCCGGCGAATGCTTCGCGGTGCTGTTCGTCGATCTGGATCGCTTCAAGGCGATCAACGATACCTACGGCCACGCCGCGGGCGACCAGGTGCTGCGGGTGGTCACGCAGCGGCTGTGCAGTTCCATCCGCGCCTCCGACACGGTGGCGCGTTACGCCGGCGACGAGTTCACGGTGGTCCTGCGGCACATCGTCAAGACCGACGACGTGCTGCGCGTGGCCGAGAAGATCGTGCAGGTGATGGAGGCGCCGCTGCATCTGGACGGCGGCGAGGAGCTGCAGGTCACCGCGTCGATCGGCGTGAGCTTCTTCCCGGACGATGCGTCCGATGCCGAGACCCTGCTCAAGCACGCCGACGAGGCGATGTATGCGGCCAAGCATCTGGGCCGCAACAACTTCCAGATCTACGAAATGAGCCCGGAACAGGCGCAGCAGCAGGACGTGGCGCTGGTCTCCCGGCTGCGTCACGCCGAGCGCAACGGCGAACTGCGGGTGTTCTACCAGCCGCAGGTGAACGCCGCGACCGAGGACATCGTGGGGATGGAGGCGCTGGTGCGCTGGGAGCATCCGGAGCTGGGCGGGATCAGCCCGGGCGTTTTCATTCCGCTGGCCGAGGAAAGTGGCCTGATCGTCTCGCTGGGCGAGTGGGTGCTGCGCACGGCCTGCATCCAGGCGCATGCGTGGGAGCGCATGTTCGGCCTGCGCCTGCGCCTGGGCGTGAACCTGTCGGCGGTGCAGCTGATGGAGCCGGACCTGCTCGACGTGGTCCGGCGCGTGCTCGAGGAGACCGGCCTGGATCCGGGTCTGCTGGAGATGGAGGTCACCGAGAGCATCTCGATCAAGGAGGTGCCGAATCTGGTGGAAAACCTGCACGGCCTGCACGATCTGGGCTGCCGTATCGCCATCGACGACTTCGGCACCGGCGCCGCATCGCTGGACTACCTGCGGCGGCTGCCGGCCGACCGCATCAAGATCGACCAGAGCTTCGTGCGCAATATCGGCATCGATCCGGACGACGAGGCGATCGTGCGCGCGACCATCGAGATGGCGCATCGCCTCAAGCGCGGCGTGGTGGCCGAGGGCGTGGAGATCGAGCAGCACTTCGAATTCCTGCGCGCCAACCACTGCGACGAGCTGCAGGGCTATCTGTTCTGCCGCCCGCTGCCGCAGGCCAGTTTCGAGCGGCTGCTGGCCGAGCGTCGGCGGCTGGTGGAAGGCGAGGGGGCGGCGGCCGCTTGAGCTGGGTCGGGACGACCCCACCTCGTTGGGGTCGCGGGATGAACTTGCGGCGCCGCGGCGTGTCTGAAGCGGCTTCCATCCTCCGCCGAGAATGCGAACGAAGTGGCCACAGCAACCGAGGGGACGGCCCGGATGGGCGACAACGAGCTGGACCGCGCATTGGTCGAACGTGTCCAGAAGGGGGACAAGCGGGCCTTCGACCTGCTGGTACGCAAGTACCAGCACAAGGTGATCGGGCTGGTGTCCCGTTACGCGAACAATCACGCCGAGGCCGAGGACATCGCCCAGGACGCCTTCGTGCGCGCCTGGCGGGCGATCGGCTCGTTCCGCGGCGACAGCGCGTTCTACACCTGGATGTACAAGATCGCCGTCAACACCGCCAAGAACCACCTGGTGGCGCTGGGGCGGCGTCCGCCTGCCGGCGACATCGATGCGGACGACGCGGTGTTCGTGCCCGGCTCGGACCGCATGCACGAAAACGCCACGCCCGAGCGCGAACTGATGCGCCAGCAGGTGGAACAAACCGTCTTCGCCGCGGTCCAAGCCCTGCCCGAAGAGCTGCGCACCGCCATCACCCTGCGGGAGGTGGAAGGGCTCAGCTACGAGGACATCGCCGAAGCGATGAATTGCCCAATCGGAACCGTGCGTTCGCGCATTTTCCGGGCGCGCGAGGCGATCGACGAAAAACTGCGTCCACTGTTGTCCGATCGCGAGGATCAGACATGAGCCACAACCCCGAACAACTCTCTGCCGGCATGGACGGCGAGCTCGGTGACGAGGAGCTGCGCTTCCTGTTGCGCCGGCTCGACCACGATGTCTCGCTGCAGGTGCGCTGGTCGCGCTTCCACGTCGCGTCGGCCAGCCTGCGTGGCGAGCTTCCCACCCTCGCCACGTCGACCTTCGCCGATCGCGTGATGCAGGCCATCGATGCCGGAACGGCGGTGGACGCCGCGGTACGCGAGCGGCGGTCGAATTCCTGGTTGAGGCTTTCCGCCGGCGGTGCGATCGCCGCCAGCGTTGCGGTGGTCGCGCTGATGGCGAGCCGGCCATCAGGTCATCCGGTCGATGCGCCGCTGGCCGCATCGTCCGTGGCCAGGGCGAGCGAGCCGGCTGCGCTGCCGACACAGGTCGCTCCAGCCGCCGTGCCGGCGTGGCTGAGCCGCACCAACGCGTTCCGCTACAGCCAGCAGGCGGCGTTCCCGGCCGGCGATGCGATCTCGCCCTACGAGCAGTCGCTCTCGCCTTATCGCGTCAACGGCTACCGCACGCAGCAGGGCGCCGACGGCAGTTACCTGCTGCTGATCGATCCCACGCGTCAGGCGGCCCGGCGCTCCATGCGCGAGGCGGCTGTCGCGCAGTGATGGTGTCCGCGTGTCCGTGCCCACGGTGCGCTTTCCGATGTTTGCCTTCACGCCCCGGCGCGCCCTGCGTGTCGGTGGCTCCCCGCTTGCCTGACCCCGTATCGAGGAGGAGATCATGAGTCGTCCCAGCGTGCGCCTGCTTGCCTGCAGCGTGTTGATCGGACTGGCCGCCGCTGGCGGCGTCCAGGCCCAGACCCCGGCGGTCGCGCCGGCCTCGTCGTTGCCGGATTTCACCGGCATCGTCCAGCAGAATGCCGCGGCAGTGGTGCACGTGGAGGCCAAGTACAACGGACGCGCACAGCCCCGCCTGTTGCCCGGCATGCCCGGCATGCCGGGCGGCCCCGGCGCAGACAGCCAGGCCGAGATCCTGCGGCGCTTCTTCGGCATGCCGCCGATGCCCTCGCCCGAAGAGCAAAAGCACACTTCGCTGGGTTCGGGTTTCATCATTTCCAGCGACGGCTACATCCTCACCAACAATCACGTGGTCGATCATGCCGACGAGGTGACGGTGCGCCTGCAGGACCGTCGTACGCTCACCGCCAAGGTGGTCGGCACCGATCCGCAATACGACATCGCCCTGCTCAAGGTAAATGTCAACGGCAAGCTGCCGGCGGTGCGCATCGGCGATTCGCAGTCGCTCAAGCCGGGCCAGTGGGTGCTGGCGATCGGCTCGCCGTTCGGCTTCGATTACACCGTGACCCAAGGGATCGTCAGTGCCATTGGCCGCAACCTCGGCAGCGGCGACCAGCCGTACACCTCGTTCATTCAGACCGACGTGCCGATCAACCGCGGCAACTCCGGCGGCCCGCTGTTCAACCTGCAGGGCGAGGTGGTGGGCATCAATTCGCAGATCTATTCCAACACTGGCGGTTATCTCGGCGTGGCGTTCTCCATCCCCATCGACGTGGCGATGAACGCGGTCGAGCAGCTCAAGACCAAGGGCTTCGTCACCCGCGGCCAACTGGGCGTGATGGTACAGGGCGTGAGCGACGACATGGTCAAGGTCTTCAAGCTCGACCGCGGCGCCGGTGCCGTGGTGACCCAGGTGACGCCGGGCAGCGGCGCC
The DNA here is from genome assembly GCF_049445995.1 of Dyella sp. KRB-257. Taxonomy (NCBI): domain Bacteria; kingdom Pseudomonadati; phylum Pseudomonadota; class Gammaproteobacteria; order Lysobacterales; family Rhodanobacteraceae; genus Dyella; species Dyella sp. KRB-257. The sequence goes on along the minus strand of NZ_JBMSDZ010000001.1, from coordinate 172,700 downwards.
GACAAGGCCGGCATCCAGGCCGGTGACATCATCCTCAAGTACGACGGCGAAACCATCGACCAGCCCGGCGACCTGCCACCGCTGGTGGGCCTGACCAAGCCCGGCACCAGGGTTCCGGTGGAGGTGCTGCGCGACGGCAGGCACGAGACGTTGCAGGTCACGGTAGGCACCGCGCCGCGTGATCCCGACGCGGTTTCGCCCGACGGCACCGCGCCGGCGCAGACCTCCGGATCGCAGGCACTGGGCCTGACCGTCGGGCCGCTCAGTGCCGACGACCGCAAGCAGATGGGCCTGCGTGCGGGCGAGGGCGTGCAGGTGACGGACATCTCCGGCGAAGCGGCCGCCCAGGCCGGCCTGCGCGCCGGTGACGTGATCCTGCGCGTGAACCAGCACGCGGTGGGCAGCGTGGCGGAATTCCGTGCGGCGACCAAGGATGTCAAGGCCGGCAGCACCGTGCTGCTGCTGGTCCGGCGCGGCGAGCAGAGCAGCTTCATCGGTATCACGGTGCCGAAAGGCAAGTGACGCGGCGGCGCCCCGGCGACCTCCCGCGGGACGGTCGCCGGGGCGCGGGATGCGGCGTGTTCCATGCGATAATGACGGGTTCGTGCCGTCATCCCGGCGGCACGCCGCCGGCGCATCCGCCGGGCGGTGCAAGCTGACAGCGTAGCCCATGGAACTGATCCGCAACTTCTCCATCATCGCGCACATCGATCACGGCAAGTCCACGCTCGCCGACCGCATCATCCAGATCTGTGGCGGCCTGGCCGAACGCGAGATGGAAGCCCAGGTGCTCGACTCCAACCCGATCGAGCGCGAGCGCGGCATCACCATCAAGGCGCAGTCCGTCTCGCTGCCGTACAAGGCGCGCGACGGCAAGACCTACCAGCTCAATTTCATCGACACCCCCGGCCACGTCGACTTTTCCTACGAGGTCAGCCGCTCGCTGGCCGCGTGCGAGGGCGCGCTGCTGGTGGTGGACGCCGCCCAGGGCGTGGAAGCGCAGTCGGTGGCCAACTGCTACACCGCGGTGGAAATGGGGCTGGAAGTGGTGCCGGTGCTCAACAAGATCGACCTGCCCACGGCCGACATCGACAAGGTGAAAGGCGAGATCGAGGCGGTGATCGGCATCGACGCCGAAGACGCGGTGGCGGTCAGCGCCAAGACCGGCCTCAACGTGGTCGAGGTGCTCGAGGCCATCGTGGCGCGCATCCCGCCGCCGAAGCCGCGCGATACGGACAGGCTGCAGGCGCTGATCATCGATTCGTGGTTCGACAACTACCTCGGCGTGGTGTCGCTGGTGCGCGTGATGCAGGGCGAGATCAAGCCCGGCGACAAGCTGCTGGTGATGTCCACCGGACGCACCCACGAAGTGGGCGAAGTGGGCGTGTTCACACCCAAGCGCAAGAAGCTGGGCAAGCTCGGTGCGGGCGAGGTGGGCTGGATCACCGCCTCGATCAAGGATGTGCACGGCGCGCCGGTGGGTGACACGCTGACCCTCGCCGGCAAGCCGGCCGACAAGCCGCTGCCGGGCTTCCAGACCATGCAGCCGCGCGTGTTCGCCGGGCTGTTCCCGGTCTCGGCCGACGACTATCCGGCGCTGCGTGAGGCGCTGGACAAGCTGCGCCTCAACGATGCCGCACTGTTCTTCGAGCCCGAATCGTCCGAGGCGATGGGCTTCGGCTTCCGCTGCGGCTTCCTCGGCATGCTGCACATGGAGATCGTGCAGGAGCGGCTGGAGCGCGAATACGACCTCGACCTGATCACCACGGCGCCCACGGTGGTCTACGAAGTGCTCAAGACCGACGGCACCGTGATGTCGCTGGACAACCCGGCCAAGCTGCCGCCGGCGCCGCAGATCGAGGAGATCCGCGAGCCGATCGTGGTGGCCAGCATCCTCACCCCGCAGGAATACATCGGCAACATCATCACGCTGTGCGAGGAAAAGCGCGGCGTGCAGCGCTCGATCCAGTACCTGGCCACCCAGGTGCAGATCACCTACGAGATTCCGCTGGCCGAGGTGGTGCTGGATTTCTTCGATCGCCTGAAGTCGGTGTCGCGCGGTTACGCCTCGATGGACTACCACTTCGATCGCTTCGAGGCCGGTCCGTTCGTGCGCACCGACGTGCTGATCAACGGCGACCGCGTGGACGCGCTAAGCCTGATCGTGCATCGCGTGCACGCCGAGCGGCGCGGGCGCGAACTGGTCGAGCGGATGAAGGACCTGATCCCGCGCCAGCAGTTCGACGTGGCGATCCAGGCGGCGATCGGCGCGCAGATCGTGGCGCGTTCCACCGTCAAGGCGCTGCGCAAGAACGTGTTGGCCAAGTGCTACGGCGGCGACGTCAGCCGCAAGAAAAAACTTCTGGAAAAGCAGAAGGAAGGCAAGAAGCGCATGAAGCAGGTGGGCCGCGTGGAGATTCCGCAGGAAGCCTTCCTCGCCGTGCTGAAGGTGGACAAATGAAGGTGGACAAATAAGGGCCGCGACGCGCGTCCGGCCGACCTGCGGCCACGGGCGCGTCACGCAACCTTTCCTTGACGGAGCGACACATGGATTTTGATTTTTCCGCCATCCTGCTCGGTCTGACCGTGCTGTTCGGCGTGGTATGGGGCCTGGATCGCGCACTGCTGTATCGCCGCCGAAAGGCGCGGCTGGATGCGGCGGGTGCGGAATACCGCGATCCGCTGCCGGTCGACTGGGCGCGCTCGCTGTTTCCGGTGGTGTTCGTGGTGCTGCTGCTGCGCTCGTTCGTGGCCGAACCGTTCCGCATCCCGTCGGGCTCGATGATGCCGACGCTGGACGTGGGCGATTTCATCCTGGTCAACAAGTTCGCCTACGGCCTGCGCCTGCCGGCGTTCAATACCAAGTTCCTGGACATCGGCGAGCCGAGGCGCGGCGACGTGGTGGTGTTCCGCTTTCCCGGGTACCTGTGCCGGGACGCCAGCGGCCACCTCCAGCGCATCGGCGGCGCGGAGGACGGCACCACTCCAGCCACCGGAGCCGACCATGCCTGCCCGACCCCGCTGACCCCGGTGCCGAGCCAGAACTGGATCAAGCGCGTGATCGGTCTGCCGGGCGACACCATCGAAGTACGCGACAGCCAGATCGTGATCAACGGCAAGCCGGTCGCCTCGGACGAGCTGGGTCCCTACGTGGGCAACCCGCAGCGCGCGGAGGACGCCGAGCTGCTGTACTACGGCGCCACGGTGTGGAACGAGCACCTGCCGGCCGAGAACGGCAAGACCGTCAACCATCTGGTGGCGCGGATGCCGGCGCGGATGCCGACCAATCCGATTCCCAACCAGCTGGTGCCCTCCAGGGTGCCGCAGGGCTGCTATCTGGTGATGGGCGACGATCGCGAGAACAGCACCGACAGCCGCTGGTGGGGCTGCCTGCCGGAGAAGAACCTCGCCGGCAAGGCATTCCTGATCTGGTTCAGCTGGCAGGGTCTGCACACCGGCGGGGTCGCCTGGAAGCGCATCGGCACCCTGATCCACTGATCTGCGACCCCGGACGCGTGACGCGTGCGCCGGCTGCGGGCAGAATCGCCCTCGCCGCACGCACTGCGACGGCGGGGTTCGAACCAGGCCGATCGGCCATCACCGGGGGATGCCGCCAGTCGGCTTAGCGAGGGGACTATGAAAGCAAAACAGTCGGGCATCACGCTGATCGGCTTCCTGATGATCCTGATCGTCGTGGCCTTCTTCGGCTTCATGGCGATGAAGCTGGTGCCGTCGTACATCGAGTTTCTGGGAGTCAAGAAAGCGATGAGCGAGATCACCACCGACGGCGCCAACGGTCGTTCGCTGGACGCCATCCGCCGCGACCTGCTGTTCAAGATGGACTTCCAGTACGTGGAAGACGCCACCATCCAGCCGTCGGACATCACCATCAAGCGCAGCAACGGCGCCTCCACGCTGGTGGTGAGCTACGACAAGCAGGTGCCGTTCCTGGCCAATATCGATTTCCTGCTGCATTTCGACAACAGCGTGGCGCTCCCGGGCACCGTGGGCGAATGATCGTTGGCGCTTGATTACCGATTCCGCGATCCGGCGCTGGCCGAGCTGGCGCTGACCCACCGCAGCGTCGGGCGGCCCAACAACGAGCGGCTGGAATTCCTGGGCGACGCGCTGCTAGGAGCGGTGGTGGCCGAGATGCTGTTCGAGGCCCATCCACATGCCAGCGAGGGAGAGCTCTCGCGCCTGCGCGCGCAGCTGGTGAACGGCCAGGCGCTGGCGGTGATCGCGCGCGAGCTGGAGCTGGGCGACCGCCTGAAGCTAGGTCCGGGCGAACTCAAGAGCGGCGGTTTCCGGCGCGAGTCGATTCTTGCCGATGCCTTCGAGGCGATGATCGCCGCGGTTTACCTGGATGGCGGTTTCGATGCCTGCCGGCAGGCGGTGCGCCGGCTGTTTGCCGGCCGTATCGCCGCCTTGCCGCGTTCTTCCAAGGACGCCAAGACGCGCCTGCAGGAGCATCTCCAGGCCGGCGGCTGGCCGCTGCCGCGCTATGAACTGGTCGCCAGCCACGGCGACGATCATGCCAAGCAGTTCGAGGTGCGCTGCACGATTGTCGAGCCGGTGGCGCTGAACGCCCAGGCCAGCGGTTCCAGCCGGCGCGCCGCCGAGCAGGATGCTGCCCAGAACGTGCTGGCCCGCCTGCTGGAACACGACGCGCGCGACTGACGCGCCGCCGCCACGATTCCCGACTGGCATCTGCGCCGCTGCGGCGCGATGCTGGCCGCCTTTCCCGCCCCCAGATTCCCGTCCGATGACCCACGAAAACGATGCCCCCGATGCCGCCGCCGGCGCGCCCGCCCTGCCGCACGACGATTTCCGCTGCGGCACAGTGGCGCTGGCCGGCCGTCCGAACGTGGGCAAGTCGACCCTGCTCAACGCGCTGATCGGCTTTCGCCTGTCCATCGTCAGCCCACGGCCGCAGACCACGCGCCACCGCATCCTGGGCATCAACACCACCGCGGCCGGGCAGATCCTCTACGTCGATACGCCGGGCCTGCATCGCGGCGCCAAGCGCGCGATGAACCGCAGTCTCAACCGCGCCGCGCGCTCGGCGATCAGCGACGTCGACGTGGCGGTGCAGGTGATCGAGGCCGGCCGCTGGACCGACGAGGACGAGGCGGTCTACGCCGCGCTGGGCGAGCAGGACACGCCACGCCTGCTGGCGATCAACAAGGTCGACCTCAGCAAGGACAAGGGCGCGCTGCTGCCGTTCGTGGCCAGGCTCGCCGAGACTCACTCCTTCGACGAGATCCACTACGTCAGCGCCCTGAAGGAAAAAGGCCTGGCCGAGCTGGAGAAGGCGATTCTCGCCCGCCTGCCGGTGCAGCCGCCGATCCATGGCGAAGACGAGGTGACCGATCGCAGCGAGCGCTTCCTCGCCGCCGAGATGGTGCGCGAGCAGCTGATGCTGCGGCTGGACCAGGAGCTGCCCTACGCCACCACGGTGGAGATCGAGCAGTTCAGCGACCGCCCCGACGGCGTGGCGGAGATCCACGCCGTGATCTGGGTGGAGCGGGACGGCCAGAAAGCCATCGTGATCGGCCAGGGCGGCGCCCAGCTCAAGGCGATCGGCAGCGCCGCGCGCCGGCACATGGAGCGCCTGTTCGAGCGCAAGGTGTTCCTCAAGCTGTGGGTCAAGGTGCGCGAGGGCTGGGTGGACGACGAGTCCATGCTGAAGAAGTTCGGCTACACCGACTGACCCGGCGGCACGCGTCGCGACCCACGCCATGCGCATCGAGCAGCAGCCTGCCTATGTCCTGCACGCGCGGCCGTACCGCGAGACCTCGCTGCTGCTGGAGTGCCTGACCCGCGACCACGGGCGGATCGGCGTGGTTGCGCGCGGCGTGCGCAGCGGGAAAGGCCGCGCGCAGCGCGCGCTGCTGGAACCGTTCCAGCGCCTGGCACTGGATCTGCTGATGCACGGCGAGCTGGCCACCCTGCGCGGCGCCGAGCCGCTGGACGCACCGCGCCGGCTGACCGGCGATGCGGGCCTGGCCGGGCTGTACGTCAACGAGCTGGTGGTGCGCCTGACCGGTCGCCAGGATCCGCATCCGGACCTCTTCGACGCCTATGCGCAGACGTTTGCGCGGCTGGGTGCGCAGGAGTCGCTGGCGTGGACGCTGCGCCGCTTCGAGCGCGATCTCCTGCAGGCGCTCGGCTACGCGCTGGTGCTCAACCGGGACGCCGCAAGCGGCGACCCGCTCGATCCGCATGCGTTTTACCGCTACCACGCCGAGAGTGGGCCGATGCCCTGCCTGGCCGGCGACGCCGGCGCCCTGCGCGGCGACAGCCTGCTGGCGCTGGCCGAGGATCGTCCGCCGGAGGCGGCGGACCTGCATGCCCTGCGCGGCATGATGCGCGGGATCATCCGCTTCCATCTCGGCGGCGGCGAGCTGCGCGCGTGGCAGGTGCTGGCTGCCGCCATCACGCGCCGCTGAATCGGCGCGCCCCTGCGGCTCAGGCCGCCTGCTGCGGCCGATCCAGCGCCTGCAGCGTGTCCATCAGCACGTTGCGCAAACGCGCCACGGCCGCGGCGGTCTGCTCCGGCCGCGCCCCCAACTGCTGCTGCAGCGCCACCACGTGCGCGGACAGGGCCGTGGCGCCGCAGAAGCCGCACGAGGAGCGCAACCGGTGCAGGCGGTCGCGCAGGGCCGAGACATCCTGGCCGAGCCGGTCCAGGTCGTTGCACAGCGTCACCAGTTCCTGTTGCAGCAGCTGACGCAGGGCGCGCATGGTGATCGAGTCGCCGCTGGCGAGCAGGGCGGCGTCATCGTCGAGTACGGGCAGCTGGCGCAGGTAGGCCGGTGCCAGCGCCATCACGCGACGCAGGTCATCGATGCGGCATGGCTTGACCAGCACGTCGCTGAAACCCGCGGCCAGCAACTGCGGGCGTTGCTCCGGGTCGAGCTCCGCGGTGGTGGCGACCGCCAGACTGTCGTGCGAAGCGGCAAAGCTGTCCTCGCGCAATGCCGCAAGCACCTCGGATGCGCCGGCACCGGGCATGCGGCAGTCGAGCAGCAGCAGGTCGAATGCCGTGTTCTTCGCCGTGCCCAGTGCCGCCTGGCCGTCCGCGCAGTCCACGCCGTCGGCACCCAGTGCGCGCACGGCGTCGAGCAGGAAGCGGCGGCTGGCCGCGTCGTCGTCGGCAATCAGTATCCGCAGGGCGGGCGCGTCGGCGGGCGTGCCGGACGTGGCATGGGGAAGCGGGTGCGTCATGACGAAATCCTTGTCGTTCAGCAGAGTTTGGCAGAATGGCCGGACATGGGAGTCTTATCAAGCCGTCTGCCGCTGATCCTGCTGCTGATGCTGGCGCTGTCGGTATTGCCGACGGCCCGGGCATCGGCCGGTGCGAGCCTGGCTGCGAAGACGCTGACCGTGCCCGGTGCGACCTTGCAGCAGGTCACGCTGGCGGTGACGCCGGCCGATGCCGGCGGGCTGCGGCTGCAGCTCGACGCCGCGCGGGCCGATGTGCCGGCCATGGGCTGGCGACGTGTGGGGCTGCATCTCGATGGCGTGCTGCAACGCGATCGGCAGGGGCGCTGGCTGCTGGACGGTCCGCTGCAACTGAAGCGTGCGCCGGGCGGCGCGCTGGCTGACGCCACGGTCGGCCTGCAGGTGGATCAGGCGGCCAACACCCTGTTCGTCGATCTGCGCCAGGGCAAGGCCCGGGCCACCACCGCGGTGCCGCTGGACCAGCCCACCCACGCCCAGATCGAGTTGAAGAACCTGCCGTTCGGCTGGCTGCAGGGGCTGATCAGCACGGTCTGGTCCGGCCGGGCGACCGGCGGGCGCGTCAACGCGGTGGTGGCGCTGGACCGACGTTCCACCGGCATCCAGGCTTCCGGCCAGTTCGACCTCGCCGCGCTCGGCTTCGACTCGCCCGGCGGCAAGCTGGCCGCACAGGGCCTGAGCGGCGGCGGGCGCTTCATGCTCAATACCGCCGACGGCCCGGCCAGCATCAAGCTGGAGAGCACGCTGCGCGGCGGCGAGTTGTTGCTTGGACCGATCTACGCCAACCTGCCCGAACACGCCGTGCAGCTGTCGCTGGACGCGCAGGTGCGGGGCGGGGCGATCAGCGTCAGTCGGCTGCGGGTGGGGGATCCGGACGCCATGCAACTGCGTGGCTCGATGGCGTTCACGGCCAAGGGTGCCCTCGCCTCGCTCGATCTGGACCAGTTGCAGCTGAGCCTGCCGGCGGCTTACCAGCGTTACGGTCGCGCCTGGCTGGCCACCCTCGGGCTGCGCGACGTGACGACACGCGGCCAGCTCTCGGCGACGCTCGATCTGCGCGAGGACGGCCTGCACGCGTTCGACTTCGACACCGACGGCATGGACCTGATCGACGCCGGCGGTCGTCTCGCCATTTCCGGATTGCGCGGCGGGCTGGACTGGAGCCGCAATGGCCGGCGCCAGGCCACCAAGCTGAGCTGGCAGAGCCTGGGCCTGTATCGGTTGGTGAACGGGCCGGCCACCTCGCGCTGGCAGAGCGGCAATGGCGTGCTGTCGCTGCAGCAGCCGGTCAGCATGCGCCTGCTGGACGGACAGGTGCGCATCGGCAATCTGGACTGGATGCCTGCCGCGCCGAAGGGTCAGCGGCTTGATGTCTCGCTGGCGCTGACCGGCGTGGACATGGCGGCGTTCAGTCGCGCGATGGGCTGGCCGCCATTCCCCGGCACGCTCGGCGGCGCCATCACCGGATTGTCCGCCAGCGGCGACCAGATCGTGCTCACTGGCGGCCTCTCGCTCAACGTGTTCGGTGGGTTCATCGACGTCACCGGACTGGCGCTGCAGCAGCCGTTCGGCGACAACCCGGTGCTGGCCGGCGACATCGCGCTGCGCCAGCTCGACCTGGGCGCGATCACCAGCGTGTTCGATTTCGGTTCCATCACCGGTCCGCTGGACGGCCATGTCAACGGCCTGCGCCTGGTGAACTGGCAGCCGGTGGCGTTCGACGCGCAGCTGCTGGCCAGCCGGGGTGGACGCATCAGCCAGCGCGCGGTGAACAACCTCACCTCGGTCGGCGGCGGCGGAGTCGCGGCTGGCCTGCAGGGCGCCGTGCTCAAGCTGTTCAAGACCTTCGGCTACGAGCGCATCGGCCTGAACTGCCGGCTGCAGGGCTCGGTCTGCCACATGAGCGGACTGGAGCCGACGGCGGACGGCTACACTATCGTCGAGGGCAGCGGCCTGCCGCATCTGAACGTCATCGGGCACCAGGCCGACGTCGACTGGCCTACCCTGATCCGTCGACTCAAGGCTGCCATCGACGGCAACGCGCCGGTCGTGCGCTGACCGACTGTCCCGAATTCCCCGCCACCTGGAGCTGATCATGCGCAAGATTGTTTACGGATTGCTGGCCACCGTGATGGTGGCGCTGGTCGGCTGCGTCACCATCAACGTGTACTTTCCCGAGGCCGCGGCGCAGAAGGCCGCCGACCAGTTCATCGGCACCGTGCTGGACAACGCCGGCAAGCCGGCACCCAGGACCGACACGCCGCCGCCGGCCAAGCCGGCACCGCCCTCGGCGATGCTGCTGAACCTGCTCGTTCCCGCCGCCTACGCGGGCGATGCACCGAACATCCGCATCCAGAACGCCACCACCGAGGCGATCCGCCAGCGCATGCAGTCGCGCTTCCAGGGCGGCCTGGGCGACCTGTTCAAGAGCGGTGCGGTGGGTTTCACCCATGACGGCATGGTCGCCGTGCGCGACGCCTCCAAGGTGCCGCTGAGCCAGCGCGCCCAGGTCAACGCCATCGTGGCGGAGGAGAACCGCGACCGCGCCGCGCTGTATCGCGAGGTGGCCAGCGCCAATGGCCATCCGGAGTGGCAGGCGCAGATCCGCGCCACCTTCGCCAAGGGCTGGATCGAGCGCGCGCCGGCCGGCTGGTATTATCAGGACGCTGCGGGCGCCTGGAAGCGCAAATAAGCGTCCGCGGGCCCCATCCGCATCCCGCGCCCGGGTCCCTCGACCCGGGCGCCTCGTTTTGAGCGCCATGCAAGAACTCCAAGCCACCATCACCGACCTCAGCCACGACGGCCGCGGGGTCGCGCGCATCGACGGCAAGACCGTGTTCGTCAGCGGCGCCCTGGTCGACGAGCGGGTACGCCTGCGCATTCGCAAGCGCCACCGGCATTTCGACGAGGCCGAGGTGGTGGACGTCATCACGCCGTCGCCGCACCGGGTGACCCCGCGCTGCCGCCACTTCGGCGAGTGCGGCGGCTGCTCGCTGCAGCACATGGACGCGGCCGCGCAGATCCACGCCAAGCAGCGCGTGCTGGCGGACAACTTCGCCCGCATCGGCAAGGTGTCGCCGCAGCACTGGCTGGAACCGCTCACCGACGCGCCGTGGGGCTACCGCCGCAAGGGCCGCCTGTCGGTGCGCCACGTGCCGAAAAAGGAGCGCGTGCTGGTGGGCTTCCGGCAGGAGGCCAATCCGCGTTTCGTCGCCGAGATCACCCACTGCGAGGTGCTGCATCCGTCGCTCGGGCCGAAGATCGGCCTGCTGGCCGAGATGATCGGCAGCCTCGTCGCTGCGCGCGACATTCCGCAGGTGGAATTTGCCGGCGGCGACGAGGGCATCGCGCTGGTGTTCCGCCACCTGCAGCCGCTGGGCGAGCGCGATCGCGCGGCACTGATCGCGTTCGGCCAGCAGCACGGCTTTGCCATCTACCTGCAGCCCGGCGGCGTGAGCAGCGTGCATCTGCTGTGGCCGGAGCAGTCGCACCTGGCGTTCCGCATCGCCGCGGGCGCGGGCGTGCCGGACGTGGAGCTGGAGTTCCGCCCGCTCGATTTCGTGCAGGTCAACGCCGGCATGAACGCGAAGATGATGGCGCGCGCGCTCGAGCTGCTCGATCCGCAGCCAACCGATCGCGTGCTCGATCTGTTCTGCGGCCTGGGCAACTTCACCCTGCCGATCGCCCGCCGCGTGGCCGAGGCGGTCGGCGTGGAAGGCGAGCACGGCCTGGTGGAACGCGCCGCCGCGAACGCCGCGCGCAACGGCCTGGCCAACGCGCGCTTCCACGTCGCCAACCTGTTCGAGGACCAGCGCGGCACCGACTGGGCGCGCCAGCCCTGGGACAAGCTGCTGCTCGATCCGCCCCGGGCCGGCGCCGACAAGGTACTGGAATACCTTCCGCACAAGGTGACCAAACGCATCGTCTACGTCTCCTGCCACCCCGCCTCGCTGGCGCGCGACGCCGGCATCCTGGTCAACCGGCACGGATTTCGACTGGCGTCGGCCGGCGTGATGGACATGTTCCCGCACACCGCGCACGTCGAATCCATCGCGCTCTTCGAGAAATAACCGGTGCGTTCATCCATGAACGCGAGGATCAAGCAGCGGCCATTCCTGGCCGCACTCTTCATGAAAAGCCATGCCCATTGAGATAGAGAGGAAATTTCTGCTGCGCCATGACAGCTGGCGCGCGCGGATCGAACGCACCGAGCGCATGGCGCAGGGCTATCTGGTGAGCGCGCAGGCGCTGCGCGACGGCACCGCCAGGGCCTCGGTGCGCGCGCGCGTGGCCGGTGGCCGCGCGTGGCTCAACATCAAGGCGGCGCGGCTGGGCATCGAGCGCGCGGAGTTCGAGTACGCCGTGCCGCTGGCCGATGCCGAGGCGATGCTGGCGACCCTGTGCGACGGCGTGCTGGCCAAGCAGCGCCACTACGTCACCGTCGACGGCACGCTGTTCGAGATCGACGAGTTCGAGGGCGACAACGCCGGGCTGATCGTGGCCGAGGTGGAGCTGCCCGCGGTCGATGCGCCGTTCCCGCGTCCGGACTGGCTGGGCGCCGAGGTCAGCGCACTGCCGCGGTACTACAACGTCAACCTGATTGCGTACCCTTACGCGCAGTGGACGCGCGACGAGCGCGATGCCATCGATGGAGCACCGCCCGCATGCTGATGATCGGTCTGGCCGGCCTCACGCTGGAGCCGCGCGAACGCGACTGGCTGGTCGCGCCCGGTGTGTCCGGTGTGTTGTTGTTCTCCCGCAACTTCGCCTCGCGCGAGCAGCTGGCCGCGCTGACCGAATCGATCCGTGGGGCCGGCGGCGAGGGCATGCTGGTCGCGGTCGATCAGGAGGGCGGCCCGGTGCAGCGTTTCCGCGACGGTTTCACCCGCCTGCCGGCGCTGGCGAAAGTGGGCGCGCTGTACGACCGCGATCCGACCGACGCCGTGCGTCTGGCCGAAGAGCACGCCTGGGTGATGGCCAGTGAGCTGCGCGCCACGGGCGTGGATTTCAGCTTCGCGCCGGTGGTGGATCTCGCCCGAGGCAACGCGGCGATCGGCCTGCGCGCGTTCCACGCCGATCCAGCCGTGGCCGCCGAGCTGGGCCAGGCCTACGTGCGCGGCATGCACCTGGGCGGGATGGCCGCGGTGCTCAAGCACTTCCCCGGCCACGGTTCGGTGGCCGCCGACACGCACACCACGCAGGCGATCGACCCGCGCCCGCTGGCGGTCATCGAGCAGACCGACCTGCTGCCGTTCGCGCAGTGCATCGAGGCGCGCGTGGAGGCGGTGATGATGGCCCACGTGATCTACCCGGACGTGGACGCGCTGCCGGCGGGTTTTTCCAGGGTGTGGATCGGCGACGTGCTGCGCGGCCGGCTCGGCTTCGATGGCGCCGTGATCAGCGATGACATTTCCATGGCCGCCGCGGGAACCGCCGGTGGCGTGGCCGCGCGCGTGCGTGCGCATCTGGATGCCGGCTGCGACCTGGTACTGGCCTGCTTCCCCGAGGTGGTGGACGAGGCGATCGCCGCCGTCGCCGACCGCCATCCCGTCGCGCCCCGGCGCCTGGCGGCCCTGCGCGGCGCGCTGGGCGCCAGCTGGGATTCGCTCACCGACAACCCGCAGCGCGACCGCTTCGTCGCGCGCATCACGGCGCTGGACGCCGAAGGAACCACCGCATGACCCACGGCACGACCACGCCCTCGCTCGCCGACGCCCTGGCCAGCGCCGACCTGCTGGTGGACCGCCCGGCGATCGACGCGATGATCGCCCGCATGGGCGGCGAGATCGACGCCGCGCTCGATGGCGAGCGCGCGCTGTTCCTCACCGTGATGAACGGCGCGCTGATGTTCGCCGGCCAGCTCGCGCTGGCGATCCGCACCGACCTGGAGTTCGACTACGTGCACGCCACCCGCTACCGCGGCGCCACCACCGGCCACGACCTGCACTGGCTGCACGAGCCGCTGGTACCGATGACCGGCCGCACCGTGCTGCTGGTGGACGACATCCTCGACGAAGGCCACACGCTCAAGGCCGTTCGCGACGACTGCCTGCGCCGCGGCGCGCGCCGCGTGCTGATCGCCAGCCTGTGCACCAAGCGGCACGACCGGCTGGTCGAGGGTATCGCCGCGGACTTCAACGGCATCGAGCTGCCGGACCGCTACGTGTTCGGCTACGGCATGGACTACCACGAACAGGGCCGCAACCTGCCGGGCATCTACGCCCTGCGCGAATCCTGATCACTCAAGCGTTGGAACCGACATCGTGAGCATCGATCTGGCCGTCATCGGCGGCAGTGGCCTGTACAACTTCCCCGGGCTGGAGAACGCCCGGCGGCAATCGGTGGATACGCCGTTCGGCCCGGCCTCGGGCGACGTGGTCAGCGGCGACTTCGCCGGCAAGCGGCTGGCCTTCCTGGCCCGCCACGGCGAGAGCCACAGCCTGCCGCCGCACCGGGTGAATTACCGCGCCAACCTGTGGGCGCTGCATCACCTGGGCGCGCGCCGGGTGATCGGCGTCAACGCGGTCGGTGGCATCCGCCACGACATGGGGCCGCGGGTGATCGTGGTGCCGGACCAGATCATCGACTACACCCACGGCCGCACCACCAGCTTCTGCGACGTCGACGGCGCCGAGGTGAAACACATCGATTTCAGCGAGCCGTATACCGAGTCGCTGCGCCGCGAACTGCTCGCCGCGGCGAGCAAGGCCGGCATCGCGGTGGTCGACGGCGGCTGCTACGGTGCCACCCAGGGGCCGCGACTGGAAACCCGCGCCGAGATCGCGCGCATGAAGCGCGACGGCTGCGACCTGGTCGGCATGACCGGCATGCCCGAGGCGGCATTGGCCCGCGAACTGGAACTGGATTACGCCTGCCTGGCGCTGGTGGCCAATTTCGCCGCCGGCTGCGGCGACGAGGCGGAGATCAGCATCGAGGAAATCTTCGCCCACCTGGCCTCGGCCACGGCCGAAGTGCCGCGCCTGCTGGCGGCGATGCTGACGGCCTGAGACCTCCGTCGGGAGACGCGCATCCGCTCCGTTCAGGATATTGCGCTGGACCCACAAACATGCTGATACTTCAAGGGTGCCAGGGGCGGCGGACCAAGGGGATAGGGGTTCAACGCGCAAGCCTTGGTGCATCCATCCTTAAGCTTCAGAGGTTGCCGCAATGCGTTTCGGTACGGTCAAGTGGTTCAACGACGCCAAGGGCTTTGGTTTCATCGCGCCCGAGGACGGTGGGGAGGACGTTTTCGTCCACTTTTCTGCGATCAATTCCAAGGGCTTTCGCAGCCTGCAGGAAGGTCAGCGCGTGAAGTTCGAAGTGACCCAGGGGCCGAAGGGCGCCCAGGCCTCGGGCGTCGAGATCGCGGCCTGATCGTTCGGTCCACGAATTGCCCCAGCTGGACGGAAACCCCGCGCCTTGCGCGGGGTTTCTTTTTCCTTTTTCCGGATCCCTGCCGTCATCGGTGCACATGGTTCCTGTGCGAGGCAGCCAGGCAGGTGTTGCACGCCGCCACGCGGCGTAGCGTCGATGGCGCTGCGCATGCCTTGCCATGGCATCGGTCGGCGCGAACGGTGAGAATGCCGCTACCGGCATCCACTCACCTTGCGAGCATCGAAGCAATGGTCAAGGCAATCCGCCCCGTCCCCGCATTGCGTTATGCATGGCTGCCGGGAGAGAGATCATGCGGACGCCGCGCATGCTGATCGAACGGGTGCTGCGCCGCCTTTCGGTGGGCTGGCGGATTGGCCTGATCATCGTGCTGCTGCTTGCTCCGCTGGCCACGCTCAGCGCAGTGAGCGTGGCCGTGCTCAACCAGCAGGAGATGGCGTTCCGCGATTCGGTGGAAGAGTCGCTGTACATGCTGCTGCCGCTCACCACGCTGGAACAACTGCTGGATCGTGCCCTGATCGACGAACTGGAGGCGCAGTCCCACGAATCGGTGCCGGATTTCGCCTCGCTCACCGAGAACATCGACCACAGCTTCACCACGGTGGAAATGGCCGGCAGCAGCCCCGACCTTCTGCTGGACCGGGTCACGGCCGCGCAGCATGCCTGGGCGCAGGCCAAGCCTTCGGTGCAGCGCCTGATCGAGCAGGTCACGCGCGCCAGCGTGGGCGACAGCAGCGCCTCCGCGGCGCTTTCCAGGAAGGAGCTGCAGGAGGCGATCCGGGATGTGCGCGATGCGCGCGAGCATCTCGCTGCCGCGGTAAAAGCGCGCTACGAGCGCGCCGCGACCAT
The DNA here is from genome assembly GCF_049445995.1 of Dyella sp. KRB-257. NCBI lineage: Bacteria > Pseudomonadati > Pseudomonadota > Gammaproteobacteria > Lysobacterales > Rhodanobacteraceae > Dyella > Dyella sp. KRB-257. Next base: position 157,214 of record NZ_JBMSDZ010000001.1, on the reverse strand, counting down.
GCGCCATCGCCAGTTGCATTGGCTGCTGTCCGGCTGGATCGCCACGCTCGCCGCGGCCGCGTTGATGATCGGCGTGGTGCTGCGTTCCATCCTGCGGCCGATACGCGAGCTGGGCGGCTCGGCCAGGCGCTTCGCGGCCGGCGACATGTCAGTGCGCCTGCAGGTGCGGGGGCGGGACGAACTCAGCGCCTTGGCCGAGCAGTTCAACGCCATGGCGATCTACTGGGAACAGACCCATCGCGAAGTGCTTGCCGAGGCCACGGAGGACGTGCTGACGGGCCTGCCCAACCGCCGGCGCATCCTCGCCCTGCTGTCGGCCGAACTCGAAGAGCACCGTGACGACCAGCGACCGCTCGCGGTCTTCATGATCGACCTCAACGACTTCAAGGCAATCAACGACGGCTTCGGCCATGCCGCTGGCGACGATGCGCTGGTCTGGGTCACCCAGCGCATGCGCGAGTCGTTGCGCGAGCGCGATCATCTGGGCCGGCTCGGCGGCGATGAATTCCTCGCCATTCTGCCCGATACGACGCAGCCGCAGGCGCAGGCGCTGGCCGCCCGCATGAGCGCCCATGTCGCTGCCGCTGCCGCATTGGAGGCCGCGCGCCCGACCATCGGCGTCGGCATGGCCGCAGCTCCTGCACATGGCTGGCAGCCGGGGACCCTGTTGAGCCATGCCGATGCCGAGCTGTATGCAAGCAAGCAGCGGGCGAAGGCGGGGCGCGGTGACTAGCTTCGCCTGGCAGCGCCTCCAGTTGGTGGTGCCGCTCATTCGACGAAAGATCCTGCAGAGTCTTGGCGGGCATTGCCGCCGGGCATAAAGTCAGTGCTTGCACGGACGACAGGGAACCAACGCATGACCCACTCAGCGGCAAGACGACTGCTACTCGCACTGGTGCTCGGCCCGTTGGCAACTGCCGTTAATGCTGCAGGGACATCGGATGCATGCGATGCCGCCGTTCCGGCGGGCCAGCAATCCAGACCGGCGGCCATTCGCGAACTGGCTTGCCAGGTGCAATCGCATCGGCTGCTGCTGTTCGGGGAGTTGCACGGCACGGCGGAATCGCCGGCCCTGCTGGGTGAGCTGCTGCGTGAGCAGCCCGCCGCGCGACCGATCCGGCTGGGGCTCGAGTGGCCCATCGAACTGCAATCCAAGGTTGATACCTATTTCCGGTCGGCGGGCACACCTGCCGATCGGGCGGCGTTTGCTGCCGGGCGCGACTGGACCTGGTATGACGGTCGCATGAGCCAGGCATGGCTTGCGCTTGTCGATACCCTGCGTGATCTGCACCGGCGGGGACGGGACGTGCAGATTTTCATGATGGAACCGACCTATGGCACACCGGCCGAGGTCAACGCCGCGGGCGGCTTCGTGAAGGTCAAGGAGGCCGGCATGGCCCAGGCCATTCAAGAGCAGTTGAAGCACGCGCCGCCCGGGGCACTGGTCGCCGCGCTGATGGGCAACTACCACCCGCGCGTCGGCGCGGACGTGCCGGATCGCGATTCGTCGGTAACCTACCGGCTGGTGGCCGACCATCCCCTGGTCCTGCTTCCACGCTCCACGCATGGAACCTTCTGGGCCATCGTCGGCTCACAGAATCGCGCCGCCGTGCAGACGATCGACAGCGCCAAACCGCCACTGCCGCATGGCGAGATGGTCATCAAGGCGCAGGCGGATGTTCCGGCCGGCGTGTTGGCCGAGACGATCCTGCTGCCCAGGTTCAGCGCGTCACCTCACCCTTAGGTACGTCTGACGGATTTCTGGCTCCGGCGTAGCGATGCGCTCGCCGCGATGTCCGCTAGCCCCGCCAGTTGGCGTACGACTCCCAGAACTCGGCAGCGCGCCGGTACGCCTCGCGATCCAGCGGCACGCCGGAGCCGCCTTCTTCCACGCCAAGTGCGTTGCGCAGCATGGTGATCGGCGCCATCGGGATTTCCTCCGGTTCCATCGTGTAGAGGCAGCCGACCACGCCCCAGTCGGCGTCGATCGAAGGCTTCGGCGCTGCAGTCCTGGATGGTGTTGCGGCGGGATTCGCGAGGGAACAGGCGAGCGCGGGCGAACGGCGTGAGCGCCATGGACATGGCGGGCCTCAGGCGACGAACTGCAACCGCGCCAGCTCCGCGTACAGTCCACCCTCGGCCAGCAGGCTCTCGTGCGTGCCCTGCGCCACGATGCGCCCGCCGTCCATCACCACGATGCGATCGGCGCGCTGCACGGTGGCCAGGCGATGCGCGATGACCAGCGTGGTGCGGCCTTTTTCCAGCCGCTCCAGCGCCTGCTGGATGGCCGCTTCGGACTGCGCATCGAGTGCCGAGGTGGCTTCGTCGAGCAGCAGCAACGGTGCGTTGCGCAGGATCGCGCGGGCAATCGCCACGCGCTGGCGCTGGCCGCCGGAGAGACGCACGCCGCGCTCGCCCATCTCGGCCTGGTAGCCGTCATCCAGTGCGCTGATGAACTCGTGTGCCTCGGCGGCCCTGGCCGCTTCGATCACTTCCGCGTCGCTGGCGTCCTGCCGGCCGAAGCGGATGTTGTCCGCCGCGGTGCCGCTGAAGATGATGGTCTCCTGCGGCACCAGCGCAATGGCGCCACGCAGGTCGGGCAGGGTGAGCTCGCGCAGGTCCACGCCATCGAACGTGATCGTGCCGGACTGCGGATCGTAGAAGCGCAGCAGCAGCGCGAACACGGTGCTCTTGCCCGCGCCGGAGGGGCCGACCAGCGCCACTGTTTCCCCCGGCTGCACGGCCAGCGAGAAGTCTTCCAGCGCCGCGGCGTTGGGGCGCGTGGGGTAGTGGAAGGTGACGTGATCGAACTGCAGTGCGCCGCGGGTGGGTCTGGGCAGCGCCAGCGGCTGGGCGGGTGCGGCGATCTCCGGCTGTTCGGCCAGCAGCTCGCCGATGCGTTCCATCGCGCCGGCCGCGCGCAGCACGTCGCCCCACACTTCGGACAGGCCCGCCACCGAGCCGGCGGCGAACACCGCGTACAGGACGAACTGGCCGAGGATGCCGGCATCCAGCGTACCGGTCAGCACGTGGCGCGCACCGGCCCACAGCACCAGCGTGATCGCGCCGAACACCAGCACGATCACCGCCATGGTGAGCAGCGAGCGCATGCCGATGCGTCGACGCGCGGTGGCCAGCGCGCGATAGATGGCGCTGGCGTAGCGTTCGCTCTCGATGCCCTCGCGGGCATAGGCCTTCACCGCAGTGGACGCGTTGAGGGTTTCGTTGGCGATGGCGGCGGCGTCGGCCAGGCGATCCTGGCTGGCGCGCGAGAGCTTCTGCACGCGCCGGCCGAAGACGAGGATGGGCAGCATCACCGCCGGAATCACCAGCGCGGTGAGCCCGGCCAGCGACGGTGCCGTCCATACCATCGCCACCGCCGCACCCACCAGCATCACCGCGCTGCGCAGCGCCACCGACACGCCCGAGCCGACCAGCGCCTGCACCACCTCGGTATCGGCACTGAGGCGGGAGGTGAGCTCACCGACGCGGCTCTTCTCGAAGAAGCCAACATCGAGCCGGATCACGTGCGCGTAGAGCGCATCGCGCAGCGAGGCCAGCGCGCGTTCGCTGAGCAAGGTGATGCAGAAGTAGCGCGCCGCCGTGGCGAAGGCGAGCACCAGCGCCACGCCGAACAGGGCGAGGAAGGTCTCGTTGATTACCGCCAGGCTGGAGTGGCCGAAGCCCTGGTCGATGATGTGGCGGAACGCCATCGGCAGCATCAGTGAGGCGCCGGAGGACATCGCCAGGAACAGCAGCCAGCCCAGCGCCAGCGCCTTGTGCGGCCTGAGGAACGGCCAGAGCTGGCGCAGGGCGCCGATGCGACGGGCAGGGCGGGGCGTCTCGGCGGCGGCGTCGGTCATTGGATCTCGCGCGGCAGGTTCTGGGGTGGTTTTGCAGTGGGTCGTCGCGGCTCGTGGCGGTTGGGCGTGGAGCGTTTGCCTGATGCCTTGAGGCCTGAGCGCTTGGCGAACTTACCTGACCACGATGACACGGCATTGAGGTGGGGTGGGTGGGGGTGGATTCAATGCGGAGGCGGGGCGAATGTTTTTGCGGTGGGCTGCGGTGCGGTGGGCTCTGAGAGCCAAGTCGCTGGATTCCGGCTTTCGCCGGAATGACGGATAAGGAGGTTCGCGTAAACTTGGGTCTCCACGCTTGATTGGTACACCTTCCTACTCGTCATTCCGGCGGAAGCCGGAATCCAGCGTCGTTGGCGTGGCGTTCCACCTATGCGCATGTCTCGGACAGCGCGAGCAAACTCACCCCACCCGCAGCGCGTCGCTCCGCCCGCGCGTGATGTCGCCGATGCGCGCCTGCACTTCGTCCGCCTGCGCCTGCGGCAGATGGATGAGCAGGTCGGCGCCGGTGGCAGTGAACGTCTCGGCGGTGATCGCGGCGCCCCATTCCGCCAGCCGCGCCTTGAGCAGCGCCAGCTCGGCAAAGTCGCACGACAGCGCCAGCGTGGCCATCGGCACGATCGGCACGCGCTCGGCCAGCCGCAGGCATTCGGCCGCGGTGCCGCCGTAGGCGCGCGCCAGTCCGCCCGCGCCGAGCTTGATGCCGCCGTACCAGCGGGTGACCACCACCACGGCGCGGTCGATGCCCTGGCCTTCGATCGCCTGCAGGATCGGTCGGCCGGCGGTGCCGCCGGGCTCGCCGTCGTCGTTGAAGCGGTAGGCCGGGCCGGTGCGATACGCCCAGCAGTTGTGCGTGGCCGCCGGGTCGCTGACCTGCTGCACGAAGGCCAGCGCCTGTTCGGGCGTGTCCACCGGCGCGGCCTGCGCCAGGAAGCGGCTCTTCCTGATGTCCTGCGCGTGGCGGCAGCGGCCGGCGAGTGACTGGCCCGGATCCCCGGCGCAGCGGTCTGCAGCCTGTGATGCAGCGGTACGGTTGGTGGTGGACATCGCGCGATTTTACATGCCCGGTGGCGGTGGCCGCCTCGCGGCGCGCCCGTCGGGAAGTCGTGCGCGATGCGGGCATCGCGTAGCATGCGTGGTTCCCGCATCCATCGACGCCCGCCATGCTCCACAACGACACCCTGCGCGCCATCCGCTACATGCTCGACCTCGGCGACGCCAAGGTGGTGGAGATCGTCAAGCTGGCCGACCCGGCCTACCTGCTGGAGAAGGAAGACGTGCAGGCGATGCTGCTGCGCGAGGACGACCCGGGTTACCAGACCTGCAGCAACACCATGCTGGCGCGCTTCCTCGACGGGCTGGTGATCTTCCGCCGCGGCCGCGACGAGAGCCGCCCGCCGCGGCCGCCGGAAAAGCGCATCACCAACAACATCGTGCTGAAGAAGCTGCGCGTGGCGTTCGAGCTGAAGGACGCCGACATGCACGCCATCTTCGACGCCGCCGGCTTGCCGGTGTCCAGGCCGGAGCTGAGCGCGCTGTTCCGCCAGCCCGGGCACAAGAACTACCGCGAATGCGGCGATCAGCTGCTGCGCAACTTCCTCAAGGGACTGACCCTGCGACTGCGCGGCGCGGGCTGAGCAAGCTTCGCACTTGCGTTGAGTCGCTTCAGCCGATCACGTTGCCTGGAACCGGGTGCCGGAAGTCCTCCGGCGCGAGGTTCTGCGTGAGGCGGAACACGCCTTCGTGCACTTTGCGCGGCAGCACGACGTCGAGCACGGTGGTCTGGTGCGGGCCGATGGCGGTGAGCAGGTCGTCGTCGTCGGCGCTGCTGGCCAGTGCGTGGTGCACCAGTCCGGTCAGATCGGCGGGCTGCACGCGGGCGCCGTAGGGGCGGTGCGGCTGCACGGCGGGGCGCAGCGTCTTGCGCACGTTGCGCGGATCGGCCACGCGGGCGTCGCCGGCCAGCAGGCTGTAGTTGAGGAACAGCGACACGCTGCTGCGCTGGTGCGAGTTGGCCTGGCGGTCGATCAGGAAGCCGGGTGGCAGCCGGTCGGCGCTCGGCGGCGTGCCGGCGGTGAGCAGGAAGCCGGCGTCGGTCAGCGGTTCGCCGGCTTCGTCGGTCAGGCGCACGATGAGCAGGCTGCGCGGATCGTGGATATGCACGCGCGGTGCGAACGGGCCGACCGGCTCCAGCTCCACCTTGTCGGCATCGCGTGCGGCGTTCTCGCGGTCGAAGGCATCGCACAGGTGCGCGTAGTCGTCGATGCTGCGCACGCCGAGGCAGCGCAGGATCGCCTCGATGGTGGCGGGCTGCGCGCTGGCGAGGATGCCGTGCGCGGCGCCGGAATGCGCCGCGCCGGCGATCAGCTTGAAGGCGCAGCGCGGCCCGCGGGTGAGGTACAGCGATAGTGCATCGATCGCGTTGCCCGTGATGGCCTGCGTGCTCAGTACCGCGTGCTGCGCGTTGAGGTTGGCGGCGGCCAGGCGCACCACGCCGTCGGAGCCGTCCTCGCCGGTGTAGCTGTTGAGATGGTCGTAGAGCGAGCGGTCCGGGCGGTCGCCGATCAGCACGAATTCGTAGCGATCGCCCGCCGCCGGATCGGCGCCATGGATGCGGTCGAGATTGAGCGACAGCGACGCGGCGCTGCCCAGCTCCAGCCAGTCGAGGATGCGCTGGCCCGGCTCCACGCTGTCGAACCACGCCTTCAGCCGCCCGATCACGCCCTTGCCCAGTTGCGCCAGCGCGGAGCCGAAGCTGGCCGGCGCCAGCATCACCAGGTGGCTGAGGCGGATGGTGCTGTAGCGGTTGGGCTTCTCGCGCTGCGCGCGCAGCCACTCGCGCACCACCGGCCCGCCGGTGGAGTGGGTGATGCAGGCGAACGACGGTTCCAGCAGGTGCAGGTCGCGCAGCGCGTGGTCGAAGGCACGCACCAGGTCGTCCATGGTCACCGCGTCGTCGAAGCTCACGTACTCGCCGAGCCAGAGGTCGCGCAGGGTCAGCGGCAGTCCCTGCGCGGCGGCCTGCTGCTGCAGGCGCTGCGGCATCTGGCCGTAGGTGGCGGTGCTGGTGACGCTCCAGCCGTGGACGAAGACCAGGGTGCTCATCGGGCGGCTCCATGTCCTGCACGTGCGATGCCGGGAGATGGTACGCCGCCCGCCTGGCCGGTGCGTGACGCAGTCGCTGGCACCGGCTACTCGGTGGCGAGGCGTGCCTGCGTGGTGGCGGACGGAGCCGGCCCGTGGCCGACCAGTTCCAGCGTCTGGCCCCACGGTGTCTGCACGTCGATGCGCACGAGTCCGTCGGCGCCGACGGTATCGGCGGCATGGTCGCCGATGACGGGAACGTGGCGGTGCTGCAGCCAGTCCAGCGCGGCGTCGACGTTCTCCACGCGCAGTCGCAGGGCCGGTGCACGCGGGCTGGAGGCGGCGCCGTGCACCACTTCGACGATGGCGCCCCGGCCGCATTCGAGCAGGGCGCGCCGGGTGGATACATCCAGCGGGTCGCAGCCCATCACGCCGGTGAGGAAGTCGCTGGCGCGGGCCACGTCAGGCGCGGCGACGCGGGCGTAGTCGCCGCCGCCATCGCCCTGCGCGAAGGCCGCCGACGGCAGTCCGCCCGCCAGCAGCAGCGCGAGCCACAGCATCTTTCCGAGCGATCCCTGTTGAGCCACGCCACGCCACCTCTCATCGGCACTGCATGCCAAGTGGTCATGGCTGGCGGGGTTTCCAGAGGGGGTTCGGTGGTCGCTGCGTTTCCTGCGGTGAACGCTGCGGCGGGCATGTGCTGTGCGCGAGGTGCCCGGCGCGGTCCCATCCCGATGGGATCGTCGCGATCGAGGCATGCGGGAGCCATCGTCAGCCTCTCAGCGCTCGCGCATCACCATCAGGCGGATCTCGGTCATGTCCTCGATGGCGTAGCGCACCCCCTCGCGGCCCAGGCCGGAGAGCTTCACGCCGCCGTAGGGCATGTTGTCGACGCGGAAGCTGGGCACGTCGTTGACCACCACGCCGCCTTGCTCCAGCTCGTCCCAGGCGCGCATGGCGTGGTCGAGGCGGTTGGTGAAGATGCCTGCCTGCAGCCCGAAGTCCGAATCGTTGACCAGTGCCGCTGCTTCCTCGAACGAGCGGAACGGGGCGAGCAGGGCGAACGGGCCGAAGGCTTCCATGCGGTTGACCTCGGCCTCGCGCGGCACGTCTTCCATCAGCGTGGCCTGCAGCATCGCGCCGTCTCGCTTGCCGCCGCACAGCAGCTTGGCGCCGACCTGGAGGGCCTCGTCGATCCAGCCGTGCAGGCGTTCGGCGGCGGCCTCGTCGATCATCGGGCCGAGGAACACGTCCTGCTTCTTCGGATCGCCGGCCTTGAGCTTCTTTACTGCGGCGACCAGCTTGCGTTTGAGCGCCTCGTACACGTCCACGTGCGCATAGATGCGCTGCACGCTGATGCAGCTCTGGCCGGACTGGTAGAAGGCGCCGAACACCAGCCGCTGCACCACGTGGTCGAGCCGGTCGCCCTGGTCGGCGTCGACGATGCAGGCGGCGTTGCCGCCCAGTTCCAGGGTGACCTTCTTGCGCCCGGCGCGGGCCTTCAACTCCCAGCCGATCTGGCCGCCGGTGAAGGAGAGCAGCTGGAAGCGTTCGTCCTCCACCAGCGGCGTGGCATGGGCGCCGTCCAGCGGCAGGATCGAGAACGCGCCCTTCGGCAGGTCGGTCTCGGCCAGCACCTCGCCGATGATCAGCGCGCCGATCGGGGTCTTCTCCGACGGCTTGAGCACGAACGGGCAGCCGGCGGCGATCGCCGGGGCGACCTTGTGCGCGACGAGGTTGAGCGGAAAGTTGAACGGCGTGATGAAGCTCACCGGGCCCAGCGGCACGCGGCGGGTGTAGCCGCGATAGCCGTCCAGACGGCCGGCCAGTTCCAGGTTGATCGTCTCGCCGTGGATGCGTACGGCCTCCTCGGCGGCGATGCGGAAGGTCTCGATCAGCCGGGTCACTTCGCCGGCGGCATCCCCGATCGGCTTGCCCGCCTCGATGCACAGCGCGTTCGCCAACTCGTCCCGGCGCTCGGCGAAGCGTTCGGCGCAGTGCTGCAGCACGGCCTGGCGCTGCCACGGCTTGAACGCGCGCATCGCGGGCGTGGCCTGCACCGCGGCGGCGATCGCCTTTTCGGTGGCGCGGGCGTCGGGCACCGCCACGCGCGTGGCGACCTTGCCGCGGTACTTGTCGCGCACGTCCAGCATCGTCTTCGCGGTCTGCGGGCGGTTGGCGAGGTAGTAGGGGTAGGTCTTGGCAAGCATGGCGACTCCCGGTGCGGGCCGGTGATGAAGGGCAGAAGTCAGTGTGCGGCGACGGGCGTGGTGCGTGCGTGGACGGCGGCGATCAGTCGCCGGCGCGCGCGGGCAGCTCGCCGTCGGCGAGGCGGATGCGCAGGGTATCGCCGTCGCTCACGTTGGCGACCGAGCGCAGCACCTTGCCCTGCGCGTCGAACACGATGGCGTAGCCGCGATCGAGCGTGGCCAGCGGGTTCACTGCGTGCAGCGCGCGGGCGGTCTGGCCCAGCGTGAGCCGTTTGCGTTCCAGCGTGCGCGCGACGGCGCGACGCAGGCGCGGATCGAGTTCGGCCAGCCGGCGCGCGAGCAGGGCGAGTCGATGGCGCGGATGCTGGGCGAGCAGCCGGCCGTGCAGTTGTTCCAGTCGGCGCTCGCGCCGCTGCTGGCCGACCGCACCGGCGGCGAGCAGGCGGCGATGCAGGTTGACCAGCCGCTCGCGGTCGCGCGCCAGGCGTGCCTGCGGGCGCTGCGCGTTGAGCCGGGTGAGCAGGTGATCCACCCGCTGCGCCAGCGTCTGCTGGCGGCGCTGCTGCACGGTGGCGATGCGCTGGCGCAGATGGCGCAGCTGGCGCGTCATCGCCGTGACGTCGGGCACCAGCAGTTCGGCGGCGGCCGAGGGCGTCGGCGCGCGCAGGTCGGCGACGAAGTCGGCGATGCTGAAGTCCACCTCGTGGCCCACCGCGCTCACCACCGGCACCGCGCTGGCATGGACGGCGCGGGCCACAGCCTCGTCGTTGAACGCCCACAGATCTTCCAGCGAACCGCCACCGCGGGTCAGCAGCAGCGCGTCGTAACGGCCGCTGGTCGACGCCTTGCGCAGCATCGCCACGATCGCCGGTGGCGCCTCCTTGCCCTGCACCGGCACCGGCAGCACGTCGACCTCGACCAATGGCCAGCGCCGGCCGAGCACGCTGAGCACATCGCGGATCGCCGCGCCCGTGGCCGAGGTGATCACACCGAGGCGGCGGACGTAGCGCGGCAGCGGCCGCTTGCGCGCCGGGTCGAACAGGCCTTCGGCGTCGAGCTTCGCCTTCAGCGCATCGAACGCGCGGCGCAGCGCGCCCTCGCCGGCCGGCTCCATGCTCTCGGCCACCAACTGGAACTCGCCGCGCGGCTCGTACAGACCCACCTTGGCCCGCACCAGCACCTGCATGCCGTCCACCGGCTTGAAGGTGAGCCGGCTGCTTTTCAGCTTGAACATGGCGCAGCGCACCTGGGCGCCGGCGTCCTTGAGCGTGAAGTACAGATGGCCGGAGGCCGGGCGCGCCATGTTGGACAGCTCGCCCTCGATCCACACCATCGGCAGCGCGTCCTCCAGCAGTCCCCGCACCAGCCGGTTCAGCGTGCTGGGAGTGAGGATGCGGCGCGGCGCGGCGGCGTCGTCGGACGCGGGGCCACGCCCGGAGAGGGGGTCGAAGGCGGACATGAGTGCGGGAGGTTAGCACAAAGGTGACGCACAACATGTGCTTGCGCCGCGAGCTGCCGGTGCTTTCTCACACAGGTTCGGCAACTCCATGATAAACCTGAAGAACAACGGGCCTGAGCGGGCTCAGGACTCGTCCTCGTCGCCCTGCCGGCGCGCGCGATGCGCCTGCCGGGTGCGCCATGCACGCACCGCCAGATTGAGCGCAAACCAGGCAGCCAGCAGCGCCAGCGGCCAGGCGATCACCGCCGGCCACAGGGCGCCGATCACCGCGACCGCCGCCAGCACTGCGGTGCCGGCCAGCAGCGGACCGGTGTCGGTATCGCCGAGCACGCGGCGATCGGTCAGCACCGCGCCCACCGAGTTGGCCAGGCGCAGGGCGCTGGCCGCGGCCCGGCCGGAGCTGCCGTTGCCGCCGCGCGGACGGCGCACGGTGCGATGCATACGCGCGGCCGGATCGTCGCCGGAGCGCTGCACGCGTTCGCCACGCAGGCGCCGGCGCGGCGCCAGCACGATTTCGGTGGCATTGCCCAGGTCGGTCTCGTACTGCTCGGCGAGCTGGCGGGCGAAGCCCTCGTCTTCCACCGCCACGTCGATCTCGCGGTTGCCCAGCCAGCTGGCGATGTTGAGGTTGGAAGACCCGACCCGCGCCCAGATGCCGTCGGCCACCGCCGTCTTGGCGTGGATCATCGAGCCGTTCCACTCGAACACGCGCACGCCCGCCTTGAGCAGCGGCCGGTAACCGGAGCGCGACAGGCCGGCAACCATCGGGATATCGCTGCTGCCCGGCACCAGCAGGCGTACGTCCACGCCATCGCGCGCGGCGGCGGTGAGCGCCTGCACGTAGGGCGCCACGCCCACGAAGTAGGCGTCGGTGAGCCACAGCGTCTTGCGTGCCATCGCGGCGATCTGCTGGTCCAGCCGGTACAGGCCGGCGGTGGACGGTTCGGTGGCGATCACCCGCAGCGCCACCTTGCCCGGCGGCTCGTGTGGCGCCACGCTCGGCCAGTGCGGCAGCGGTACCCCGGTGCCGGCCCAGCTGCGGGCGAAGGCCGCTTCCACCTCGGCCACGGCCGGACCGCGCAGCGCCACGCCGGTATCGCGCCACGGCGCCACGCCGCGCGAGGGGTCGCCCAGCCACTTCTCGCTGATGCACACGCCGGAGAGAAAGCCCAGTTCGCCGTCCACCACCAGCACCTTGCGATGGTCGCGGCTGATCCAGCCGAACGGCTTGCCCAGTTGCGGCGGGTTGAACACGCGCACCTGGCCGCCGGCGTCGCGCAGCGGTTTCCAGAACGCCGCGCCGGACTGCCCCAGGCAACCGAGCCAGTCGCACACCACGGCGACGAACACGCCGCCCAGCGCGCGTTCCACCAGCGCGTCGCGGAAGACGCGGCCCACGCTGTCGTCGCGGATGATGTAGTTCTCCAGCAGCACCCGCTGGCGCGCGTGGTGGATCGCCGCCAGCCAGCGCTGGTAGTGCACGGCGGCGTCGATCAGCAGCTCTACCGCATTGCCGGTGAGCAGCGGTGCGCCGGCGGCGCGGCTGAGCACCTGCGCGGCGATGAGGCGATCCGGGCGGGAGGTGTCTATGGGAGATGCAGCCATGGCGCGAGTCTAGTGTGGCGATGCAGAATCATCGACACATGTAGGAGCGCACCCTGTGCGCGAATGCTCTTGGCGACGTGACGAAGAGCATTCGCGCACAGGGTGCGCTCCTACGGCGCCGGACGTTGCTGAATTTCATTGTCGCAACACCACACCAGGCCATGCTCCGTGAAAGTCGCTTCTGGCATGATCCGACCATGCCACTCCAGCAGCGATACACGGACACGTCCGCCTGCGCCCAGGTGATCGCCGACCGGCTCGGTCCGGATCTGCGCGTGGCCGCGCCGCTCGGCCTGGGCAAGCCGCACGACCTGCTCAACGCGATCTATGCGCTGATCGCCTCCCAGCCGGCGCGTTCGCTCACCCTCTACACCGCACTGTCGCTCACCCGCCCGCAACCGAAACCGGGGTTGGAGGCGCGCTTCCTGGCGCCGTTCCTCGAACGCCATTTCGGCGCCGACGCAGTCGATCCGCAGTACGCGCTGGACCAGGCGCGCGATGCGCTGCCGCCCAACGTGGCGGTGCATGAGTTCTACCTGCAGTCCGGCGCGATGCTGCATTCGGGCAGCGCCCAGCGCAGCTGCATCAGCCAGAACTACACCCACGTGGCGCGCGATCTGGCGGTGCAGGACATCAACCTGCTGTTGCAGCTGGTGGCGCGTCGGCAGACGGCCGATGGCGTGCGCTACAGCCTGTCCAGCAATCCGGACCTGACGCTGGATTTCCTCGATCGCGTGGTGGCCAGCGGCAAGCCGCGGCCGTTGTGCGTGGCGGTGGTGCATCCGGACCTGCCGTACCTCTCCGGCAACGCCGAGGTGCCGCAGGACTACTTCGACATCGAACTGGCGCCCGAGTGCTCGCCGCCGCTGTTCGCACTGCCGCGCCAGCCGGTGACGGCGGCCGAGTACGCGCTCGGCCTGCACGCCAGCGCGCTGGTGAGGGACGGCGGCTGCCTGCAGATCGGCATCGGCGCGCTGTCCGATGCGCTGGTGCAGGCGCTGCTGCTGCGCCAGCGCGAGAACCTCGCCTGGCGCGCGGCGCTGGAGGCGCTGGACACCGGCTACGTCACCCACACGCTGGCGTTGTCGCTGGGCGGGATGGAGCCGTTCCAGCGCGGCCTGTACGGCGCCAGCGAGATGGTGATGGACGGCTTCATGCACCTGCAGCGCGGCGGCATCCTCAAGCGCCGCGCGTGGGACAACCTGGCGCTGGAGCGCGCCGCGGCGATCGGGCGGCTGCCGGACGATGCACCGGGCGGACATTACCTGCGCGGTGCGTTCTTCCTCGGTTCGCGCGAGCTGTACCGCTGGCTGCACGAGACCGAGGCGGCGGACCCCGACGCGATCGACATGTGTCGCGTCTCCAACGTCAACCAGCTCTACGGCGACCATCAGGTGCTGGCCAGCCTGCAGCGTCGCGGCGCGCGCTTCTTCAACACCTGCATGATGGCCACGCTCACCGGCGCGGCGGTCTCTGACGCGCTGGAGGATGGCCACGTGGTCAGCGGCGTGGGTGGCCAGTACAACTTTGTGGCGATGGCGCACGAGCTGCCGGACGGGCGCTCGGCGCTGCTGCTGCGCGCCACCCGCGAGGGTGCGCACGGCACCGAGACCAACATCCGCTTCAACTACGGTGCCACCACCATTCCGTGCCACCTGCGCGACCTGTTCGTCACCGAGTACGGCATGGCCGATCTGCGCGGCAAGACCGACGAGGAGTGCGTGGAAGCGATGCTGTCGATCTGCGACGCGCGCTTCGTCGACGCGCTGGCCGCCGAGGCGAAATCCCACGGCAAGCTGCGCGCGGATTTCGCGGTGCCCGAGGCGTGGCGCCGGCATCGTCCGGAGGTGCTCGCCGACGCGCTGGCGCCGCTGCGCAAACGCGGGCTGATGCCGACCTTTCCGTTCGGCAGCGATTTCAGCGAGGTCGAGCAGCGGCTGCTGCCGGCGCTGGGCTGGCTCAAGGCGAACAGCCGCACGTGGCGCGGCCGGCTGCGCATCCTGCGTGCGATGGCCAAGCCCGGCCAGCCGCGGGCGGGAGAGTCCGCGGCGCTGGCGCGGATGGGTTTCGGGCACCCGCGATCGCCGGCCGACCGCCTGCAGCGCCGGCTGCTGCAGGCGGCCCTGCGGCACGGCGGGAATCCGGCATAGCTGCATGTCGGGCGTGGGCATCCGGGTTCACGCCAGGGGCCGTGATGCATGCGCGGCGTGACCGCGCCGCCGCCGCGTCTTGACGAGACGTTTACGGATCGACGCGTCGCGCTGGGGCGGCCGGGAGGCTTCGGTTATTCTTGCCACTTCGCCGCGACTTCCTGCGGCAGGCATCATTCCGGTCCCCATGAGCGAACTTTCCCAACCCGCCCCGCGTCCCGCGCAAGCCGCACCGCGCCGTCCCAGCGTGGGCGTGCAGATCGGCAAGGTCACCGTCGGCGGCGGCGCGCCGATCGTCGTGCAGTCGATGACCAACACCGACACCGAGGATGCGGCCAGCACCACCAAGCAGATCGCCGAGCTGGCCCGTGCCGGCTCGGAGCTGGTGCGCATCACGGTCAACACGCCGGCCGCCGCCGCGGCGGTGCCGCGCATCGTCGAGCGGCTGCAGATGATGGGCGTGGAGGTGCCGATCATCGGCGACTTCCACTACAACGGGCATCAGTTGCTGGAGGTCGAGCCGGCCTGCGCCGAGGCGCTGGCGAAGTACCGCATCAACCCCGGCAACGTCGGTTTCGGCAAGAAGAAGGACGCCCAGTTCGGCGCGATCATCGAGAAGGCGATCGAGTACGGCAAGCCGGTGCGCATCGGCGCCAACTGGGGCTCGCTGGACCAGTCCATGGTCGCCATGCTGATGGACCAGAACGCGCAGCGCGCGCAGCCCTGGGATGCCCCCCACGTGGCGCGCGAGGCGCTGATCCGCTCGGCGCTGGATTCGGCCGCGCTGGCCGAGAAGATCGGCCTGCCGCGCGAGCGCATCATTCTGTCGGCCAAGGTGTCCGGCGTGCAGGAGCTGATCGCGGTGTACCGCGACCTCGCCGCGCGCGGCAATTACGCGCTGCACCTGGGCCTGACCGAGGCCGGCATGGGCTCCAAGGGCATCACCGCCTCGGCCGCGGCGCTGGCCGTGCTGCTGCAGGAAGGCATCGGCGACACCATCCGCATCTCGCTCACGCCCGAGCCCGGCGGCGCGCGCACCGGCGAGGTGATCGTGGCGCAGGAGCTGCTGCAGACCATGGGCCTGCGTGCGTTCACGCCGCTGGTTACCGCCTGCCCGGGCTGCGGCCGCACCACCAGCGAGTTCTTCCAGCAGCTGGCGCAGACGGTGCAGGCGCACGTGCGCGAGCAGATGCCGCTGTGGCGAGTGAAGTACGACGGCGTGGAGAACCTCACCCTGGCGGTGATGGGCTGCGTGGTGAACGGGCCGGGCGAATCCAGGCACGCCAACCTCGGCATCTCGCTGCCGGGCAACGGCGAGGCGCCGGCCGCGCCGGTGTTCATCGACGGCGAGAAGGCGATGACCCTGCGCGGGGACAACATCGCCAGCGAGTTCATCGGCATCCTCGACGAGTATGTCGAATCGCACTACGCCTCGCGCGCCAGCTGAGACGATGGGCGGCGATCGCGAAACGGCGATCCTGCGTGTCTGGCACCAGCACGCCGCGCCATGGACGCGGGCGGTGCGCGAGCAGGCGATCGCCAGCCGCCGGCTGGTGACGGATGCGGCGATCGTCGAGGTGGTGCTCGCGCGGCGCCTGCAGCGGGTGATCGACGTGGGCTGCGGCGAGGGCTGGTTGCTGCGTGCGCTGGCCCGGCACGGTATCGAGGGCCTCGGCGTTGACGCGGTGCCTGCGCTGGTCGAGTCAGCCCGCGCGACCGGCGGTGGACGTTTCCTCGCCATGGACTACGCGGCGATTGCCGCCGGCGCCCTGCGCGAGCAGGCCGACGTGGTGGTGTGCAATTTCTCTTTGCTCGGCGGGGAGTCGGTCGATGCGCTGCTGGGCGCCATGCCCGCGCTGCTTGCGCCCGGCGGCGCGCTGCTGATCCAGACCCTGCATCCGTGGAGCGCCTGCGGCGATGGCGCCTATCGCGACGGCTGGCGCGAGGGTTCCTGGGCCGGCTGCGGCGAAGGGTTCGGCGAGGCGGCCCCGTGGTATTTCCGCACGCTGGCCGGCTGGATGCGGAGTTTCGCGGCGGCCGGGCTGGTGCTGGAGTCGATGCGCGAGCCGATCCATCCGCAGAGTGGTCAACCGGCTTCAGTGATCTTCGTCCTGGTGCCACGTTGATTCAGGCCCGTGTCGCGCATCCATCGGCGCGACGCCGGCCCACAGCGCGGGATCCAGCGGCTGCGCGGCCAGGCTGCGCAGCGCGGCCAGGTAGTCCGCCCGCGGCATCTCCTCGGCACCCAGCGAGAGCAGGTGCGGGTTGGCCACCTGGGCATCGAGCAGCGGGCAGCCCCACTCGTGCAGCAGGCGGGCCAGCGCCAGCAGGGCCACCTTGGAGCCGCCGCTTTCGCGGCTGAACATCGATTCGCCGCTGAACAGGCGCCCGGACATTACGCCGTAGATGCCGCCGACCATCGACGCGCCCCGCCACACCTCGACGCTGTGCGCGTGGCCACGGGTGTGCAGCGTGGCGTAGGCGTCGATCATCTCCGGGCTGATCCAGGTGCCGTGCTGGCCATCGCGCGGCGCGGCGCAGGCGTGCATCACGCCGACGAAATCGCGATCCACGGTGACCTGCCAGCTGCAGCGCGCCAGCAGCCGGCGCAGCGAACGGTTCGGTCGGCACAGCTTGGCGGTGCGGAACACGCAGCGCGGATCGGGCGACCACCACAGGATCGGCTCGCCCTCGTTGAACCAGGGAAAGATGCCCTGCGCATAGGCCGCGCGCAGCCGCTCGGGCGAGAGGTCGCCGCCGAAGGCGAGCAGGCCGGAAGGCTCGCGCAGCGCCTCGGCCGGATCGGGAAAGCGCTCCGCCGGCCAGTGATCGAGCAGCGGCAGGCGGATCATGCGATCTCGCCCGGTGCGCGGCCGTGGGCGTACGGGCTGTGCGCCTGCAGCTCCTGGGCGTAGGCCTGCAGCGAGGCCGTTTCGTGCACCAGCGCATCGCGCACGGCGCGGCGGAACTGCGGGTGCGCCAGGTAGTGGCGCGAGTGCGTGTGCACCGGCAGGAAGCCGCGCGCCAGCTTGTGCTCGCCCTGTGCGCCGGGCTCGAAGCGCTGCAGGCCGTGGCGGATCGCGTGCGCGATGCCCTGGTAGTAGCACAGCTCGAAGTGCAGCCCCGGCACCTCGACGCTGGCGCCCCAGTAGCGACCGTACAGCGTGTCCGCGCCCTGGATCAGCAGGGCCATCGCCACGATCGTCTCGCCATCGCGCGCCAGCGCCAGCTGTACGGCATCGCCCAGCGTGTCGCCCAGCGCCAGGAAGAATGCCCGCGTCAGTGCCGCGTGGTTGCCCTTGGCGTCGAAGGTGTTTTCGTACAGCGCGTGCACGCGGCACCACTCCTCGCGGCTGACGCTGGCGCCGCCGCGCATCCCGATCTGCAGGCCGCTGCGTGCGACCTGCGCGCGCTCGTGTCGGATGTTCTTCCGCTTCTTGTGGTTGAGCGCGGCGAGAAAGGCCTCGAAATCGGTGTAGCCGCGGTTGTGCCAGTGGAACTGCACGTCGCTGCGTGCCAGCCAGGCGTCGTCGAACGCAGGCAGCTCGTCGTCGCGCAGAAAGTTGGCGTGCAGCGAGGACAGGCCGAGTCGGTCGACCTCGCCGCGCATCGCCGTGACCAGCGCCCGGCGCAGCGCGGCGGCGTGGCGACCGCTCCCGGCCAGCAGCCGCGGCCCGGTGACGGGCGAGTAGGGCACGGCGTTGAGCAGCTTCGGGTAGTACTCGCCGCCGGCGCGCTCCCACGCGCTGGCCCAGCTCCAGTCGAACACGAACTCACCGTGCGAGTTGCCCTTCAGGTAGAGCGGTGCGGCGGCGACCAGGGTGTCGCCTTCGTACAGGCCCAGGTGATGGGCCTGCCAGCCCCACTCGTGGCGGATGCAGCCGGTGGCTTCCAGCGCGGCGAGAAAGGCGTGCGAGACGAACGGGTTGTCGTCCGGCCGCAGGCTGTCCCATTCCGCGGCTGGCAGTTCGGCGATCGCGGCATGGAAGCGGATGTCGTACATGGGCGATAGGCCTTACGGTAGGAGCGCACCCTGTGCGCGATGCTTTTGGCTTTGATGTCGATCAGGAGCAAAAGCATCGCGCACAGGGTGCGCTCCTACACAGGTGTCAGCCAGCCGGCGTCTGTTGCTCCAGCCAGCGCTCGGCATCCAGCGCCGCCATGCAGCCGAAGCCGGCCGAGGTGATCGCCTGGCGGTAGACGTGGTCGGCGACGTCGCCGGCGGCGAACACGCCGGGCACCGAGGTCATCGTGGCCATGCCGTTCTGGCCGCCGTGGATGCGCAGGTAGCCGTCGTGCATGTCGAGCTGCCCCTGGAAGATGCCGGTGTTGGGCGAGTGGCCGATCGCCACGAAGAAGCCGGTGGCCTCGATGTCGCGGGTGGCCTCGTCGTCGACCGCCTTCACCCGCACGCCGGTGACGCCGGAGTCGTCGCCCAGCACCTCGTCGATGGTGTGGTTCCACAGTAGTTCGATCTTGCCGGTCGCGGCCTTGGCGAACAGCTTGTCCTGCATGATCTTCTCCGCGCGCAGGGTGTCGCGACGGTGCACCAGGGTGACCTTGCGGGCGATGTTGGACAGGTACAGCGCCTCCTCCACCGCGGTGTTGCCGCCGCCGACCACCACCACGTCCTGCTCGCGGAAGAAGAAGCCGTCGCAGGTGGCGCAGGCGGATACGCCCTTGCCCTTGAACTTCTCCTCCGAGGCGATGCCCAGGTATTTCGCCGTGGCGCCGGTGGCGATGACCAGCGCATCGCAGCTGTATTCGCCCGCATCGCCCTTGAGCGTGAAGGGCCGCTTGGACAGGTCCGCCTGGTGGATGTGGTCGAACACCATCTCGGTGTGGAATCGCTCGGCGTGCTCGGCCATGCGCTGCATCAGCATCGGGCCCTGCAGGCCTTCCACGTCACCGGGCCAGTTGTCCACGTCGGTGGTGGTCATCAACTGGCCGCCCTGCTGCAGGCCGGTGATCAGCGTCGGCTTGAGGTTGGCGCGGGCGGCGTACACGGCAGCGGTGTAGCCGGCGGGGCCGGAGCCGAGGATCAGCAGGCGGCTGTGCTTGGGCGTTTCGGACATGAGATAATCCTCGGGTTTGCTGAACGGCTTTGATCGCTTTCGGCCCGGTTGCCAGCGGCACGTTGACGCGACCGATTCGGAAGGGAGGGGCGGTGCTATCGAATCCGCAAGGATGGGGAAGCCCACGGCCCGATTCAAGCGTTCCATCGCTTTGCTTTCCCAACCCAGGGCGGCGCCGCTTCGGTGCCGTCCAGACGAACTCCACAGGATTGCTTCCCTATGCGTATCGGTATTCCTTCCGAAACCAAGACCCTCGAAGGTCGTGTTGCCCTGGTACCCGCCGCCGCCGCCGATCTGGTGCGCCGCGGCCATGAGGTCTTCATCCAGGCGGGCGCCGGCGAAAAGAGCGGCTTCGCCGACGCGGCCTACACCCAGGCCGGTATCACGGTGGTGCCGGACGCCGCGGCGCTGTACGAGAAGGGCGAGCTGATCGTCAAGGTGAAGGAGCCGATCGCCGGCGATTTGGCCCTGCTCAAGAAACACCACCTGCTGTTCTGCTACCTGCACCTGGCGGCCGAGCCGGAACTCACCCGGAGCCTGCTCGACATCGGCCTGACCGGCGTGGCGTTCGAGTCGGTGGACGACAACGGCAGCCTGCCGCTGCTGCTGCCGATGTCGGTGATCGCCGGGCGCATCGCCACCCAGATCGGCACCACGCTGCTGCACCGCCCGCAGGGCGGCAAGGGCAAGCTGCTGGGCGGCATGGCCTCCACCTCGCGCGGCAAGGTGGTGGTGCTCGGCGGCGGTGCCGCCGGCAAGGCGGCCGCCTCGCTGGCCGCTGCCGCCGGTGCCCGCGTGGTGGTGTTCGACAAGCGCCAGGATCGCCTCGCCGAGATGATGGATCTGGGCGCCAACGTCACCGCGCTGTACGCGTACGAGTCGTCGGTGGCCGAGGAAGTGCGTGACGCCGACCTCGTGGTCGGCGCGGTGCTGATCCCCAGCGCCAAGGCGCCGCGCGTGGTCACCGAGGACATGGTCAAGACCATGGAGAAGGGTTCGGTGCTGGTCGACATCTCGATCGACCAGGGCGGCTGCTTCGAGACCTCGCGCCCGACCACCTGGAAGGAGCCGACCTACGACGTGCACGGCGTGACCCACTTCTGCGTCACCAACATGCCCGGTGCGGTGCCGCAGACCTCGTCGCTGGCGATCTCGGCGGCGATCCTGCCGTATGTGCAGCGCATGGCGGCCGGTCCCGGATGGCGCGACTTCGAGCCGCTGCGTTCGGGCATCAACGTCGATGGCGGCAAGCTGGTGCATCCGGCGCTGCTGGGCTGATTCACCGCGATGGACGCTGGCCGGCGCCTGCAGGCCAGCGCATCGGGGCCGGGCCTTCGGGTCCGGCCTTTTTCGTGGCCGACGCCGCGTTCCGCGCGCTTCTGAAGGGGGGGGCCGCCTGTGTAGACTTGGGCGGAATGCCCAGTTTCATGGAAGTGCGTACCGGTGGCGCGTAGCGCGAACGTCAAGAAAGCCAGGCCCCCCACGCCCGCCCTCAGCGAGGAGCTCAAGCGGCGCCTGCGCGAGGCCGGCGCGCTGCTGTTGCTGCCGCTGGCGCTGTACCTGCTGGTCTGCCTGTTCAGCTACAACGAGCAGGACCCCAGCTGGGGCCACGTCGGCACGGTGGAGCACGCGCGCAACTTCGGCGGCGCGATCGGCGCCAACATCGCCAACCTGTTGCGCTACATCTTCGGCCTGGCGTCCTACGCGTTCCCGTTGCTGCTGCTGGTGCTGGGCGTGCAGGTATTGCGCCACCGCGGCGAGCGGGCGGTACACCCGTGGGAACCGTCGCTGCGCCTGATCGGCTTCGTGTTCTTCTTCATCACGCTGCCGGCGCTGTTCGCGCTCAACGCCAGCCGCCCCGATCCGGTGATGCCGCAGGGCGTGGGCGGCATCGCCGGGCAGTGGCTGGGCAACTCCCTGCTCGAGGCGCTGGGTTCCACCGGCGCACCGCTGCTGCTGCTGGCGCTGTTCCTGGTCGCGGTGACGCTGGCGACGGGGCTGTCGTGGTTCCGCCTGATGGACTGGACCGGGGCCATCGTGCTGCGCCTGGTCACCTGGGTCGGTACCAGGCTGCGCAAGGCGCCGGAAGTGATCGCCGCCCGCCAGGCGCGCGGCGAGCGCGAGGTGGTGAAGAAGGCCGAGGCGGTCAAGCAGGCCCGGCGCGAGCCGGTGCGCATCGAGGCGCCGCCCGCCCCGGTGGCGAAGAGCGACCGCGCCCGGCTGGAAACCCAGATTCCGCTGTTCGTCGGTGCCGCCCAGCCCGGCGAGCTGCCGCCGCTGTCGCTGCTGGACGAAGCCCCGCCACAAGGTCCCGGCTATTCCGAAGAGACGCTGGAAGTGCTCTCGCGCCAGGTCGAGCTCAAGCTCAAGGATTTCCGCATCGAGGCCAAGGTGGTCGGCGTGTATCCCGGCCCGGTGATCACCCGCTTCGAGCTGGAGCCGGCTGCCGGCGTGCGCGGCTCGCAGGTGTCCAGCCTGGACAAGGACATCGCGCGCGGCCTGTCGGTGGTGAGCGTGCGCGTGGTCGACGTGATCCCCGGCAAGAACGTGATCGGCCTGGAGATTCCCAACACGCGCAAGCAGATCGTCTACCTCTCCGAGATCCTGCGCTCGGACAGGTACGACCAGATGAAATCGCCGCTGGCGCTGGCGCTGGGCAAGGACATCGGCGGCAAGCCGGTGGTGGTGGACCTGGCCAAGATGCCGCACCTGCTGGTGGCCGGCACCACCGGCTCGGGCAAGTCGGTGGCGGTCAACGCGATGGTGCTGAGCCTCTTGTACAAGGCCAGTCCCAAAGACGTGCGCATGATCATGATCGACCCGAAGATGCTCGAGCTCTCGGTCTACGAGGGCATCCCGCACCTGCTGGCGCCGGTGGTCACCGACATGAAGGAGGCCGCCAACGCGCTGCGCTGGTGCGTGGCCGAGATGGAGCGCCGCTACAAGCTGATGGCGGCGGTGGGCGTGCGCAACCTGGGCGGCTTCAACAAGAAAGTGAAGGACGCCGAGAACGCCGGCCAGCCGCTGCTGGATCCGTTGTTCCGGCCCAACCCGGAGATGCCCAATCTCGCCGCCGAACCGCTGGAGCCGCTGTACAACATCGTGATCATCATCGACGAGTTCGCCGACATGATGATGATCGTCGGCAAGAAAGTGGAAGAACTCATCGCCCGCCTGGCGCAGAAGGCGCGCGCCGCCGGCGTGCACCTGGTGCTGGCCACCCAGCGTCCGTCGGTGGACGTGATCACCGGCCTGATCAAGGCCAACATCCCCACCCGCATCGCGTTCCAGGTGTCGAGCAAGATCGACTCGCGCACGATTCTCGACCAGTCCGGCGCCGAGGCACTGCTGGGCCACGGCGACATGCTCTACCTGCCGCCGGGCACCGCCACGCCCGAACGCGTGCATGGCGCCTTCGTCGACGACCACGAGGTGCACCAGGTGGTGGCGTGGCTGCGCTCGCAGGGCGCACCGCAGTACATCGAGGGCGTGCTGGAGGAGGTGCAGGCCACCGGCGATGGCAAGTTCATCAACGACGCCGGTCTGCCGCAGGACGGCGAGGAGGGTGGCGACGCCGACACCCAGCTGTACGACAAGGCGGTGGCCATCGTCACGCAGACCCGGCGTGCCTCGATCTCCGGCGTGCAGCGCCACCTGCGCATCGGCTACAACCGCGCGGCCCGCCTGATCGAGCAGATGGAGGTCGACGGCGTGGTCAGCGCGCCCCAGCACAACGGCAACCGCGAAGTGCTGGCGCCCCCGCCGCCGAAGGGGTGAGCCATCTCCCGTAGGACGTAGGAGCGCACCCTGTGCGCGAATGCTCTTGCTTTGATGTCGGTCAGGAGCAAGAGCATTCGCGCACAGGGTGCGCTCCTACACGGGGCGAGGCGAACGGCGTGCCGGCGAGAGCGGTTAAGCCTTCCGCCTTACAATGGTCGCCCCATCCCGTGCTCCCGGTCTCCGATGAAACCCATTCTTGTCTTCGCCGCCGCCGCGCTCTTCGCCCTGACCGGCATGGCCCACGCGGCGACCGGCCCTGCGCGCGCGCGCCTGGACGCCTTCGCGCACGACCTGCACTCGCTGACCGGCCATTTCACCCAGACCCTCACCGATGCCAACGGCAGGGTGGGCAAGGGTAGCGCCGGCCTGCTGGCGCTGCAGGCGCCGCGGCAGTTCCGCTGGGAGACGCTGACGCCCTACCGGCAGACCATCGTCGCCGACGGCAGCCGCGTGTGGCTGTACGACCCGGAGCTGGAACAGGTCACCGTGCGCAAGCAGAGCTCGGCCGAATCGCACAGTCCGCTCACCGTGCTCACCGACCTGAAGCAGATGGACAAGGACTTCACCGTCACCGAACAGGGCGAACACGACGGCCTGGCCTGGCTGCGCCTCACCTCGAAGGACCAGGATCCGCAGTTCGACTACGCCGACCTCGGCTTCGACGCCAGCGGCCTGGCACGCATGGTGTTCCGCGACCAGCTCGGTTCGACCACGCAGATCCGCTTTTCCGGCTGGCAGCGCAACGCGCCGATCGCCCCGGATACCTTCAACTTCGTGCCGCCGGCCGGCGCCGACGTGATCGGCGACCTGCCGGTGATCAGCACCCGGCCGCTGAAGGACTGATCTGCCGTGTGGATCGGATGCTGCGGCGGCGGCAGGCTACGGTCGGCGCTGCCGGGTGATCTGCAGCAGGCCGCGCAGCAGCGCCAGCGGCGTGGGTGGACACCCGCTGACCACGATATCGACCGGAATGACGGCGCTGATCGGGCCGCGCGTGGCATAGCTCTCGCCGAACACGCCGCCGCAGGCACCGCAGTCGCCGACCGCCATCACCCATTTGGGCTCGGGCATCGCCGCGTAAGTGCGCTTGAGGGCGTCTTCCATGTTGACCGAGACCGGGCCGGTGACCAGCAGTACATCGGCATGCCGCGGGCTGGCCACGAACGCCATGCCGCTGCCTTCGAGGTTGTAGTACGGATTGGAAAGCGCATGGATCTCCAGCTCGCAGCCATTGCACGAGCCGGCATCCACATGGCGGATGCGCAGCGCGCGCCCGAACACGCCCTGCAGTTGCCGCTGCAATTTTTCCACCACGGCATCGGGCGGCTCCAGCTTCGGCAGGGGTTCACTGAGGATGCCGTTGCGGCGAATGCGGTTCAGGATATCGAACATGCTGGCATCACCCGTCGGGGCCGCTGTAGGCGAGGTTGAACGATTTGTTGATGAGCGGGAAGTCCGGCACGATGTTGCCGATGATCGCGTACTCGACCAATGGCCAGTTCTGCCACGAGGGATCATGTGCGTGGCAGCGTCGCACGCGCTGATCCGCCGCCGTTTCCAGGGCGATCAGCACCGGGCCGCGCCAGCCTTCGATGAGGCCGATGCCGAGTCGACCGGGCTCCGCCGCCGGTATGATCGCTTCGATTGATCCGGGCGGAAGTGTTTCGAGCAGCGAGCGGCACAACCGCAGCGACTCCATGACTTCATCGAAGCGCAGCAGGGCGCGGGCGGCCACGTCGCCGCCGGTGGCCAGCGTCGGGTTGGGGCGCAGACGATCGTAAGGTGGCCATGGCAGGTCGATGCGCAGATCCTGCGCGATACCTGATGCACGTCCAACCAGGCCCAGTGCCCCCCGTGCCCTGGCCAACTCCGGGCTGAGCACACCGGTATCGCGGAAACGATCCTGCACGCCAGCGTGGTTTTCATAGATGGCACGCAGCGCAGGCATAGCCAGCTCGAGCATCGCCACTTCATCGAGCATGGCCCGCACCGCCCGTACCTCCGGATCGACGGCGACGCCGCCGGGAACCACGTAGTCGAACAGGTAGCGCTGCCGAAACACGTCCTGGTTCAGCCGCACGAGCCGCTCCTTCAGGGCAGAGAACTGCATCAGGCCGAAGGCCAGGCCGGCATCGTTGCCCAGCGCGCCCAGATCACCCAAATGGTTGGCCAGGCGCTCGCGCTCCAGCGCCAGTGCGCGCAGGGACGCGGCGCGACGTGGCAGTTCGATCCCCGCGATCGCCTCCAGCGCGGCACAGTAGGCCCAGGAAAACGCCACGGTGCTGTCGCCGCAAATCCGTGCCGCCAGACGATGGCCTTCCTGCAGCGGCAGGTTCTCGAAGCGTTTGGCGATGCCCTTGTGGGTGTAGCCCAGGCGCGCTTCCAGGCGCAGCACTTTCTCGCCCACCACGGAAAAGCGGAAATGCCCCGGCTCGATCGTGCCGGCATGCACCGGGCCCACGGCGATCTCGTGCACGCCATCGCCCTGGACCGGCACGAAGGGATAGGGCCGCGGTTGACCCGGATAGGTGGTCGCCGCAGCAACGTCCCGGCGCAACGGGAAGCAGTTCTCGGGCCACCCGCCATGGCGAAGCCACGGCCGGGTATCGCCCGAATCGGCCACCAAGCCCAGCAGATCGTATACGGCACGCTGCAACCGATCGGCGACCGCGAACCAGCGGGTCAGTGCGGGATAGCCCAGCGTGCCGCCGGCCAGGGCGTGCTCCAGCACGACGACCCGATCGGGCAGCAGGAAGACGGCGAACACCCGAAAAACACCGTCGCGATCGTGGTCATCGGCGCCCCACAAGGCAAGCAGGCTGCTGCCTTGTTCATGCAGACGCTGTGCGTTTGCCATCCATTGCGCGGCATCGACCAGCACATGCTGCGCCGGCACATTGGCGGGTAACCGGCCGCCTTCCTGCTGAAGCAGATCGAGAGTCATGCTGTCATCCCATCAACCGCCAATCAGCCGGGCCGCCAGGCGGTACCACTCGGCCAGCGCCGGCGGAATGTACACGCCCATCATGAGCACGATCCCCAGGTGGATGAATGCCGGAACCAGCGCCGGGGAGTGCGGCAGCGGTTGGGTATCGGTATCGCCATACACCATGGGTTGCAGGCGACTGAAGATCGCGCCGAAGGCGACGGCGAGGGCGATCAGCAGGATGGGCGTGGCCCACGGGTGATCGCGCATCACCGTGGTCAGGATCAGGTATTCGCTGGTGAACACACCAAACGGCGGCATGCCGAGTATCGCCAGTCCGCCGAGCATCAGGCCCCAGCCCACGCTGGGATGAATCGCCAGCAGGCCGCGGATCTTGTCCATGCGCTGTGTACCGGACAGCTGCGTGGCATGGCCGGCGGCAAAGAAGATGGCGGACTTGGTCAGCGAGTGCATGGTCATGTGCAGCAGCGCCGCGAAGTTCGCGATCGGCCCGCCCATGCCGAACGCGAACGTGATGATGCCCATGTGCTCGATCGAGGAATAGGCGAACAGCCGCTTGATGTCGCGCTGACGCCATAGAAAGAAACTCGCCAGTACGGTCGACAGCAGCCCGAAACCCATCAGCATGTGACCGGGCAGGTTCGAATGGAGCGCCCCATCGGTGAGAATCTTGCAGCGGATCACCGCATACAGCGCCACGTTGAGCAGCAGGCCGGAGAGCACCGCCGAGACCGGTGTCGGACCCTCGGCATGCGCATCCGGCAGCCAGTTGTGCAGCGGCGCCAGGCCCACCTTGGTGCCATAGCCGACCAGCAGGAAGACGAACGCCATGCCCATCACGCGCGGTTCCAGCTGACCCTTGACGGCGTCGAGATGGGTCCACAGCAGGGCGCCCATGCCTTCGCCCCCGAGCAGATCCTCGGCGGCGGTGTACAGCAGCGCGGTGCCGAACAGCGCCAGCGCGATGCCGACGCCGCACAGGATGAAGTACTTCCAGGCGGCCTCGATGCTGGCGCGCGTGCGATACAGCGAAACCAGCAGCACGGTCGACAGCGTGGCCATCTCCATCGCCACCCACATGAAACCCATGTTGTTGGTGGTCAGTGCCAGCAACATGGCCGCCATGAACAGCTGGTACATGCTGTGGTACAGCCGCAGCCGAGCCGGCGTGAGCCGACCCTGGTTTGCCTCGATGCGCATGTACGGCCGTGAAAAGATGGCGGTGGTGAAGCCGACCAGTGCAGTCAGCGCCACCAGAAACACGTTGAACGGGTCGATGAAGAACTCTTCGTCCCAGGCGGTTATCGGGCCGTGCCGGATGACCCGCGCCACCAGTGCCGCGGCTGCCAGCAAGGTGGCCAGGCTGACCACCACGCTGACCTCGGCGGCATGGCGTTTCGCCCCGGCGGCGGCGAGCAGCGCCGCACCCAGCAGCGGACATCCCAAGACCAGCAGAATCTCCACGTCAATTCTCCCTGAGAGATTCGAGTTGGTCGAGATCGAGGCTGTCGAACTGCTCCCGGATATGGAAGAAGAAGATGCCGAAGATGAAGACGGCCACCAGCAGATCCAGTGCCATGCCCAGTTCCACCACCATCGGCATGCCGTAGGTGGTGCTGGTGGCGGCGAAAAACAGCCCGTTTTCCAGCGACAGGAAACCGATCACCTGGGTGAACGCCTTGCGCCGGGCCAGTATCATCAGGAACGACAGCAGGATCACCGCCAGGGCGATCCCCAACGTGTGCCGCAGCACCGTCGTGGCCAGCGCCGTGACCGGCTGCGCCAGCCCGAACGCGAAGATCACCAGGCCCAGCCCGACCAGCATCAGGGTGGGCACGTTGACCAGCGGCTCGTTGTCGCGTTCGATGCCCAGCTTGCGCATCAGCCGGAACAGGATCCATGGCAACAGGCACACCTTGAGCAGCAGGGTCAGCGCGGCCGAGTAATACAGGTGCGTGAGATGGGCCGAGGCGGCTACCAGCACGGTGGAGGCAACCAGCATCGCGCCCTGCCACACCAGCAGGATCAGCAGCCGGCGGCTACGCCGCTCGGCCATCATGGCGAACGAGATCAGCAGCAGGGTGCCCGCGAGCACCTGCACGACCTGAGTGGCGAAGCTCAACGGGGCCATGGGCTCAGGCTCCCAGCAGCAGGTAGACGAGCAGACCGAGCACGGCGAACAGGAACGCCATGGTCAGGAACTCCGGCGCACGGAACAACCGCAACTTGGCCGAGAGGGTCTCGAACAGGGCAAGCGCGGCCCCGGCGATGACGAGCTTGACCAGCAGCGTGCCGATGGCGAGTGCCAGCAGGCCGATACCGGCACCATGCAGGGCGATACCCCAGGGCAGGAAGAGCGCGAAGCCGATGCAGGCGTAATTGAACAGCTTCAGCCACGAGGCCCATTCGAGCAGTGCCAGATGGCGCGCCGAATATTCCAGGATCATCGCTTCATGGATCATCGTCAGCTCGAGATGAGTTGACGGGTTGTCGACCGGCAAGCGGGCATTTTCGGCCAGCAGCACCATCACGAATGCCACGCCGGCAAAGAACAGGCTCGGATGCAGCACGATAGCGTGCCGGCTCAACGCACCTTCCACCACGCTGGGCAGTGCGGTGCTGCCATACGTCATGAAGGCGCAGAACAGCACCATCAGCAGCGCCGGCTCGGCCAGAAAACCGATCATCATTTCGCGTCGCGCGCCCATGCTGCCAAACGCCGTGCCGACATCCATCGCCGCGAGCGAGATGAAGACGCGCCCGGTCGCGAACACACCGACGAGCGCGATCGCGTCGGCGACGCGGGCCAGCGGCAGATCGGTGGTCACCGAGGGAATGATCGCAGCCGCCACCACCATGGTGGAAAACACCACATAGGGTGCCGAGCGAAACAGCCAGGAGGCATGCGTGGCCAGCGCCGCGTTCTTGTGAAACAGCTTGCGCAATACTTTGTAGGGCTGCCACAGCGGCGGTGCGGATCGGTTCTGCAGCCAGGCACGACATTGCCCGACCCAGCCGGCGAACAACGGCGCGAGGGCGATCGCCAGCAGGCACTCGCCCAGCTGCCATGCGTAAGCGATGGCTGTCATAGCACCCACACCAGCAGCAACAGCAGCGTCATGAAGCTGTAAAGCAGGTAGATCGCCAGACGTCCGCCCTGCAGGATCGTCACGCGTTCGGCGATGCGCTGCACCAGCCGGGCCAGTGGCAGGTAAAGCGCATGCCAGAAGCGTTCCTCGACCTTCACGCGATACTGCGGCTGGGTATCGGCGGGCGACGGCAGCTCGCGCTCCATCCGGAACACCGGGCCGAACAGATGGCGGATCGGTTGGCCGAAACCCTCGGAGGAATCCTGCATGCGCGGCGTCTGCCACGGGTAGCCGCAGTCCCATGCCGGCGTTCGGCGAACGCGGCCATGGTAGAAGCGGCGCACGAGCACGAAAGTGGCGCCGATCACGAGCAGCAGGCCCAGCCACAGCCACAAGCCGCTGTACGACGCCTGGTTCGAGGCGACCGGAGTCATCCACCACGGCGACGGTCCCCGTTGCACGGCCGCCCCGACCAGTGGCTGGGTGATGCGGCCCGCCACATCCAGCGCCACCTGGGGAAACACGCCGATCAGGATGCAGCCGAGTGCCAGCCAGCCCAGGCCGATCCGCTCAAGCCAGCCGGCATCGTGTGCTCGCTCCAGCGAAGGTTCGCGCGGCTGGCCGAGAAAGATCACGCCATAGAACTTCACCATCACGTAGCCGGCCAGCGCGGCGGTCAGCGACACGATCGCCGCGCCCAGCGGCACGATCATG
Organism: Dyella sp. KRB-257; assembly: GCF_049445995.1. NCBI lineage: Bacteria > Pseudomonadati > Pseudomonadota > Gammaproteobacteria > Lysobacterales > Rhodanobacteraceae > Dyella > Dyella sp. KRB-257. The sequence continues at coordinate 127,244 of NZ_JBMSDZ010000001.1, read as the reverse complement.
TTCAGGAACGCATGCGGAATGTGCGGCGTCTGCAGAAACGCCTGCAGCAGCAGCCACTCGGAGACGAACCCGTTGAGCGGCGGCAGCCCGGCGATCGCCAGCGAACCGATCAGGGCCAGCGCTGCCACCCATGGCATGTAGCGGATCAACCCGCCGAGCTTGCCGAGGCTGCGCTCGCCGGTGGCGTGCATGACCGATCCGGTGACGAGGAACAGCAGGCTCTTGAAGAACGCATGATTGAACGCATGAATCAGCGTCGCGGCCAGTGCCAGTGCCGCCAGCAGGCGCATGTCAAAGCTGCGGCACAGCAAGGCCAGCCCGACGCCGGCGAAGATCAGCCCGATATTCTCGATCGAGGAATACGCCAGCAGACGCTTCATGTCGGTCTGCACCGCTGCGAAGATCGCGCCATACAACGCGGTGACGAGGCCGAGCCCGAGAGTCAGCAGACCCCACCACCACGGCCCCATGTGCAGCAGGTCCAGGCTGACCCGCAACAGTCCATACACCCCGACCTTGAGCATCAGGCCACTCATCATCGCCGACACCGGCGACGGCGCCGCAGGGTGGGCCTCTGGTAGCCAGACATGCAGCGGTACCAGGCCAGCCTTGGCGCCGAACCCGAACAAGGCCAGCACGAAGGTCACGCTGGCCCAGGCCGGCGCCAGCGTGGTGCCGCGCATCGCAGCAAAGGTCATTTGCCAGCTGCCGCCATGCAGCACTCCGAAGCACAGCAGGATTCCGAGGGCGCCCACATGGGCCATCAGCAGATAGAGGAAGCCGGCGCGCCGGATCTCCGGCAACCGATGCTGGGTGGTCACCAGAAAATACGAGCTCAGAGCCATGGTTTCCCAGGCCACCATGAACAGGTAGGCATCGTCGGCCACGATGACCATCGCCATGCTGGCCAGAAACACGTGGTACTGCAGACAGAGCAGGCCAGGGGCGGTGCCTTCGCCTTGCCTGAAATAACCGGCGGCGAAGATCGAGATCCCTGCACCCGCGCTGCCCAGCAGCAGCAGAAAGAAGCCGGACAATGCATCCAGTCGCACGTGGAACGGCAGATCCGGCAATCCGAGCGGAAGCACGGCGCTCTGCACGGCGAAGTTTGTCGTCAGCGCCAGCGCACCCATGCCGGCGACGCCGAGCGCCGCCAGTGCCCCGAGCGGAAACAGGGTGCGCGCGACCCATCTGATGCGATTGGGCTCGACCAGGCCAAGCGCACCCACCAGCAACCACGCGGCGACGAGATCCAGCAGCAGTGCCAGCGGCGTGGTGATTCCCAGTGTGCTCACCGCTGCCGTATCCCTGGCGCGGGCATGCCGCTGGCCGGGCGGCAGCTGGTCAGGACCGGCCTTTGTGTGGTTACCATGATAAATGTATTATCATACAAGTTGCTTCCAGTGTAAGACTGATGAGACACATATGCCAACAGAAAATCGCACGGCCCGCCTGACCATCCTGATCGACCCGCGCAAGAAGGCCGTCTTCGAGCGACTGTGTGCGGGCGAGGACGCCACACCGTCGCAGGTCGTGCGGCGGCTGATCCGGGACTATATCGAGCAGCGCTCGGGACGCCCCTGGCATGCCGAGAACGATCCCGCTGAAAAATCCACGCCCACATCCGGGAATCCACATGCCCGGGCACGCTGAGTACGCCCGGCGGCCAACGCGGCAGACAGCGGCCGCTGCAGGCAAGGCCGCGCCGCCGTCGATGACCGGGCTGGCCCCCGAACACGTGGCCTTCGTGGGTCAGACCGCCGCAAAGAACGTGTTCGTGCAAATCCTGTGCTGGCCCACGATGCCCGCTGCGTGGTCGATGCTCGCCGAGGCGGTCGCGGCCTTGCGGGCCGTGCGCAATGGCCTGTCCATGTCCAATCCGGTGCTGGGTTCATCCTGGATGCAACAGGTGGCGCCGCAGTTGAGCGGGCCGCTTGAACGCGAATGGGGCGCCGCCGAGAGCACCGTGGCCACGCTCATCCGGCGCCTGCCGGTGCGCTTCGCGGCAGCCGTCGTGGAACACGAACCGGGGCAAGGGCAGGGTACCGATGCGATGCGTCACCGCTCGCTGTTCTCGGGCTGCCTGACGGCCTATGACACCTATCTCAAGAACTCCAATCAGCGTGCATTCCGGCTCATGCTTGCGCCAAGTCACAGTGCAGCAGAGAACGACCTGCGCCAAGCCGTCCTTGCGGAAATGCTGCCGCACATGGACGGCAGCGAGCGATTGGGAACCCTCGAGCTGGCATTCTGGTCCGGGGCCGCATCACCGCTACCGATGGAAGTGGCGCAACTGGCCGCGGTGGCCGTGAGTCGTCATCTGCAGGAGCCGGCCCAGGTCAGTCCGCTGTTCGAGGCAGTGCGTGCGCGCCTCGCGCCCCCGTCACACTTTCATGCCTTCGGGGGTCGATCGGCGCGTCGCTGAGCGCGTGCGGCTTGAGCTGGCGCGGGCCGGCGGTGGCTGGCTATGCCGTATCATGGCGGCATGCCACGCTCAGTCGCGCCGCCCATTGCCGGTCTGTTCACCGACTTCGACACGCTCAGACCCCTGGCCGAACGCATGCGCCCGCGCAGCCTCGACGAGATCGTGGGCCAGCAGCGCATCGTCGGCCCGGACAAGGCCCTGCGCCGTGCGCTGGAGGCCGGCAAGATCCACTCGATGGTGCTGTGGGGGCCGCCCGGCTGCGGCAAGACCACGCTGGCCCTGCTGGTGGCGCGCTATGCCGAGGCCGAGTTCAAGGCGATCTCGGCGGTGCTCTCGGGCCTGCCCGATGTGCGCAAGGCGCTGGCCGAGGCCGAGACCAACTTCGCCCAGGGGCGGCGCACCGTGCTGTTCGTGGATGAGGTGCACCGCTTCAACAAGGCCCAGCAGGACGCCTTCCTGCCGCACATCGAGCGCGGCGTGATCCTTTTCATCGGCGCCACCACCGAGAACCCCTCGTTCGAGCTGAATTCGGCGCTGCTCTCGCGCTGCCGCGTGCACGTGCTGGAGTCGCTGTCGGTGGACGACATCGTGCAGGCGCTGCGCCGCGCGCTGGCCGACCGCGAACGCGGCCTGGGCGAGCTGCAGCTGGAAGTGCCCGACCCCTCGCTGCGCATGATCGCCCAGGCCGCCGACGGCGACGTGCGCCGTGCGCTCACCCTGCTGGAAATCGCCGCCGAGCTGGCCGATGGCGGCAGCATCGGCGAGGCCACGCTGGAGCAGGTGCTGGCCGATCGCACCCGCCGCTTCGACAAGAACGGCGAGCAGTTCTACGACCAGATCTCGGCACTGCACAAATCCGTGCGCTCCTCCGACCCCGACGCGGCCGTGTACTGGCTCACCCGCATGCTCGACGGTGGCGTCGATCCGCTGTATCTGGCCCGCCGCATGACCCGCATGGCGGTGGAGGACATCGGCCTGGCCGAGCCGCGCGCCTGGCGCATGGCGCTGGATGCCTGGGACACCTACGAGCGCCTGGGCAGTCCCGAGGGCGAGCTGGGTCTGGCGCAGCTGGCGATCTGGCTGGCCATCGCGCCCAAGAGCAACGCCGCCTACATGGCCTACAACAAGGCCCGCGCCGCCGTGCGCGAAGGCGGCACGCTCGACGTGCCCATGCACCTGCGCAACGCGCCGACCAAGCTGATGAAGGGCCTCGGCTACGGCAAGAACTACCAGTACGACCATGACGCCGAAGGCGGCGTGGCGCTGGACCAGCAGTGCCTGCCGGACGAATTGGACGGTACTGTGTTCTACGAGCCGGTCGACCGCGGGCTGGAGATCAAGCTGCGCGAAAAACTCGAGGCGCTGCGCGCGGCACGGCGGCGAGCCCGGGAGAAGTAGTTCAGTCGGGGTCGCGGTTTACGAGCGCAGGTATGCGCGGCCGGCTGGTGTCGGCGTATCGCCAGCCATGACGTGCCGAATGGCGTTTGCCCACACAGCACCGTCCGTCCACGTCGCCCCCGATGCCTTGCAACCCCTCGACGTCATTCCCGCACAAGCGGTAAGCGATCTTCAACGGCGCATGCCGGTCATCCACTTAGCTTTACCGGCCGAGAGCAAGATGGATTCCCGCGTTCGCGGGAATGACGGCGAGGAGGGTCGAGCACAGCCCGTAGGAGCGCACCCTGTGCGCGACCCGGGGCTGGCGGCCGGAATCGGGGGCGCGGCAAGCCGGGCCGCCGACGCGCGGTAGCAGTGTATCGGCCGCGGTGTTGTCGCTGTCGCCCACCGCGGCCTTGAGCAGCTGGCGCACGGTGAAGCGCATCGAGCTTCGCCTGCAGCCCGTCGGCGAAGGCGGGCGCGGTGCACAGCAGCAGCGCCGTGGCGATCATCCATGGGTACTTGCGCATCGTTCTCTCCCTGCAAAAACGGCGTTGCCGCTCTCGATCACCACCGTGCGCACCGGCGCATAGAACGGGTTCGGCGCGATGGTGCCGGGGCGTGGCGGTTGTCCCACACGCACCGCAGCCGGCGGCTTGTGCCGCGACAAGGTGTAGCGCTGCCAGCCCTGCGGCAGGGCGGTGTCGGCCGGCGCATGGGAGAAATCCAGCGCCGCGGTGTCGGCGTGGGCGGGCAGGGCGAGCGTGGTCAGCAGCGCCGCGAGGGCGGGCCAAAGGCGTCGATGCATGCGAGGTCCAAAAAGTCGCGAAGTGCCGGCGGGGCATCCAGCGGGCGCGGCAGTGTGGCGAAGCGGGTGTGCAGCGCGTGTTACCGCCGCACGGCGTTTGCGCGGCCACGGCGGCGGCCGCGATAATTCCACGCCTTGACCGCCCGAAGGAATCACCATGCTGGACCCCGCCCTGCTGCGCTCGCGCCTGGCCGAAACCGCCGCCCGCCTCAAGGACACCCGCGGCTACCCGTTGGACGTCAGTTCGATCGAGTCGCTGGAAGGCGAGCGCAAGCGCCTGGCCACCCAGACGCAGGAGCTGCAGAACCTGCGCAACACGCGCGCCAAGGCGATCGGCCAGGCCAAGGCCAAGGGGGAAGACGTGGCGCCGCTGATGGCCGAGGTCGCCGGCATCGGCGACAAGCTCAAGGCCAACGAAACCGCGCTGGCCGAGGTGCAGGCCAAGCTCGCCGACATCGCGCTGGGCATCCCCAACATCCCGCATGAGTCCGTGCCGCCGGGCAAGGATGAGCATGACAACCGCGAGATCCTGCGCTGGGGCACGCCGCGCACGTTCGATTTCGCCATCAAGGACCACGTCGACCTCGGCACCCGCCACGGCTGGCTCGATGCCGACGCCGGCGCCAGGCTCTCCGGCGCGCGCTTCACCGTGCTGCGCGGCCAGCTGGCGCACCTGCACCGCGCGCTCGCCCAGTTCATGCTCGACCTGCAGACCGGCGAGCACGGCTACCTGGAGTGCAACGTGCCGCTGATCGTCAATGCCGACGCCATGCAGGGCACCGGCCAACTGCCCAAGTTCGAGGAGGATCTGTTCTCCACGAACGTGGCCGGGACCAAGCGCTACCTCATCCCCACCGCCGAAGTGGCGCTCACCAACCTGGTGCGCGAGTCCATCGTCGAGGCGTCCGAGCTGCCGATGCGGCTCACCGCTCACACACTGTGCTTCCGCGCCGAGGCCGGCAGCTACGGCCGCGACACCCGCGGCATGATCCGCCAGCACCAGTTCGAGAAGGTGGAGATAGTGCAGCTGGCCACGCCGGAGCAGTCGTTCGACCAGCTGGAGGAAATGGTCGGCCACGCCGAGGCCGTGCTGCAGAAGCTGGGCCTGCCGTACCGCAAGGTGCTGCTGTGCACCGGCGACATGGGCTTCTCCGCGGTGAAAACCTACGACCTGGAAGTATGGCTGCCCAGCCAGGACACCTATCGCGAAATCTCCAGCTGCTCCAACTGCGGCGACTTCCAGGCGCGCCGCATGCAGGCGCGCTGGCGCAACCCGGCCACCGGCAAGCCGGAGCTGCTGCACACGCTCAACGGCTCCGGTCTGGCGGTGGGCCGCACCCTGGTGGCGGTGATGGAGAACTACCAGAACGCCGACGGCTCGATCACCGTGCCGGACGTGCTGCGTCCGTACCTGCGCGGCGCGGACACGCTGGCGTGAGCACGTCCACCCGCCGTTCCTGGGACAAGGTGGAACTGTTCGCCACCTTCAGCCTGCTGGTGGTGCTCGCCACCGTGCTGATCACCCGGCTCAGCTTCGCCGAGGTGTGGAAGCTGCCGACCGTGGATCTGGTGCTCACCTGGATGGCGCTGGCGTTCACCGCGCTGGCGCTGTGGCTGGGCCGTCGCCGCCGCTGGCTGCGCATCGGCGCCGTGGTGTTCGGCGGCGCCACCCAACTGGTGCCGATGGTGGTGCGCCAGCCCGTGCTGATCTTCCCGCTGCTCGGCGCCATCATCCCGGTGATCATCCTGGCCGTCTCGCTCGCCCTGCTCTCGCGCAAGCGCCCCGAGACCCGACCGGCGCCGCGATCCTGATACCATGCGCAGCGGCCGCAGCACGCGCGGCCGCGACACGGGAGCCGGCCCTCAACGCCGGTCCCGGCACAAGCTTCAAGCGGGGAGCGCAACGCCACCCGGACAATCCAAACGGAGAGATGGCCGAGCGGTTTAAGGCACCGGTCTTGCTCGCGGAGGCAGGACGCCGGAGCGAACATCGGCGAAGCCGATGGCCCGGAGGGCGAGGGGCAGGAGCCCCGAGTCAAACCGGCGAAGGGCGCGCAACGCGCCTGCGACAACTGAATACGGAGAGATGGCCGAGCGGTTTAAGGCACCGGTCTTGAAAACCGGCGAAGGGTCAAACCTTCCGTGGGTTCGAATCCCACTCTCTCCGCCACTTCAGTCCCTGAGTGGGCACCGGGTTTGCGCTGCTTTTTCCGGTGAGCGCCCGTAGCAGCCGGTCTTCGATCCCATGATCCGTACCTCGCCGTCCGCGACCTCGACGTACTGGGCGAGCGCGCGCAGGCGGCCGTGGCGATAGCCGACGCCTTCAAGGCGGATGCGCTGACGGGTGGTTCATGTCATCGTGGCGATCGTCTTGCGGAACCGCGCAAGCGCGAGGCCGAACAGGGCGGCTCCGATCGCTGCGATGGCGAGGAACTGCGGCCAGACGGCGGCGAAGCCCGCGCCGCGATAGAGAATCGCCTGGGCGAGCATGACGAAGTGGGTGTTGGGAGCGGCGAGCATGACGTACTGCACGGCCTCCGGCATGCTCTCGCGCGGCGTCGAGCCGCCGGAGAGCATCTGCAGCGGCAGCAGCACCAGCATAAGCAGCAGGGCGAACTGCGGCATGGAGCGGGCGACGGTGCCGAGGAAGATGCCCATCGAGGTGGTCGCGAACAGATGCAGCGCCGCCCCGGCCAGGAACAGCGCGAGCGAGCCTTCGATCGGCACCGACAGCCAGCCCTGCACGACGGCGGTGAGCGCGAAGGCGGTGGCGGCAAGGACGACCAGCCCCATCGACCACACCTTGCTCGTCATGATCTCGAAGGGCGTGATCGGCATGACCAGCAGATGCTCGACGGTGCCGTGCTCGCGCTCGCGGATCAGCGCCGCGCCGGTGAGGACGATGGAGAGCATGGTCACGTTGTTGATGACCTGCATGATCGCACCGAACCACGATTTGTTGAGCTGAGGATTGAAGCGCGCCCTGAGCGCCAGATCGACCGGCAACTCCGGAACCTCGCGGTAGCGCTGCGCGAAGGCGCGCACCTCATCGGTGACGATGGTCTGGATATAGCCGCTGCCGGTGAAGGCTTGGCCCATGCGCGTGGCATCGACGTTGAGCTGGACCGTTGGCCGCCGCCCCGCCAGAAGGTCGCGCTGAAAGTTGGGCGGGATGTCGAGGGCGAAGGTGTCGATCCCGGCATCCATGCGGGCATCCATCTCGGCCTGATCGATCACGTCGGGGAGAGCAAAGTACGGCGGGTAAAAGGCGCTGACGATGCGCCATGACAGCGGCGAGCGGTCCTCGTTCACAACCGCGATCGGCGCTTTGTTGAGGGTCTCCGGCATGGCCGTGGCCGCCGTGTAGACCGAAACGGTAAAGGCGTAGGCGATCAGCACGAGCATGATCGGATCGCGGACGAGGCTGCGCAGTTCCTTGACGCCGAGGTGAAGGATGTTGGCCGCGCGCATGGACTACCGCTCCTGCTTCTTGAGCAGTGCGGCGGACAGCCCGATCAGGACCGGCACGGCCAGCGCCAGCGGGAGAAAGGCGGCATGCAGGTCGGAGAAGTTGAGGGCCTTCGAGAAGGTGCCGCGCGCGATCGTCAGGAAATGCGTCGTCGGGTAGATCTCGCCGATCAGTCGGCCCATCCCTTCGAGGGACGAGACCGGGTCGATCATGCCGGAGAAGTTCGCCGCTGGCAGGATGGTGAGTACCGCTGTGCCGAAGATCGCCGCGATCTGGCTGCGCATGAAGGTTGAGATGAGCAGCCCCACGGCCGTCGCGGCGCCGACATAGAGCAGCGCACCCATCGCCAACGTCAGGAAACTGCCTTTCAGCGGCACGCCGAAGACGGTCACCGCGAGCAACGTGAGCAGCAGGAAGCTCAGGAAGGACAGCACTACATATGGCAACTGCTTACCGAGCAGGAATTCGAGCCGCGTGGTCGGCGTAACGTAGAAGTTGGTGATCGAGCCGAGCTCCTTCTCGCGCACCACGCTGAGCGCCGCGAGCATGGCCGGGATCAGCATGAGCAGAAGCGGGATCACTGCCGGCACCATCGCGACCAGACTCTTGACGTCCGGGTTATAGCGAAACCGGGTCTCGATATTGACGAGCCCCGCCAAAGCCTCGCCGTAGCCGGCCTCGCGCGCCTTGGTTGCCAGCCAGTGGGCATGAATCCCCTGCACATAGCCGCGGACGGTCTCCCCCCGTGTCGGCATGGCGCCGTCGATCCAGGCACCGATCTCGACCCGCCGGCCCCGTGCGATGTCGCGCGCGAAGCCCGGCGGGATCTCGATCGCCAGACTGATGTCGCCTTCGCGCATGCGCCGGTCGAGATCGGCATAACCGGTAATCGGTGCCCGCTCGACGAAGTAGCGGGAGCCGGCGAGGTTGAGCGTATAGTCGCGGCTGACAGTGGTCTGGTCGCGATCCAGCACCGCGAAGCTGAGATCCTCGACATCGAGGCTGATCCCATAGCCCATCACGAACATCAGGATGACGCTGCCGAGCAGCGCCAGTGTCAGCCGGATGGGATCGCGACGCAGTTCCAACCCTTCGCGCCGGGCATAGCTGATCATGCGTCGGGGGTCGAACTGGCGCCGCCAGCCTTGTGGTTCGACATGGCCTGCCGACGCGTCAACCGAATCGAGCGAAGCTGTCCCATCTGGTTGCCTTTCGGCGGCTTCGCCCTCCTTCGACGCCTCCTCCAGATGCGCCACAAACGCCTCTTCCAGGGTCTCCACGCCCCGCTGCCTGATCAGAGCGGGGGGCGTGTCGGTGACCAGCACCCGGCCCGCATGCATCAGCGAGATGCGGTCGCAGCGCTCGGCCTCGTTCATGAAGTGGGTGGAGATGAAGATGGTCACCCCGTCGCGACGCGACAGCTCGACCAGCATGCGCCAGAAGGCGTCGCGCGCCACCGGGTCGACACCCGAGGTGGGCTCGTCGAGAATCAGCATCTCGGGCTTGTGGATCATGGCGACCGCCAGCGATAGGCGTTGCCGATGGCCGAGGGGCAGCCGTCCCGGCAAGCTGTCAATCACCGCGGCCAGATCGAATCGCTCCACCATTTCGTCCACCCGCCCTGAAATCTCGGCAGCGGGCACGTGGAACAGCCGGGCATGCAGCTCCAGGTTCTGCCGCACCGTCAGTTCGGTGTAGAGCGAGAAGAACTGCGACATGTAGCCGACGCGGCGGCGGGTCGCGAGGTCGTGCGGGTCCACCTCGTGTCCGAACAGCCAGGCCCGGCCTTCGCTCGGCGGCAGGAGGCCGGTCAGCATCTTCATCGTCGTGGTCTTGCCGCAGCCGTTGGAGCCGAGAAAACCGAAGATCTCGCCCCGTTGGATGCGCAGGTTGACATGATCGACCGCGGTGAAGTCGCCGAACCGCATGGTCAGATCCCGGGCTTCGATCGCGGTATCGCCATCGTCTTCCGGCCGCGGCGGAATCTCGACCGCCCGATAATCCCGGCGCTTGTCTTCCGGCAGCAGCTGGATGAAGGCCGCCTCCAGAGAATCCGCTCCCGTGCTCCGCAGCAGGCCTTGGGGCGTGTCGCTGGCCAGCACCCGCCCGCCGTCCATCGCCGCCAGCCAGTCAAAGCGTGCCGCCTCCTCCATATAGGCCGTGGCCACCAGCACGCTCATGCCGGGCCGGGAACGACGGATGCCGGCGATCAACTCCCAGAACTGGCGTCGTGAGAGGGGGTCGACGCCGGTGGTCGGCTCGTCGAGGATGAGCAGGTTCGGATCGTGGAATAGCGCGCAGCAAAGGCCGAGCTTCTGCTTCATGCCGCCGGATAGCTTGCCCGCCGCCCGATCGAGAAACGGCTTGAGCCCGGTGGCCTGGGTCAGCGCCTCGATGCGGCGCGCCCGTTCGCCGCCGTCATGCCCGAACAGGCGCCCGAAGAAGTCGAGGTTCTCGAACACTGAGAGCATCGGATAGAGGTTCCGCCCCAGGCCCTGCGGCATGTAGGCGATACGCGGGCCGACTTCGCGGCGATGGCGTGCATCAGCCATATCGCCACCGAGCACCTCGACCTGTCCCATCTGGAGCGCGCGGGCGCCCGCGATCAGCGCCAGCAGGCTCGACTTGCCGACCCCGTCCGGACCGATCAGCCCGGCCATGCAGCCCGCCGGGAGATCGAGGCTGACCTCGTCGAGCGCGCGCACCTTGCCGTAGCGCAGGGACACATCCCGCAGGCGGGCAACCGGCGGGGTGCCGCCCCCGCCATCCTCGATCTGTGCATGTACATCCCGGCTCATTGCGGCAGTCTCGTCTGCAGTTCAGGCGGCCAATCCACCCGCGGGTCGAGCCGCACATAGGCCATGCCCGGCAGGCCGGTCTTGACCTGGAGGAGGTGCTCTCTGAGCAGGTCCGGGGCGATCCGCGCCTTGATGCGGAACATCAGCTTCTGCCGCTCATCTTCCGTCTCCACCGTCTTCGGCGTGAACTGGGCGACGTCAGCAACGAAGGAGACATCGGCTGGGACTACGTACTGTGGAGCGGCGTCGAGCACGAGCCGTGCCTCGGCCCCGAGCGCGACCCGCCCGGCCTGTTCCGTCGGCAGGAAGAAGGTCATGTACACATCGGTGAGATCGACCATGTTCAGCACCACACCGCCCGGGGAGAGGACCTCGCCGGGCTGGGCGACGCGGTACTGGACACGTCCGTCACGCGGCGATTTCAGCACGCTGTCGTCGATATCGGCCTGGATGCGCTGGATGGTGGCCCGCGCCGCTTCCACCGAGGCCTCCGCGGCAATGACATCCGACTTGGCCCGCCCTATGGCGGCTTGCGCGGCTGCCGCCTGCGCCTCCGCGGCGCCGACCGCAGCCTTCGCCGCCTGAAAGGTGGCGCGGTCGTCGTCCAGCATCGAGACGGGGACGGCGCCTTTCGGGGCGAGCTCCTCCGAGCGCGCGACCCGTCGTTGGGTGGCGTCGAGTTCGGCCTTCCTCTGGGTTATGAGCGCCTCGGCGGCCTGCTTCTCGGCTTCGCGCTGGGTTACCTGGCTTTGCGCGGTCTCGATGCCGATGAGCGCCCGTCGCAGCTGCGCCTCGGCCTCCCGGAGCTGCGCCTCCAGGACGGCCGTGTCCATTTTCGCCAAGACCTGGCCGGCGCGGACGAAGTCGCCCTCGTTGACCAGGATCTCCCGGACCCGGCCCGCGGTCTTGGCCGCGATATCGATCTCGACCGCCTCGATCCGGCCGTTGCCGGCGGCGAATCCGTCGGGCAGCCCCCTGGGTTGAAGAAACCACCAAACAGCAGCGGCAGCGCCACTGGCAAGTGCGATAAGGGCGATTTGCCACAGCCAGGTTCTAATCGGTTTGCGCATCCCCTTGCCCCGTCGTTGTTGACCCTGGCGTCGCAGCGCATGACCCAATGCTCTCAACAGCCTCAGCACGCCGGATTGTAGCTGAGGTGGACATCTTCCCATTCCATCACGCACCGGTAGACTGTGGCGGCACGTCGCACCTGCCGTGGGTGCGGGCTGGGAGAAAAGATGAGCGCCACCCGGATGGTCCTGATCGTCGACGACGATCCTGCCGTGCTTGAGACCATGCGCATCCTGCTGGAAGGCAAGGATGGCTTTGAGGTGTTCTGTGCGCTCGGCTCGCACGGTGCGCGGCATCTGATGGACCGCATCGAGCGGCTGGACGTGCTGATCGCCGACGTGGTCCTGGCCGGCGAGGCGACCGGTATCGACATCTGTCACGAGGCGGTGTCGCGGCATCCGCAGGTGGCGCTGGTGGTGATCTCGGCCGATCCAAGCACCGATGCGGCGAGGATGCCCCACGACGTGGTCTACCTGCGCAAGCCGTTTGGCGGCTGCGAATTGATGACGGCGATCGACGAAGCCGGGCATCTGGCACGGACACACCGGGCGAACGCGACGGCGCGCTGAGGTTCCCCGAGGCGTTCGCTGCGCATCTGCCCACTCCGCCTCTCAACGTACCCTGTGGTTCCCGACCGCACAGGATCTGCTTCGCCCATGTCCCTTGCCATCGTCTGGCTGCGCCGCCACCTGCGCCTGGCCAACAACCCCGCCCTGCACGCCGCCTGCGCCGCGCACGAGCGCGTGCTGCCGGTCTACATCCATGCGCCGCAGGAAGAGGGCGAGTGGCCCCGGGGTGCTGCCAGCCGCTGATGGCTGCATCACTCGCCACTCGCTGGCGGCGCTGGACGCCTCGCCGCACAGCCATCACGCCACGCTCCTAGGCGCTGGGGGCTGTCGGCGCGCGTTTGAGCAGCATCGCCAGCACCGGCGGCGTCACCATCGCGGTGAGCAGCGACATCGCCACGATGATCGCGTAGACGCGCTCGTTGAACACGCCCGCTGCCAGCCCAAGGCTGGCGATCACCACGCCGACCTCGCCGCGCGGCACCATGCCGAAGCCGACGATGGTGGCGCTGCGCTTGCCCAGCGACAGCGCGCCGAGAAAGCCGCCGGCGAGCTTGGAGACGATGGCGATCACGGTAACCACGGCGAGCATCACCAGCGCGTCCACGCCGGCCAGCTCGGACAGGTTCACCTTGGCCCCGGTCACCACGAAGAAGAATGGCGTGAGGAAGGACAGCAGCGGCATCGTCTGGTGTTCCAGATCGTCGCGCTGGCGGGTTTCCGAGGCGATCATGCCGGCGAGGAAAGCACCGATGATCGCGGCCAGGCCGAAGCGCGTGGACAGCCACGCCAGGCCAAGGCAGATCGCCAGCACCAGGGTCAGCGGCGAGTGCGGGCTGATCGGTTTTTCCAGCCAGCCGGAGCCGCGGCGCATCACCTTGGAGCCGCCCCAGCCGATGATTGCCACGAAGCCGACCGCACCGGCCAGGGTGAGCAGCAGCGACTGCAGGTCGAGCTCGCCGCCGCCCTGCAGCGAGGACACCACGCCGAGCAGCAGCATGGCGAGGATGTCGTCGATCACCGCGGCACCGAGGATCACCCGGCTCTCCATCCGCGACAGCACGCCCAGCTCCTGCAGCACGCGTGCGGTGATGCCGGCCGAGGTGGCGACGAACGCGGCGGCCACGAACAGCGACTTGATCCAGTCGAAGCCCTCGCCATGTGCCCACAGCGCCCCCAGCCCGAACGGCAGGATCACGCCGAGCACGCCGACCAGGAAGGCGCTCCTGCCGACTTTCTTCAGGTCGTCGAGGCGGGTCTCCAGGCCTACCGAGAACAGCAGCAGCACCACACCGATCTCGGCCATCACGTCCAGCGGCGTGCCGGGCAGGATCTGCTCGGAAGTGAGCCAGCCAAGCGCGGAGGGGCCGACCACGCAGCCGGCGGCGATCTCGCCGACCACGCCAGGCAGCTTCAGCCGCTGGGCGATCTCCGCGCCGATCTGCGCGGCGATGTAGATCACGAACAGCGTGAGCAGGATGTCAGCGGCGTGGTGCATGCGTCGGTCGCTCCCTCGGAGTGGCCGACCATGCTACACGGCACGCGTGCCGATCATCAGCCGTGGAACACGTGCGTCGCCAGCCACAGGTGCAGCGCGATGCTGGCGACGTAGCCAAGCGCGATCGCCCAGCTCCAGCGCAGGTGGCTCATGAAGGTGTACTGCCCGCGCGAGGCGCCCATCAGCGCCACGCCAGCGGCCGAACCAACCGACAGCAGGCTGCCGCCGACGCCCGTGGTGAGAGTGATCAGCAGCCACTGCGCCTCGTCCATCGACGGGTTCATCTTGAGCACCGCGAACATGATCGGGATGTTGTCCACCACCGCCGAGGTCACGCCCATGATCGCGTTGGCCAGGGTGAAGCCCAGGCTGCCGTAGAGATGCTGCGAGGCCAGCTCCAGGTAGCCCAGCGCGGCCAGTCCGCCGACGCAGGCGAACACGCCGTAGAAAAACAGCAGCGTGTCCCACTCCGCGTTGGCGATGATGCGGAAGATCGAATAGCTCTGCGGCTCCTCGCCCTGCGCCAGTGCGTAGCGGCGCTGGCGGCGGTCGATGCGCGTGGCCACCAGGTTGAGGAAGGCCAGACCGGTGAGCATGCCATAGGCGGCCGGCATGCCCAGCCACTGGCGGCCGACCACGGTGATCGCGATGGTCAGCGCAAAGGTCAGGCAGATGCCGATGGCGCCATGCTTGAGCTGGCTGACGCCTGCGCCGCACTCGGGTTGCCCCTTGGGCAGGGCGAACGCCATCAGGATCGCCGGCACCAGCCAGTTCACCAGCGACGGCGCGAACAGCCGGAAGAAATCGAAGAAACCGCTCTTGCTGGCCTGCCACACCATCAGCGTGGTGATGTCGCCGAACGCGCTCCAGGCGCCGCCGGCGTTGGCCGCCACCACCAGGTTGATCATCGCCAGCGCGATGAAGCGCCGGTTGCCGCCGGCCACGGCCAGCACCACGGCGGACATCACCAGCGCCGTGGTGAGGTTGTCCAGCACCGGCGAGAGGAAGAACGCGATCAGCCCGGTGATCCAGAACAGCGAGCGGTAGCCGAAGCCGCGCCGGATCAGCGCGTCGCGCAGCGCCTCGAACACGTTGCGTTCGCCCATCGCGGTGACATAGGTCATCGCCACCACGAGGAAGAAGAAGATCTCCGCGTATTCGAGAAACATGCTCTCGAAGGCGGCCGCCGCCGGCGACACTGCGCCGCCCGGCCCGCCGGTGGCCCACGCGATCATCCCCCAGATCAGCGCCGCGGCCAGCATCACCGGCTTGGACTTGGCGATGTGCAGGCGCTCCTCGAAGATCACCGCCAGGTACGCGAGCACGAACAGCACCAGCGCGATCCAGCCGACCGGATGGGTGGTGAGGTGGAAATTCGCTTCCCGGGACGGCTCCGCCATCGCGGGCATGCTGACGAGCAGGGTGGCGGGAGCGACGGTCCAGCGCATGCGGCGGTCCTTGGAATAGCCAGTCGAGCTGCGAAGGGTAGCAGCCGCCAGTGTGGTGTTGCCCGCTCGCTGAAAGGGCCGCCAAGCGTGCAACACCACATTCTTGTTGCGACACTGAAATTCAACAACATCCGGAACCGTAGGAGCGCACCCTGTGCGCGAATGCTCTTGCTCCTGATGGACATCAAAGCCAAGAGCATTCGCGCACAGGGTGCGCTCCTACGTGTTTCGATAGTTCAGTGTCACCACACTAATTTTCGACCACGGCGCCGCGCGGCGCAGCGCCGGGATGATCGGGCCGCAATCGCAGGAAGATCGTCGCCGCCAGCGCGGTGACCGCCGCCAGCACCAGCACGGTGATGTGGAAGGCCGCCACGTAGGCGTGCGCGGCGTGCACCTCGCGTCCGACGAAGATTTCCATCAGCAGCGAGGCGAAGGCGATGCCGAAGCTGATCGACAGGTACTGCGTAGTGGAGGCCATCGACGAGGCCATTGAAGCGTGGCGAACGTCCAGATCGGTGTAGGCGAGCGTGTTCATGCCGGTGTACTGCAGGCCGGTGAAGCCGCCGTAGATGTAGACCAGCAGCGCAATCAGCCAGATCGGCGTGGATCCATCCACCAGCGAGAACGCGGCCAGCATCACCGCCACCGCCGTGGTGTTGGCCAGCAGCAGGCGGCGATAGCCCAGCCGCAGCAGCAGCCGGTTCACCACCCACTTGGAGCTGATCGAGCCCAGCGCCTGCGGCACCATCATCAGGCCGGCCAGAGTCGGCGACCAGCCGCAGCCGACCTGCAGGAACAGCACCAGCAGCAGGAACATGCCGCCGATGCCGAGCCGCGTGAACACGTTGCCGACCAGCGCTACCGACAGGCTGCGCACGCGCAGCAGGGCGAGGTCGGCCACCGGATGCCCGGTGCGCCGGCTGTGCCACACATAGAGCGCGCCGAGCAGCACCGCCAGCACTCCGCAGCCGGCGACCAGCGGCCAGTGGTGCACCTGCGCGCCGGCCTGCTCCGAGGCGGTGAGCAGCAGGGCCGAGGCGGCGGCGAACAGCAGGAAGCCCGTCGTGTCGAACGCTCGCGCCTGCTCCAGCCGGTACTCCGGCATGTCGCGCTGGTTCATCCACAGCCCGGCCAGGCCCACCGGCACGTTGATCAGGAAGATCAGCCGCCAACTGGTGAACTCCACCAGCACGCCGCCCAGCAGCGGCCCCAGCACCGAGCCGAGCAGGCCGAACGTGGCCACCGTGCTCATCGCGTGCACGTAATCGCGCTTGGCGATCGTGCGCACCAGCACGTAGCGTCCCACCGGCATCAGCGAGGCGCCGCCGATGCCCTGGATCACGCGAGCGACCACCAGCTCCGGCAGCGTCTGCGCCATGCCGCACAGCAACGAGCCGATGCCGAAGATGGTGATCGCCGCGGCGAACACGCGGCGCGTACCGAAGCGGTCGCACAGCCACGGGCTGGCCGGGATCAGGATCGCCAGCGTCAGCACGTAGCTGGTGAGCGCGCTGCGCATGCCCAGCGGCGTTACGCCGAGGGCCGTGGCCATCGCCGGCACTGCGGTGTTGACGATGGTGGAGTCCAGCGCCTGCATGAAGAACGCCGCCGCCACCAGCCACAGCAGGCCGCGGTGGGTGGTATGCGGGGAAGCCGTCGTCGACGAGGCCGGATCGTCAGCCGCCGCGGGGGCGACGACCGGCAGGGCAGAGGGGGGAGACATCGTCCGCGATGATACTTGCTTGGGCAGGTATCGATCTGTGCCACCGTCCGGGAGAGTCAGGACGGCTTCATGCGCGCGGATCTCCGGGCACGTCGAGCGCGCGGACCCGATCAACCCGATGCGCAGCCGATCCGATGAGCGTCCGTCCCCGGAGCATGCCCGGGGCAGGCCCAGCGCGCAGGTCCGCAGGGCCATCCCCGTTCGTGCCGGGCCTGGTTGGTGCCAGCCAGCGGGGTCGAAGCACTCGCCTCCGTGCAGCCTTCGGCCAAGAGCGGCCGGGCATCGGGGCTGATCAGGAGCGCGGAACAGTTCGCTAGACTGATGCGTCCGAGGAACTTCCGCATGAATTTTTCCGCATGACCCGCCACCCCGAGGCCACCGCGCGTGCTGCCGCCCTGCGCGAACAGATCGAGCAGGCCAACTACCAGTACCACGTGCTGGACGAGCCGATGATTCCCGACGCCGAGTACGACCGCCTGATGCGCGAGCTCGAAGCGCTGGAAGTGGCGCATCCGGAGCTGGCCACGCCCGATTCGCCCACCCGCAAGGTCGGCGCGCGCGCCACCGGCGGCTTCGCCGAGGTGCGCCACGCCATTCCCATGCTGTCGCTGGGCAACGCTTTCAGCGAGGAGGGCGAGACCGACCGCGAACGCTTCCGCGAGGTGGCCGAGTTCGAGCGGCGCATCGAGCAGACGCTGGGCCGCCGCGAGCCGGTATTTTCAGTGGAGCCGAAGCTGGATGGCCTGGCGATCAGCCTGCGCTACGAGCATGGCGTGTTCGTGCAGGGCGCGACCCGCGGCGACGGCGAGACCGGCGAGGACGTCACCGCCAACCTGCGCACCGTGCGCGCCATCCCGCTGCGCCTGCGCGGCACGGATTGGCCCGAGGTGCTGGAGGTGCGCGGCGAGGTGGTGATGCTGCGCAAGGATTTCGAAGCCTTCAACGAACACGCCCGCAGCCACGGCGAGAAGACCCTGGCCAATCCGCGCAACGGCGCCGCCGGTTCGCTGCGCCAGCTCGACCCGGCGATCACGGCGAAGCGCCGGCTGAGCTTCTTCGCCTATGCGGTGGGCGTGGTGGAGGGCGGCGAGTTGCCACCCACCCATTCGCAGACGCTCAGGAAGCTGCGCGACTGGGGCTTTCCGGTGTCGCCGGAGGTGTCCACCGCGAAAGGCTTCGACGGCCTGATCGGGTACTACCGCGCCATCGGCGAAAAGCGCGACGCGCTGCCGTACGACATCGACGGCGTGGTCTACAAGCTCGACGACTACGACGGCCAGCATGCGATGGGCTTCGTCTCGCGCGCGCCGCGCTGGGCGATCGCGCACAAGTTCCCGGCGCAGGAGCAGATGACCCGGGTGGAGGCGATCGAGATCCAGATCGGTCGCACCGGCGCCGCCACGCCGGTGGCGCGACTGGCGCCGGTACAGGTGGCCGGCGTCACGGTGACCAACGCCACGCTGCACAACGCCGACCAGGTGGCGCGGCTGGACGTGCGGGTGGGCGACACGGTGATCGTGCGCCGCGCCGGCGACGTGATTCCCGAGGTGGTGCGCGTGGTCGAGGAGCAGCGGCCGGCACATAGCCATCCCTGGCAGATGCCGGCGCATTGCCCGGTGTGCGGCTCGGCGCTGGTGCGCGAGGAGGGCGCCGCGGCCTGGCGCTGCTCCGGTGGCCTGTTCTGCGCCGCGCAGCGCAAGGAGGCGTTGATCCATTTCGCCGCGCGGCGCGCGATGGACATCGACGGCCTGGGCGAGCGCTATGTCGACGCGCTGGTCGAGTTCGACATGGTCAAGACGCCAGCCGATCTCTACGCGCTGACGGTGGACGATTTCATCGAGATGAAGCGCCGCGCCGACGAGCGCAAGCCTGCCCCGGCGGAGGCCGGGGGCACCGTGCCGGAGACCGTCAAGCAGGGCAAGGTGGCCACCAAGTGGGCCGAGAACCTGGTCGAGGCGATCGACGCCAGCCGCACCACCACGCTGGCGCGCTTCCTGTTCGCGCTGGGCATCATGCACATCGGCGAAAGCACGGCGAAGACGCTGGCCGCCTGGCTGGGTCGGCTGGAATTCGTGCGCAGCATGCCGGCAATGGTGCTGCGCGTGCTGCCGGACATCGGCGCCGAGGTGGCCGGGTCCATCGCGGCGTTCTTCGCGCAACAGGGCAACCAACGAGTGGTCGATGCGCTGCTGGCCGCCGGCGTGCACTTCGCCGACGAGAGCGATCCGTCACCGAAGCTGCGCGAGCGCCTCAACCTCGGCGTGCTGCTGGACATGGCCAACGTGCCCAAGCTCGGTCCGAAGAGCACCAGGCTGCTGGCCGACCGATACGCGACGCTGCAGTCGCTGGAACAGGCCGGTTCGGCGCACTGGATCGTCGCCGGCGTACCGCAGGCCGCGGCGATCAACCTGGAGGCGATGCTGGCCGACGATGCGCGTCGCGCCGAACTGGAACATGCCGAGAAGATGATGGCTGCGCTGCTTGCCGCGCTGCCCGCGCAGGCCGCCGCGCAGGCTGCGCCGCTGGAAGGCCAGACCATCGTGCTCACCGGCACGCTGCAGTCGCTCAGCCGCGACGAGGCGAAGGATCGGCTGGAGGCACTGGGTGCCAAGGTGTCCGGTTCCGTGTCGAAGAAGACCAGTTTCGTGGTCGCCGGCGAAGCGGCCGGTTCCAAGCTGGACAAGGCGCAGGAACTGGGCGTGCCGGTGTGGGACGAGGCATGGCTGCTGGCGCTGCTGGCCCGGCATGAGGGGTGATGTCGTGAGCGAAAAGCACCCCCTCACCCCAACCCTCCGATCGGGTCGAGGGCTGGCTCTCTCCCCCGGCTGCGCCAGGGGAGAGGGAGCTGAAAGCTCGCATGCCGTAGCTCCCTCTCCCCTGGCGCAGCCGGGGGAGAGGGTTGGGGAGAGGGGGGCTCTTTAATCCATGGAACGCGCCAAGGAACTTCGCCGCCACCAGACCGATGCCGAGCGCAAGCTCTGGTCACGCCTGCGCGCCGCCCAGCTCGGCGTGAAGTTCCGCCGACAGCATCCTGTCGCCGGTTACTACGCGGACTTCTGCTGCGTCGAACACGCGCTGATCGTGGAACTGGACGGCGGCCAGCACGACGAACCTTCCGATGCGAAGCGCACCGCTGATCTGGAGCAGGCAGGCTTTCGCGTGCTGCGGTTCTGGAATGACGAAGTGTTGCTGCGCACGGACGATGTGCTGGAGGAGATCGTGCGGGTGCTCAAGCAAGGGCAGCCCCCTCACCCCGGCCCTCTCCCCCGGCGCCGCCGGGGGAGAGGGAGCCAAAAGCTCGCCAGCTCGAACTCCCTCTCCCCCGGCGCCGCCGGGGGAGAGGGTTGGGGTGAGGGGGCGCCCTTGATCTTCTCAGCCAATGAACTCAACGCCGCGCTCCATCTACGAGCCGCCGTCTACCGTCTCATCCGCCAGTTCTTCGACACCCGCGACGTGCTTGAGGTGGAAACCCCCATCCTCTCCGCCGCCGGCAACACCGACCCCAACATCGAGAGCTTCGTCACCCGCTTCACCGGCCATGTCGATGCCGGCGCGCCGCAGCGCTGGATGCGCACCTCGCCGGAGTTTCCGCTCAAGCGCCTGCTCGCCGCGGGTGTTGGCGACTGCTACGAACTGGGCCGCGTGTTTCGCAACGGCGAGGCGGGCGGTCGGCACAATCCCGAGTTCACCATGCTGGAGTGGTACCGCGTCGGCTGGGACCATCATCGGCTGATGGAGGAAACCA
The DNA here is from genome assembly GCF_049445995.1 of Dyella sp. KRB-257. NCBI lineage: Bacteria > Pseudomonadati > Pseudomonadota > Gammaproteobacteria > Lysobacterales > Rhodanobacteraceae > Dyella > Dyella sp. KRB-257. Next base: position 106,313 of record NZ_JBMSDZ010000001.1, on the reverse strand, counting down.
TCGAGCTGGTGCAGCAGGCGCTGGCCCTGGTCGACCGGCGTGCGGAACTGGTGATCAGCGGCTATCGGCAGCTGTTCCTCGACGAACTCGGCATCGACCCGCTGCACGATCCGCTGGAAACCCTGCAGGCGCCGCTGCGCGAGTACGGCATCGATCCGGCCGGTCTGGAGCGCGACGACTGGCTCGACCTGCTGATCACGCACACGCTGCAGCCGGCGTTTCCGCCCGACCGCATCACGGTGATCCACGATTACCCGGCCAGCCAGTGCGCGCTGGCGCGCATCCGTCCCGGCGCCCCGCCGCTGGCCGAGCGCTTCGAGCTGTACCTGGGACGCCACGAGTTGGCCAACGGTTACCACGAGTTGAACGATGCGGCCGAACAGGCGGCGCGATTCACCCGCGACAACGCCAGGCGCCGCGCCCGTGGTCTGCCCGACGTGCCCGTCGACGCGCACCTGCTCGCCGTGCTCGACGCGATGCCCGATTGCGCCGGCGTGGCGCTGGGCATCGAGCGCCTGCTGATGTGCCTGGCCGACACCGACGCCATCGCCGACGTGCTGGCGTTCCCGTTCGCCGAGGCCTGACGAGCCCCGGATACCTCCCGTCATCGCGACGCAGAAGTGCTGCGCCGCGATGACGGCCTCGCGCTTACGGTCGATCGAAGCGCAGCGCCAGCGCGCGGTGTTCCAGCAGGCTGATCGCCGGCTGGTCCTGCAGGCGCAGGTCGCGCAGTTCGTACGGGGCGCCGATGCCGGCCACGCTGCCGCGGTCGAAATGCAGCGTCAGAGCACTGCGGCCCGGCGCAAGCCACGCCGCCGATTGCGCATATGCGCCGGGCACCATCCGGCCGCTGGCATCGCGGCCATAGAGCACGCCGGAAACCGCGTAGCGGCTGGCGCTGGCGGCGTTGAGGCCGAGAGTCACGTCGATGCCGCGATCCCTGCCTCGCCGGGTGTCGGCGGTGCCGTCCAGTCGCGCGTCCGGCACGGCCACCGCGAACACGCTGGTGGTATCACGGCGTACCGCGTTGCCGTGGCCGTCGTCGCTCAGGGTGAAGCTGTGCAGTTCCCACAGGCCAGGCGTGCGGCTGGCGTGCAGTGGCAGGGCGGTGGCGTCGAAGGCGCCGTGGGTGCCGGTGCGGTAGTCGAGCAGGGTGGTCTGGCCGTCGGGCGCGCGCAGGAAGCCGCCGACTGCCTGCAGCGGGCGGGTGCGATCGCCGTCATGCATTGCCACCGTCACATGCACCGGCTCGCCGAGCAGGGCGACATCGCGGTCGGTCCGCGCGGTTACGGTGAGCGTGCTGCGCGGTTCGAACACGTGCACGACGTAGCGACCGCTGGCGCCGGCGGCGGTGAGGGTCGCGGCGCCGGCACCGAGTTCCGGCCGCAGCTGCATCACCAGCGAGGCGTCCGGCACGTCCATACCGTTGGCGCGCAGTGCGCCGACGTCGCCGACCTGGCTGGCGGCGCGGTTGCCGGCGAAGCTCTGTCCGCCGATGCGCACATTGATGCCGCTGGCGGCGAGCCGACCGCCGCGGGTGTCGCTCGGGCTGAGTCGGATGATGGCGCCCGGCGCGCTCAACGGCAGCGCGATGCCGCGCTGCAGTTCGGTGGCCGAGACGTCCATCCAGTATTCGCGGCTGGCGCGGGCGAACGGCTGCGGCACGGGGTCGATCGGCGCATCGCCGGGCAGGGCCCAGCTCACGCTGACCGGAAGGCGTTCGGCACGCGGACGCGGTGCATCGCGGGTGATCAGGGCACGGGCCGGCGGCAGCGCCTGCAGGTGGCCGGGCACCATGTCGTCGCTGCCCGCCGGCAGCAGGTTGTGGCTGGTGGCGGCGACGTTGGCGGCGGCGAGGATGGCCAGCAGGCCGAGGGTGAGAGTGCGTGGCTTCATCATGGTCATCCCTGGATGTCGTTGGCGAGGATCGACGGCAGGCCGAAGCAGGCGCGCCGGCTCTGGTTGTGGTTGAGCACCTGGCCGCCGCTGGTGCGGGCGCTGTCCTTGAACCACAGCGTGCCCGCGGCCTGCGCGCTGGAGCATTCGATGAAGCCGTCCGAGCAGCTGTCCAGCCAGTTCTGGGTGATCTCCAGCCCCACGCTCTGGGGGTAGCCGCCGCAGTAGGCCTGGCTCGACCACACGGCCGACACCACGTCGGTGCCCACCGCGTCGCGGAAGGCCACGGGCAGGGCGGGGCGGCCACTGGTGCCGAGCAGGTAGTACTGGTTGTAGGTGGCCATCCAGCCGACCTGCTGCTGGCGCACGGCGTCGGTCTTGTAGCCGAGCAGCCAGCCCAGCGAGCTCTCGAACACGTTGCCGGCGATCACTGCATCGGCCAGCGGCGTGCCGGCGCTGGACGGAGCGATCGCATCGACCTTGACGATGCGCCGGATGATGTCCGGGTAGCGCGCGTCGTAGGTGGGGTTGGACAGGATCCAGCGCATCACGTTGCCGCCGTTGGAGTGCGTGATGACGGTAAGCCGGTCGATGTTGCGCGCCTGGATGAAGTGGGTGAGCTGGCCGGCCAGGCAGCCGGCGGCGCGGTCGTCCCACATGTACTGGTCGAAATCGCAGTTCACCACCAGCAGGTTGTTCGGATCGGTCAGGCCCTTGCGCACGCCCTCGACTATGTCCGATTGCCAGTAGCTGTTGTAGGCATCGGTCTGCTTGCCGGTGCCGTGTACCAGCGCCACGCCGGTGGCGGCCTGCGCCCCCGCGCTGGCCAGCGCCAGCACTCCCAAAAGCATCATGCGTTGTTGCATCGCTGTCTCTCCCTCAAGGCGGCATCGCCGCGTGTGGGGTCGCCCTGCAGGACGCGGACACGGAGGGGACAAACCTTCCGTGGCTTGCGGGCAGATCGACCTTCGTTGAGTGCCATCCCCATGGCACCGCAGGACGCCGTGGTCTCCCCTGGCGACCATGCGGCGGCGCATGGAATCTAGCAGTGACGGATTGCCGCGGTCTTGCCACAGCGCATCGCGAGTGCGACGTGGTCGACAAATACGGGCATCGGCTATCGTGACCGCCCTTTGAATGCAAACGCGATGCGCATGCACGACACCACTGCGGAGGGTCCGTTCGCCATCGATCGCCTGAGCCGGGGCGACCTGCGCACGCTCGGGTTGGCCGCGCTGGGCGGCGCGCTGGAGTTCTACGACTTCGTGGTGTTCGTGTTTCTCACGGTGCCGCTGAGCGAGCTGTTCTTCCCCAGGGGCACGGCGCCGTGGCTGGCGCAGCTGCAGGTGTTCGGCATCTTTGCCGCGGGGTATCTGGCGCGGCCGCTGGGCGGCATCGTGATGGCGCACTACGGCGACCTGCTGGGACGCAAGCGCATGTTCACGCTGAGCGTGTTCCTGATGGCGCTGCCCACGCTGGCGATCGGTCTGCTGCCGGTGTACGCGCAGATCGGTGTGCTGGCGCCGGTGCTGCTGCTGGCGTTGCGCGTGCTGCAGGGGATCGCGGTGGGCGGCGAAGTGCCGGGCGCGTGGGTATTCGTGGCCGAGCACGTGCCGGCGCGTCGCGTCGGCATCGCCTGCGCCAGCCTCACCAGCGGGCTCACGGTGGGCATCCTGATCGGCTCGCTGCTCACCGCGGCGATCCACGAGCGCATGACCCCCGAGCAACTGCTCGACTACGGCTGGCGGCTGCCGTTCCTGGCCGGCGGCGTGTTCGGTTTCATCGCGGTGTGGCTGCGCCGCTGGCTGCGCGAGACGCCGGTGTTCGAGGCGATGCAGGCGCGCCGCGCGCTGGCCGACGAGCTGCCGCTGAAGCGCGTGCTGCGCGAACATCGCGGTGCGCTCGCTCGCTCGATGGCGGTGACCTGGACGCTCACCGCGGCGATCGTAGTGGTGATCCTGATGACCCCGACCCTGGTGCAGGCGGTGTTCCACCTGCCGCCCGCCACGGCGTTTCTGGGCAATAGCCTGGCCTCGTTCGCGCTGGCGGTGGGTTGTCTGGCGTTCGGAGCGGTGGCCGATCGCTTCGGCGTGGCGCGCACGCTGGCCGTCGGCGCCGTGCTGATGACACTGGCGACCTGCGTGCTCTATCTCGATCTGCAGCGTGGCGGGGCGCATTTCCTGCCACTGTATGCGCTGGCAGGTTTTGCGGTGGGCGTGGTCGGTGTGGTGCCCACGGTGATGGTCCATGCGTTTCCGCCGGCGGTGCGCTTCAGCGGGCTGTCGTTCTCCTACAACGTCGCCTACGCGATTTTCGGCGGCATCACCCCGCCGCTGATCGGCGCGCTGGTGAAAGGCCTCGGTCCGCTGGCGCCGGCGTACTACGTGTCGCTGGCCGCGCTGGCGGCAGTCGTGGTGGCCGCGGGTCTGCGCACCGAGAGGCGGATGCCGCCGAGTCTCGGTGACTGAAACCGCCAGCATCCGCCATCGCCGGTAGGAGCGCACCCTGTGCGCGAATGCCTGTCGTGTATCGGGGCCAGGAGCGTTCGCGCACAGGGTGCGCTCCTACCGAGGGCTAGAACTCCAGCTCCTGCGCCGCGCACAGGTAGTCGTTGAGCGGGGCGAGCTGGCGGTAGATGTCCACCAGCGTGGGCAGCAGCTTGGGCGAGCAGGCAATTGTCTCGTCGAAGCCCTGGCCGGCGGCGAAATCCTTGCGCTTGAGGTCGTCGATCAGCTCGTGTGCGGGATCGAAGCCGCGCGGCGGCCGGCTCAGCGATTCGCCCCAGAGCTGGAACCGCTCGCGGAACGCCTTGCCGTGCGTGGCCTTCTTCCACGCCGCCGGGTTGTCGGCGATGAAGCTGCGGATGCGCTTGAGGTCGTCGGGCTCCGGATGCCACATGCCGCCGCCGGCGAAGCAGTCGCCGGGCTGGATGTGCACGTAGAACGACGGTGCGGCGATCTCGTGCCGGCGCTCGTGGAAGAAGCGCGCGCCCTGCCACGGCTTGTACGGCAGCTTGTTGTTGGAAAAGCGTGTGTCGCGATGGATGCGGAACAGCGAGCCGCCGTTCTTGCGCGTGTCGGCGCGGTAGTGCGGGCTGATCTTGGCCAGCGGCGCCTGCATGTCGGCGATCAGGGCGAGGAACGGTTCGCGCACGTGCCGCTCGTAGTCCGCCTTGTGGTCGTGGAACCATTCGCGGCTGTTGTGGTGATCGAGCGCGCGGAGAAAACGGAAGGTGGCGGGCGAGAAGTAGGCGACGGGCATGGTCGGTGACGTCAGGCAAGCGGCGTGATCTCGTCGGCCAGCTCGCGGCCCCAGGCGGCGAGCTGGTCGAACAGGGTTTGATGGTGGGCACAGGAAGGGTCGTCGCGCAGCTGCGCAAGGCGCGCGGCGTACTCGTCCAGGGTGAGGCCGGTGAGCGGCGTGGAGCGCGTCAGACGGTCGCGGCGGAACGCATCCCAGCGCGCGCGTTCGTCGGCGCCGAGTGTGTGCGGCCAGTTGCGCGCGCGGTAGCGGAACAGCAGCTCGGCGTAGCGCGGGTCGCGGAAGGCGAAGGTGCGCGTCGCCAGCTGCTCCGGCGGCATGCCGCGGACCTCGGCCAGCAGGCGCTTGTCGGCATCGGGCAGGAAGCCGTCGTACAGCGCCAGCTCGGGGTCGTCCGCCTTCGGCATGGCGGCGGCCTGCTGGAACAGGCGCTGCACTTTCTCGCGCAGACCGGCGGCGGCGCGCAGCGTGTCGGCGTGCGCCAGGCAGCGCTGGGGATCGAGCTGCAGGCGATCGAGGTCCGCCCCCTTGAGCACCGACAGCGGCGCCAGCGCCGGTGCACGGTTCGCGCGCACGGTGCGCAGCGCGATGCGTTCGACACCCTCGGGCAGGTCGGCACGGGCGGTGAACACGCGGTCGGCGATGTCTTCCTCGTCCAGCGCGATCAGCTCAGCCGGATCGAAACGCAGGTCGTAGACGATCACCTCGCCTGGCCGCGTCGGGTGCAGCGCCAGCGGGGCGATCAGGGTCAGGCAGTGCTGGCTGGCCGGGTAGCGCGAGGACACGTGCACCAGCGGCGTCATGCCGGCCACGTCCAATTGCTCGAACACGCGCTGCTTGCGGCGCAGGGCGAAGTGCCAGTCCCACAGGCGCGGCTGGCGCACGCGGATCAGCCGCGCCAGGTCGATCAGCGCATGTACATCGGAGAGGGCATCGTGCGCGCGCTCCTGCTGCAGGCCGTTGGCCCTGGCCAGATGCTCCAGCCTGAAGCTGGGCGAACCGTCCTCGCGGGTGGGCCAGTGGATGCCTTCCGGGCGCAGCGCCTCGCACATGCGCACTAGGTCGATGAGGTCCCAGCGGGAGTTGCCGTTCTCCCACTCGCGACCATAGGGATCGAAGAAATTGCGGTACAGCAGCTGGCGGGTGAACTCGTCGTCGAAACGCAGCGAGTTGTAGCCCACGCCGCAGGTGCCCGGTTCGGCCAGCTGCTCGTGCACGCGGGCGGCGAATTCCGCCTCGATCACCCCCTCGCGCTCGGCCTGCTGCGGCGTGATGCCGGTGATCATGCAGGCCTCGGGGTGCGGCAGCGCATCGCGCGGCGGCTTGCCGAAAAACATCACGGGCTCGCCGACGATCTCCAGTTCCATCGTGGTGCGGATGCCGGCGAACTGTGCCGGGCGATCGCGCCGGCTGTCCGCGCCGAAGGTTTCGTAGTCGTGCCAGAAGAAGGTCTGCATCGGGCGATGATCGCATGCGCGGCGGGCCCGGGCATGGCTACTGCTAGACTCTCGCGGCCCAGGAGGACGCATGAGCCAAGCCAACGAAAACCACCTGATCTGGATCGATCTGGAGATGACCGGCCTCGACACGGACGCCGATTCCATCCTGGAAATCGCCACCATCGTCACCGACAGGGATCTCAACGTGCTGGCCGAAGGGCCGGTGTTCGCGATCCGCCACGAGCTGGATAGGCTGGAGTCGATGGACAGCTGGAACCGCAACCAGCACAACCGCTCGGGGCTGTGGCAGCGCGTGCTCGATTCGACCACCGACCACGCCCAAGCGGAACGGGCGACAGTGGATTTCCTCAAGGCCTGGGTGCCGCCCGGCAAATCGCCGATGTGCGGCAACTCGATCTGCCAGGACCGCCGCTTCCTGCATCGGCAGATGTCGCAGCTGGAGCGTTACTTCCACTACCGCAACCTCGACGTGTCCACGCTCAAGGAGCTGGCGCGCCGCTGGGCGCCGGAGGTGGCCAAGGGCTTCAGCAAGGATTCGGCGCACACCGCGCTGTCGGACATCCGCGATTCCATCGACGAGCTGCGCTACTACCGCCAGCACATGGGCGCGCTGAGCGGGCCGGGCTGAGGCGCCGACGATGTCCGCCGCCGACCTGTTCGCCACCGTGCTCGACTGCAACGGCCGTCCGCTCGCGCTGAACTGCCCGCGCGTGGTGGGCATCCTCAACGTCACCCCCGACTCGTTCTCCGACGGCGGCCTGTACGCCGATCTCGACGCCGCCGTGGCCCACGGCCTGGCGATGGTGGAGCAGGGCGCGGACATGCTCGACGTAGGTGGCGAATCGACCCGCCCCGGCGCGGCCGATGTGCCGCTGGACGAGGAACTGGCACGGGTACTGCCGGTGATCGAGGCGCTGGCCGCGCGCTGCGCCGTGCCGATCTCGATCGACACCTCCAAGCCCGAGGTGATGCGCGCGGCGGTGGCCGCCGGCGCGGGCATGATCAACGACGTCTACGCGCTGCGCCGCGAGGGCGCGCTGGACGCCGCCGCCTCGCTCGGCGTGCCGGTGTGCCTGATGCACATGCGCGGCGAGCCGCGCGGCATGCAGGACGATCCGCACTATGACGACGTGGTGGGCGAAGTGCACCGCTTCCTCACCGACCGGCTGTTCGCCTGCGAGCTGGCCGGCATGAATCGGCGCAAGGTGCTGGTCGACCCGGGTTTCGGCTTCGGCAAGACGCTGGAGCACAACCTCGCACTGCTGCGCGAGCTGCGCCGCTTCGCCGACCTCGGCGCGGGCGTGTACGCCGGGCTCTCGCGCAAATCGATGATCGGCACGATCACCGGGCGCAGCGCGCCGGCCGAGCGCGCCGCCGGCTCCGTGGCCGCAGCGCTGATTGCCGTGCAGCACGGCGCCCGACTGGTGCGCGTGCACGACGTGGCCGCGACCGTCGACGCACTGGCGGTGTGGCAGGCGGTGGATGCCCACCGCCCGGCCCGGCGCAAGGATGCCGGCCCTGCTGCGCCGCGCTGGCCCGACGACGAATGACGTGGCGAAGCCCGCCGCGGCGCGGCTTCGTCTTCAGCAAAGGATCGACCCATGACCCAACGCAATTACTTCGGCACCGACGGCATCCGCGGCCGCGCCGGCGAGTGGCCGATCAGCGCCGATTTCATGCTCAAGCTCGGTCGCGCCGCCGGCGCCGTGCTCGCCGGCCAGGGCAGCGGCGCCAGGCGCCCGTCGGTGGTGATCGGCAAGGACACGCGCATTTCCGGCTACATGTTCGAGTCGGCGCTGGAGGCCGGACTGGTCGCCGCCGGTGTCGACGTCAAGCTGCTCGGTCCGATCCCGACCCCTGCGGTGGCGTTCCTCACCCGTTCACTGCGCGCGGACGCCGGCATCGTGATCAGCGCCTCGCACAATCCGTACGCGGACAACGGCATCAAGTTCTTCTCCGCCAGCGGCGAGAAGCTGTCCGACGCGATCGAGCTGGCGATAGAGGCCGAGCTGGAGCGCGATTTCGTCACCGTGCCGTCCGAGCGCCTGGGCAAGGCGAGCCGCATCGACAACGCGGTGGCGCGCTACGCCGAGTCGTGCAAGGCGACGGTGCCGGAGGATCTAGGCCTGCACGGCATGAAGATCGTGCTGGACTGCGCGCACGGCGCGACCTACCAGGTGGCGCCCAAGGTGTTCGCCGAGCTGGGCGCCGAGGTCAGCGCCATCGGCGATGCGCCGGATGGCTTCAACATCAACCGCGGCGTGGGCTCGACCCACCCCGAGGCGCTGCAGCAGGCGGTGATCGGGCGCGGCGCGGACATCGGCATCGCCTTCGACGGTGACGGCGACCGGGTGCTGCTGGTGGATCGCCACGGCGTGCTCGCCGACGGTGACGACATCCTCTACGTGCTGGCGTGCAGCTGGCGCGCGCGAGGGCTGCTCAAGGGGCCGGTGGTTGGCACCTTGATGAGTAACTACGGGCTGCAACAGGCGCTGCGCGCGATGGATGTGCCGCTGCTGCGCGCCAACGTCGGCGACCGCTTCGTGCTGCAGCAGTTGCGCGAGCACGGCGGCGTGCTGGGCGGCGAAACCTCCGGCCACATCCTGTGCCTGGACCGCGCCACCACCGGCGACGGCATCGTCGCCGCGCTGGCGGTGCTCGAGGCGCTGGCCGGGGCCGGACAGGATCTCGCCGAAGCCCGCCGCGGGCTGGTCAAGCTGCCGCAGGTGATGCTCAACGTGCGCGTGGCCGGCAACGCGCGCGGCGTGCTCGAGCACGCCGACGTGGCCGCCGCCGTGGCGCGGGCGCAGGCGCAGTTGGAGGGGCGAGGTCGCGTCTTCCTGCGCGCCTCCGGCACCGAGCCGGTGGTGCGCGTGACGGTGGAGGCGGCCGATGCCGCCGAAGTGCAGGCGTTGGCACAGACGCTGGCGGACGTCGTAACATCCGCCCTCGAACGCTCGTGAGCCTGCTTTAGGGAGCATCCCTAGCTGTAACCCAGGTCGCCAAGGATTGGCCCGACGTGCCCCGCCCTTGCGGTGGCGGATGAAATCGACCGCACGCCAACCTGGAGTCGCCATGAAGAACGTTCCCACCCTCGACATCCGTCGTTACGACACCGACCGCGACGCCTTCGTCGCCGAGCTTGGCGCGGCCTACCGCGAGTTCGGCTTCTGCTGCATCAGCGGCCACGGCATCGACAAGGCGCTGGTCGACGGCGCCTACGACGCGTTCCAGCGCTTCTTCGCGCTGCCCACCGAAACCAAGATGAAGTACCACGTGCCCGGTTCCGGCGGTGCGCGCGGCTACACGCCGTTCAAGGTGGAAACCGCCAAGGACAGCGCGCACCCCGATCTCAAGGAGTTCTGGCACGTGGGGCGTGAGATTCCGCGCGATTCGAAGTTCGCCGACGTGATGGCGCCCAACCTGTGGCCGACCGAGGTGCCGGACTTCAAGCGCTACGGCTACGGCCTATTCGAGGCGCTGGACGCGCTCGGCACGCGCGTGCTGCGCGCGCTGGCGCTGCACGTCGGCCTGCCGGAGAACTACTTCGAGGACAAGACCGACCTGGGCAATTCGATCCTGCGGCCGATCCACTACCCGCCGATCACCCGGGACGACATCCCCAACGTGCGCGCCGGCGCGCACGAGGACATCAACTTCATCACCCTGCTGGTCGGCGCCAGCGCCGAAGGACTGGAAGTGCTCACCCGCGAGGGCGAGTGGCTGCCGATCACCACCGAGGGCGATGCCATCGTGGTGAACATCGGCGACATGCTGCAGCGGCTGACCAACCACGTGTATCCGTCCACCACGCATCGCGTGGTCAACCCGAAGAACGACAACGCGCGCAAGCCGCGCTACTCGGTGCCGTTCTTCCTGCACCCCAACCCTGATGTCGTGCTTGATCCGGTGCCCGAATGCATCACGCCGGACAACCCCAGCCGCTACGACAGCTCGATCACCTCGCACGAATACCTGCTGCAGCGGTTGCGCGAGATCAAGTTGATTTGAGCGGGCTGATCTGATCGGATGCGCGTGCGAAGGCAGCAAGCACGGGGAGCTTCGGCTCACCGTGTCGCGTCAGGCCATCCAGAAGAACACGGCGGTCATCCGCTTCGACTCCGGGCCATCCAGGCCCCAGTACGCCGACGCGCTGTGGATGATGTTGGCCTTGTAGACCAGCAGCCGGTTGTAGCGATGGGGGACGCGTACGTCCTCGACGAAGGCCGTCGGCGCCACGAAGCGGGCGCCAAGTGCGTCCACCAGGTGGCGGTGCGGCGGCATCACCATGTTGCCGCCGAGCTGGCCGTTGGGCATGCGCTGGCGGAAGAAACTGGTGCCGCAGCGGTCCGGTGCATCCGGGTGCAGGTAGAGCACCGCAGCGTAGCGGCACAGGTTCAGCGAATCAGTGTGCGGTTTCACCGCGCCCTCGGTGGAGCCGACCACCTGCACGCAGTTGTGGTTGAGATGCTGGCCTTCCGGCGTCTGCTCCACCCACAGGCGGCTGGTGCCGGTGAGCTGGCGTACCTTCGCCTCGATCGCCGCCAGTTCGCCGGCTTCGAGCGCGTCGCTGGCGCGCATGCCCGGCCACACTTCGCCCGTGGTGGGATAGCCGAACTCCCACTGGGTCTTGGCCAGGCAGCGGCGGCGCACCTCGTCGGGGTTGGGCAGCGCGTCGTCGACCACCCAGTAGTCGCGGCCTTCGGTGGGCTTGCGGTATGGCAGCGGGCGCATGGCCGGGTGCCTTGGAAACAGCGACATGCTCGGCGATCTCGGTGCAGGGCGTGAGCGCCACACAGTAGCGCAAGGGCGGGCGGCTCAATCGTGGTGGTTGCGATAGCGCCCGGACTGGCGATGCGACAGCCACAGCGCGAGCCGGTCCGGCAGCGACTCGGCGATCGCCTTGATGGCGCGGTTGACCCGCCCCGGCACGTGGACCACCGCGCCGCGCTCCACCGCCTCGATGCCCTCGCGCGCCACCTCCTCGGCGGTCAGCCACATGAAGCCCGGCATCGCATTCATCTTCTGCCGCGTGCCGGTGACGTCGTGGAACTCCGACCGGGTGAAGCCGGGGCACAGCGCGCTCACGTGCACGCCGGCATCGCGGTTCTCCAGCGCCAGCGACTGCGACAGCTTAATCAGATAGGCCTTGGAGGCCGCGTACAGCGTGTGCCCGGCGGTGCCCGGCACGAAGCCGGCCAGCGAGGCCACATTGACGATACGGCCGTGACCGCGCCTGCGCATGCCGGGCAGCAAGCGCCAGGCCAGTTCGGTCGGCGCCGTCATCATCACCTGGATGAAATCGGCATGCGCCTGCCACGGATTGGCGACCAGCGTGCCGGGCAGGCCGTAGCCGGCGTTGTTGATCAGCCAGTCCACCTGCAGGCCGCGCGATGAAAGTTCGCGGCACAGCGATTCGGGCGCCGCGGGATCGGCCAGGTCGGCCGCGATCACCTCGCAACTGCTGCCGTGCGTGCGCCGCAGTTCGTCCGCCAGCGCCCGCAGCCGATCCTCCCGCCGCGCCACCAGCACCAGGTCGTGGCCGCGGGCGGCCAGTGCGCGGGCGAATGCCATGCCGATGCCGGCGGACGCGCCGGTGACCAGGCTCAGGGGGCGGGTGGCAGTCATCGCGGATCCTCGCTCGCAAAGACGTCTATCTTGACCGCTGCGCCGTACCCCACGCCACGGCCGGATTGTCCGAATCGGGGCCGCATCGCTAAGCTCGCGTTTTTTTGCGGGGCATCCTCATGCGCAAGAAGCTCGTGGCAGGCAACTGGAAGATGCACGGCAGCCGCTCGATGGCGCAGGGGCTGGTGGCGGAGCTCGCCGCCGCGTCCTCGCCGGACATCGACGTGCTGCTGATTCCGCCGTTTCCCTATGTCGGGCTGGTGGCGCAAGCCTGCCAGGCAGCCGGTCTGGCGCTGGGTGCGCAGGACCTGAGCGAGCACGAGGGCCAGGGCGCCTATACCGGCGAGGTGTCCGGCGCCATGCTCAAGGACGTCGGCGCGGAGTGGGTGCTGGTCGGCCATTCCGAGCGCCGCCAGTATCACGCCGAGAGCGACGCGCTGGTGGCGCGCAAGTTCGCCGCGGCGCTGGCCGGCGGCCTGACCCCGATCCTGTGCGTGGGCGAGACGCTGGCCGAGCGCGATGCCGGGCAGACCGAAGCGGTGGTGCAGCGGCAGCTGCGCACCGTGCTGGATCATGTCGGCATCGCCCCGTTCGACACCGCCGTGATCGCCTACGAGCCGGTCTGGGCGATCGGCTCCGGACGCACCGCCAGCCCCGGGCAGGCCCAGCAGGTGCACGCCTTTCTGCGTAGCCAACTCGTGAACGAGGATGCTATGATTGGCGGTCTGACGCGGCTGCTGTACGGCGGCAGCGTCAAGGCATCGAATGCCGCGGAATTGTTCGCGCAGCCGGATGTCGATGGTGGTCTGGTGGGTGGTGCCTGCCTGCTGGCCGCCGATTTTCTCGGCATCTGCTCGGCCGCTCGTTGAGCGCAACGGAATCCATACCGACATGTTCGTCATTTTCAGCGTGTTCTACATCCTGGTCGCCGCGTCGATGATCGTGTTGATCCTCATGCAGCGCGGCGCCGGTGCCGATGCCGGTTCGGGTTTCGGCGGCGGTGCCTCGGCCACCGTGTTCGGTGCCCGCGGCTCGTCCAACTTCATGAGCCGCGCCACGGCCGTGCTGGCCGGCCTGTTTTTCCTGCTCAGCCTCGGCATGGGCATGTACCTCAGCCACAGCGGCGCGCCGCAGCAGTCGACCGACGATCTGGGCGTGATGGCAGGGCTTGCCAAGAAAGCCCCGGCCTCCCAGAATGCGCAGCCCGCCGCGCCGGTGAACAGCGATGTTCCGCAGGCGGCGAAGGTGGCTCCGGGTTCCGATGTTCCCGCCGCGCCCGCCACGAAGAACACCGACGTGCCGGCTCCGGCCTCGTCGGCGAAGTAAGTCGAGACACACCTGCCCAGGTGGCGGAATTGGTAGACGCACTACCTTGAGGTGGTAGCGACGAGAGTCGTGGGGGTTCGAGTCCCCCCTTGGGCACCAATTGAGCATCACACAACGTCACGCAACATACCTAAAGCCCTGTTTTTCAGGGCTTTTTCTTTGCCTACTGCCTGGATAGCGTCCCGCTGGCTCCCCGGCTTACCGTTGAGTTACCGCAATTTTGACGGTAGTGTTGACGGTAACCCGGCGCCCGTCCGGTAACTCGCCGCGAGGATACCGTCATGCTGACCCCTTCCGCCGTCGCCAATGCCAAGCCGCAGGCGAAGCCGTACAAGCTGGCCGACGAACGCGGCATGTACCTGCTGGTGAGGCCGGACGGTGCGCGCTGGTGGCGCTTTGATTACCGGCGCCCAAGCACCCGCAAACGCAACACCTTGAGCCTGGGCACCTTCCCGGACGTTACCCTGCGCCAAGCGCGAGACAAGCGCGAGGCGGCCCGCAAGCTGGTAGCGGATGGCATCGACCCCGGTGCCAGCCGGCAGGAAGCCAAGGCCACCAAGGTGGCTGCCGTGGAGGCGGCAGGCGATACCTTCGAGGCTGTTGCGCGGGCGTGGATGGCGCGGCAGGACGTGGCCGAGGTCACAGCGAACAAGTCGCGCTGGATTCTGGAGACCTTCCTGTTCCCCGAAATCGGCAGTACGGCCATTGCCGAGGTCACGCCGCGCCTGCTGCTGGACGCGCTGCGCAAGGTCGAGGCCACCGGCAAGCTGGAAACCGCCAAGCGCGCCAAGATCAAGGCGGGGCAGGTGTTCCGCTGGGCGATGCTGGAAGGCAAGGCCGAGGCCGACCCGACCGCCAGCCTGCGCGGCGCCTTGAAGCCGCCCAAGAACAAACATCACGCCAGCATCACCGACCCGGCCAAGATGGGCGAACTGCTGCGCGCCATCGACGGCTTCACTGGCCAGCCCGTCACGCTCGCCGCCTTGAAGCTGGCGCCGCTGGTGTTCGTGCGCCCCGGCGAACTGCGCAGGGCCGAGTGGAGCGAGATCGACATGGACGGTGCCGTCTGGCGCATCCCCGCCGAGCGCATGAAGATGAAGGCAGCGCACATCGTGCCGCTGTCATCGCAAGCCGTGACGATCCTGCGCGACCTGTACCCGCTGACTGGCGCAGGGCGCTACGTCTTTCCTGGCCTGCGCAGCGCCAGCCGCCCGATGAGCGAGAACACCGTGAACGCCGCCCTGCGCCGGCTGGGCTACGGCACCGACGAAATGACCGGCCACGGCTTCCGCAGCATGGCGGCCAGCCGGTTGAATGAAATGGGCTGGAACGCAGACGCCATCGAGCGCCAGCTCGCGCATGCCGAATCGAACAAGGTCCGCGAGGCCTATACGCACGCGGCGCAGTACCTGGACGAACGCAAGCGGATGATGCAGGCGTGGGCCGACTATGTCGACGGGCTGCGCGCTGGCGGCAACGTCATACCGATGCACCGCAAAACCGCCTGATCCTTTTCACGCCGCGCCTAGCCCGACGGGGCGAACACCGGGCACCTTCCCCGGCTGGCGCGGCACCTATTGGAGGGCGCAAGAGGTAGGCGCGATGAACGCTACGCAAGCCAACATTGTCCACGTTGCGGCAGACAAGCAGATGTTCACCCTGGACGAAACCGCCGCGCTGTTGGCACTGGCGAGGTGGCCGGAGGTACAAGGCCGCCGCGTGTCGTACCCCTTGCGATTCAATGCGCCAAACGCGCGCGGCTCTATGCTCTCCGACGGCGACAACATCGTGCTGGCGGCAATATGGGAGCGTGCGAAGCTAACGCCGCCATCGTTCCCCATGACTGAATCGGAGTGGGAGAACTACACGCGAGCATTCGATAGCAGCGAGGAAAGGCCGGATTGGGCTCTAGGTTGTTGCATCGACGACGATGCACTAACGCACGGCATGCTTCGTGCCGCGGCCGAGGAGCAATTCATGACGGGTCTGGTGGACGCGATACGTAATGGCAGCATCACGGCGCGTGATCCGTTGACGCACATGCCATGCACGGGCATCCGCGTGTTGGCTGGACAACGAGATCTGCTGCTGAGCCGTGGGGATGTTGAGCTGTTCGCGGCTTCGGCAATGATCGAAGTGCACATGGAACCCGGCCGTGCCGCTGCACTAATGCGAGCCGAACGAATCGAGGCGCGCTGCCAAGAGTTGAGGGCTAAAGGCGTTCGTGATTGGCTGAAAACCGTAGCGAGCGAGGAAGGCGTGAGCGAGTCGCGCATCAAGCAAATTCGCGCAAGCAAAAGAGCTAGCCCTAGCTAAAAACTATGTAATCCCTTGTGTGATGAGGCTTCCAAGCCATTCTATCGAGACAGTTGCAAGCTAGAGCTCTAGCTCGCGTGGAATCAGCCATGGTCACCCGATAACCGGGTGCGTACCTGGAGATTCCACGATGCAAACCAATGTCCCCCAACCCATCGCCAAGCTGGAACCCGGCGACCTGATCGACGAAAACGAAGCCGCCGCGATTCTTTCCACGGCCGTCCGCACCCTGCGCAACTGGCGCGCCCTGCGCAAAGGCCCGCGCTATCGCAAGATCGGCGCCCGCATGGTCCGCTATCACCGCGCCGACCTGGCCGATTTTCAGAAGGTCATGGCCGGCGATGCCGACCCGGCGAACGCGGCATGAACCGGCTCAACGAAAAAAACCACGCTGGCGGGCGTGGGTCGGGGATCGAACGCAAAGGCAACCCGGCTTATTTGGCTACCCTGTCGGCATTGTACGGCAGCGCCGTGCGGGCGGGAATAACCGCAAGCGCCAGCGGCCACAGCGCACGCGCCGATTTTCTGGGCGCCATCCGCCACGCCGGCATCATCCCGACCGAACCCGATCGCATCGAAGCCGATGGCGCGCTGTGCCGGTTCCACGTCGAGGGCGACAAGCGCGGCGCGCGCAACGGCTGGGCAGTGCTGCACCTGGACGGCCTGGCCAGCGGCGCGTTTGGCCACTGGCGCACCGGGCAGCATGAGACCTGGTGCAGCGGCAGCCGCGACCGCCTGACCCCGGCGGAGCGGGCGCGCATCGAGGCGGCCATCACGGAGGCCAAGCGCGCACGCGAGGCGCAGCGGCTGGCCCTGGCGCACGAAGCCCAAGGCCGCGCGATGGCGCTGTGGGCGCAAGCGGCGCCACCGTGCGCGCATCCCTACCTGCTGGCCAAGGGCACGCCAGCCCACGGCATCCGCCAGCGTGACGACCGGCTGCTGATCCCGCTGCGCGATGGGGACGGCGCCTTGTGGAACGTGCAGACGATCGCACCGGACGGCGCCAAGCGGTTCCTGTACGGCGGGCGCAAGCGCGGCCTGTATCACGCCATCGGCGGCCCCGTGGCGGGCGTGCTGTGCGTCGCGGAAGGCTACGCCACGGCGGCCAGTATCCACGAGGCGACCGGGCACCCGGTGGCGGTGGCGTTCGACTGCGGGAATCTGTTGCCCGTGGCCAAGGTGCTGCGCGCGAAGTATCCGCACGCGGCCATCACCGTGTGCGCCGACAACGATACGCAAACCGCCGGCAATCCCGGACTCACGGCGGCGCGCGCGGCAGCCGAGGCAATCGGCGGCACCGTGGCGATACCGCCGGCACCGTTCAATGACTTCAACGATGTCATGCGCGGGGGTGAGGCATGAACGCGCGACCGGCGGAGCTGATCCGCCTGGCGGTGGCAAGCGCGCAAGAGGTTTCCAAGCCGGCCCCTGTCTTTTCCGCTGGGGACAGCGGGGACACTGGGGACACGTTGCACACCAACGGCCGCGACGTCCCCAACCTGTCCCCGGTAGCGGCCAACAGTGGGGACAAAACCCGCCCTCGCGCACGCTTCGAGCTTGTAAAACATCAAGCCTGTCGCATGCCTGGCGTCTACTGGATCGGCACCGAGGTGGATAGGGAATCTGGGCAGGAAACCGAAAAGGAACCCGAGTGGATATGCTCGCCGATGGTGGTCGACGCCACCACGCGCGACCCCGGCGGCAATGAGTGGGGACGCTTGCTGGTGTTCGCCGACCGCGACGGCTTGGAGCATCGCTGGGCCATGCCTATGACCTTGATGGCAGGCGATGGGGCGGAGCTGCGCGCCGAGCTGCTGCGGCAAGGGCTGGAGATCGCTACCGACGCAACCCGGCGGCGGCGCCTGCTGGAATACATCCAATGGGCCAAGCCCGACACGGCCGCGCGCTGTGTCACGCGCACCGGATGGCATGGCGAGGCGTTCGCGCTCCCGGCCCGCACGTTCAATGACATAGCGGAGCCGGTCATTTATCAGGCCGCGTCACTGGACGGCATCGCCCTGTCGCAAGCGGGAACGCTGGAAGGATGGCGCGAACAAGTTGCCATGCCCTGCGCGGGCAATAGCCGGCTGGTGCTCGCCATCGCTGCGGCCTTTGCCGGGCCTTGCATGGGGCTGCTGGGCAACGAAGGCGGCGGCTTTCATCTTCGCGGCAGCTCCAGCGTGGGCAAGTCCACTGCATTGCAGCTAAGCGGTTCGGTGTTCGGCCTGCCGGAGCGATTCGTGCGGACGTGGCGGCAGACGGATAACGCATTGGAGGGCGTCGCGTCGCTGCACTCTGATCTGCTACTGATCCTGGACGAAATCGGCGAGCTTGACCCACGCCACGCGGCCGGCGTGGCCTACATGCTCGCCAACGGGCAAGGCAAGGGCCGTGCGAACCGCAGCGGTGGCGCACGCGCAGCGGCACGCTGGCGGCTGCTGTTCCTTTCATCGGGCGAAGTGAGCCTAGGCGATCTGGTGACGCAAGCCGGCGGCACCTTGCGGGCTGGGCAAGAGGTGCGGGTTATCGACGTGCCAGCGGACGCGGGCGCCGGCCTTGGCCTTTTCGATCGGGTCCCCGGTGGCGTAGCGCCTGGCCTGTTCGCCGAACAATTGAAGGCGGCGGCAGCGACCCACTACGGGCACGCGCTGCCGGCCTTCCTGGAGGCGTTGACGGCGGACGTTGAAGGCAACCGCACCGCACTGGCTGCCATGCGCGACGCCTTAACCGGAGAGCTGGCCAGCGGCGCCGACGATGGGCAGGTGCGGCGCGTGGCTCAACGCTTCGCCTTGATCGCCGCTGCCGGAATGCTCGCCACGCACTACGGTTTGACCGGCTGGGCAGCGGAGGAAGCCGAGCACGCCGCACGCGCCTGCTTTCGTGACTGGCTCGCCGCGCGCGGTGGCAAGGGCAATGCGGAACCGGCGGCGATGGTGGCAATGGTGCGGGCGTTCCTGGAGGCGCACGGGGAGGCCCGATTCACTGCCTGGGGCGCTTATGCCGATGGGCCGCGCACCGCCAACCGCGCCGGCTATCGACGCCAGACCGACGCCGGCCCCGAGTATTACGTGGAGGTCGAAGCATTCCGCCGCGAGGTCACGAAAGGCTTTGATGCTTCGGCCGTCGCACGCGTGCTGGCCACGCATGGCGCGCTGCTGCCGGAGAGTGCCGAGCGACTGACGCGCAAGGAACGATTGCCCGATGGGCGCAGCGCCCGCGTGTACCGGATCACGCCGACACTGTGGGAGATCGAGCTATGACGCTCGCCGCGATCCTTGCCAAACACAAGCCGGCCGTTTGTCCCCACTCGCCTGAAAGGTGGGGACATGCTGGGGACGCGCAAACCGTTGCGCCGCAACGTGTCCCCACTGTCCCCACTGTCCCCACGCCAAAACGTGACCCCGAGCGAACGCGGGCATTTCTGCTGGCGATGGCGGCACGCCTGGACGTCGAGGCGGCAACCGTCGAGTGCATGCCGCTGGCCGAACTGGAGGCGACCGCGCAGCAAGCGGCGGACGTGCTGGCGATCAATGGGCCGGCGATCACGCGCCGGTTTCTGGAAAGCTACCTGATGGCCTGGCGCGACACGCTAGACCGCCAAGCCGGGCGAGTGCCTGCCGGCCACACGGCGCCGATGCACTGCGCCCACTGCGGCCCGGTATGGGCGCATCCGGGCATGGCCGCTGCCCTGCCGATGGTCGGCGGCTGGCCGCGCGCGCTGGGCTGCCCGTGGTGCTTTGTTCGCCAAGCTGGCGGCTACATCCCGCGTCCGCGCGTTACGTGCGAAGGCTGCGCCCACTTCACGCCGGACACGATTAACCCCGAGGCCGGCATGGGCACCTGCGGCGCTGGCAACGGCTCGCATTACCCGATGCAGCGGCACGTCTGCGCCGGCTTCGCTATCACGACTGAAAAAAGGGACTTAGCCTAATGATTTCGTATTCTGTGGCGAATCCATCGTGAGCCGTGGCGGCTCGCGTCATGGCGCCGGGCGGCCCGCGCAAAACGTCCGCATCGAATCCTTGAAACGGTTGGACGTGCGCTACCTGCACGCGCGCGGCCTGCTGAAACCGGGCACGGCGTTCACGCAAACGTGGTCGATGGGCGAGCGGCAGACCGGCGCCGTTGGCGTGACCGTGACGGGCGGCGCTGTGGTGCTGGCCTACTGCCACGGCGCCAGCGGCGACCCCGTGCGCGTCACCCTGTATCTGGAGCAAACCGCCTGCCATTACGGCGGCACGCGGCCGTGGTTCCGTTGCCCACGCTGCGGCCATCGCGTCGCCGTGGTGTGCATGGCCGGCGCCCTCTGGGGCTGCCGGCACTGCCTGCGCGTGCGCTATCAGTCACAGTCGGAAGATCAAGTGCAACGCACCTGGCGGCGTACCCGTAAAATCGAGGCGCAACTGAAGGTGGGGGAAGATCGGCCATACGGCAAACCCGCTGGCATGCGCTGGGCAACCTTTGCCCGGCTACACGACGAGTTGGCTGCCATCGAGGAACGCCGCAACGCTGCTTTTTGCGTGAGTATCCGGCGCCGGTTCCCGGAGCTGCTGCGGTGAGGTTTCCGCTTTGCGCTCGATGGCGGAGCGCAGCGCCGAACACAATAGCGTGGCCTGACACCTCCGTTCGCACGGTAGGAAGCTGGAAGGATCGGCCACCGGTGCAATGATGTGCAGGCGGACCTTGTCATTGGCGCCAAGCCCAAGACCGGGGCGGATGCCGAGTTTGACACTGCGGTGGCGGCGTTTGCGGGGCAGGGGTAGGATGCTAGGCAAGCTAAAGGGGGGAGATGCCATGCGGAAAGACAGACCACGGGAAGGCGGTATCGCCCTTGTTTTGCAGCTAATCGGTGGCGTGGCTTTGCTGGGCGCCTTTTTGGGGGGCGCCCTGGCAAACCTCAGTCTGGGCGGAGAGATCATGCTCATGATCGCCACCTTTGTGGCCTCCTGCCTGCTGTGGGCTGGTGCAGCGGTGATCGAAGAGCTACGCAGGATCGAGTTCAACACGCGTGGTGTCTCGCCGCAATGCGATGTCATTATTTCAAATCCGTTGCCGTCGGTGCCTACCGAGGAGACGATAAAGAGCTACGGCATTACCCGTGAAGGTGATCGTTATCTCTTCGATGGATATTTTTTTGAGGATGCAATCGAAGCGGTTAATTACGCCAAATCAAGGGACTGACGTTCCAAGTCGATGCCCAGGAGAAGCGCCATGATCCAGTTCCCGATTTTCGGAGAAATACGCGCGCGCGATGGCTGCGGAAACTTGACCTTGAGCGACTTGACGTCGGGCCAGCTTGAGAAAGGCTTGGCGGTGCGGCTTGCGTGGCGTCAGCGCGTCGCAAAGTGCGACCGAAGTGCGATGGCAAAGGGTAAGAAAACAGGCGGCAGCACCCGCCGGGCGTCGCCCATGAAAGGCGGTAGATTTTGCGGTAACTTTTTTTCCGAATCCTTCTAGCCCGCATCACAAAAGGCTTTTCGTTGCCCCCCTTGGCACCAATTGAAGAGTTCGGGACTCGCACAGAGATCCCGCAGACACAAAAACCCGCCAGGCTGCGGGTTTTTTTATATGTGCGACTGTCGCGCATCGGTCGACCTTGCGGGTCGAGCCGCCGGGGTCGGATCAGCTGCCGGCCGGCACCTCGTACAGCTCCAGCGGCAGGTCGTCGGGATCGGCGAAGAGCACGAATCGGAAGGTTCAATCCGCCGATGGATGGCCGCGACGCGCCAGCCGCTCGCTGATCTGCGCATGCCATGCGGCGGACAGTCCGGGCACCGTCAGCGCGGCTGCCAGCACGTCCTGCGAATCACGCTCGTTGGGCGTGAGGTAGGCCGCGAACAGGGCGCGGATGGTGATCCGGCGCTCGGCTGGCGCCACCACGTCGACCGTGTCGCCGGCAGACAACTCGCCCTGTTCCAGCACGCGCAGGTAGACGCCGCTGCGCAGCGATCGGGAGAAGCGCCGCGGCATGGACGGGTCGCCGAAGCGCAGCCCCAGCTTGAAGCAGGGCACGCGCGGCTGGGTGATCACGAACCGAGCGCTGCCGATGGCCAACTGGTCGCCCACGCACAGTACCGACTCGTCCAGCCCGGCCACGGTGAGGTTTTCGCCGAACTGGCCGGGCGGGAGCGGCGCGCAGCCCAGCGTCTGTTCCCACCACGCGTAGTGCTCGTGGCCGTAGGCGTAGACGGCCTTGTCGGGACCGCCGTGGTGCACGCGATCGGCCTGTCCGTCGCCTTCCAGTTGTTCGGCGCGCACGCGCACCGGTCCGTTCACGGGGTGCTTGAAGATACCGGTCGACACGGTGCTGCGGCCGTGGGCGACCGATCGGGGCAGGGCGACGCTGACGGCGACGACGCGCATGGCTGGGGTCCGTGGGCGGACGCAGTGCCGCAGTGCCGCAAATTTTACGCAGATTTTATGCCGCGGCGCCGTTCCCGGCCCCCTTTCTTACGCCCGTTTGTCCAGAATGCGCGCCTTGCCACGCAGGTGCGCACCGGGCGGTGCGGCCGTGGCCTGCAGCGATGGCAGCGCCATCGTCGGGAGTTCCTGCAATGCATGTTTCATCCAAGCGGCGCGTGGCGGCCCTGGCCCTCGGTGCCGTCGGCGTGGTCTATGGCGACATCGGCACCAGTCCGCTGTACACGCTCAAGGAAGTGTTCGGGGTGCACGGCGTGCCGGCCACGCACGACAACGTGCTTGGTGCGCTGAGCCTGGTGTTCTGGTCGCTGATTCTCGTGGTGTCGGTGAAGTACCTGCTGTTCATCATGCGCGCCGACAACAAGGGCGAGGGCGGCATCATGGCGCTGATGGCGCTGGCCCAGCGCAGCGCCCGCGACCAGCCGCGACTGCGCCTGGCGATCGCGGTGCTGGGCATTTTCGGCGCGGCGCTGTTCTACGGCGACGGCGTGATCACGCCGGCCATGTCGGTGCTGTCCGCGGTGGAAGGCCTGAAGGTGGCCGCGCCGCACCTGGAGCACTACGTGGTGCCGATCACGGTGGGCGTGATCCTGGTGCTGTGCTGGGTGCAGAAGCGCGGCACGGCGCGCATCGGTGCGGTGTTCGGCCCGGTCTGCGCGGTGTGGTTCGTGAGCATTGCGGCGCTCGGCGTGCTCGGCATCGCGCGTCATCCGGCCGTGCTCTATGCACTGTCGCCGATCTACGCCGTGGCGTTCTTCACCCACAACCATGCCGAGGCGTTTTTTGCGCTCGGCGCGGTGGTGCTCGCCGTCACCGGCACCGAGGCGCTGTATGCGGACATGGGCCATTTCGGCAAGGGACCGATCCGGCTGGCCTGGTTCAACTTCGTGCTGCCGGCGCTGGTGCTGAACTATTTCGGGCAGGGCGCGCTGATCCTGCACGAGCCCGCTGCGATCGCCAACCCGTTCTATCACCTGGTGCCGCGCGCGCTGCTGTATCCGATGATCGCGCTGGCCACGGCCGCGACGGTGATCGCGTCGCAGGCGGTGATCTCCGGCGCCTTCTCGATGACCCGCGAGGCGATGCAGCTCGGCTACGTGCCGCGCATGCAGGTGGTGCACACCTCGCACGAGATGTCCGGCCAGGTGTTCGTGCCGTGGATCAATCGTTCGCTGCTGGTGCTGATCGTGCTGGCCGTGGTCGGCTTCCGCTCGTCGGACAACCTCGGCTCGGCCTACGGCATCGCGGTGACCGGCACGATGGTGATCACCACGCTGCTGGCACTGATCGTGGCGCGCCGGCAGTGGGGCTGGAGCGTGCCGGCGGTGATCGTGGCGGGCGTCGGCCTGCTGACGGTGGATCTGGGGTTCTTCAGCGCCAATATCATCAAGATCGAGTCGGGCGGCTGGTTCCCGCTGGCGCTGGGGTTGCTGGTGTTCGGGCTGATGACGACCTGGCGCCGCGGTCGCGAGCTGGTGGTGCGCGAGATCCAGCAGGGCGGGCTGGCGATCGCCCCTTTCATCGTGAACATGATCGAGCACCCGCCGCTGCGCGTGGCGGGCACCGCGGTATTCCTCACCGGCAACGCCAACACCGTGCCGCACGCGTTGCTGCACAACCTCAAGCACAACAAGGTGCTGCACGAGCGCAACGTGCTGCTGACGGTGGAGACACTGGACACGCCGCTGGCCGATGCCGAGGAGCAGCTGGAGTGGGAGCCGCTGGAAGGTGGCTTCGGTCGCCTGCGCCTGCGCTTCGGCTTTGCCGAAGATCCGGACGTGCCGGCACGCCTGGCGCGCGCCGCACGGGTCGGTGTCGCCTTCGACATGATGGACACCACCTTCTTCGTCTCGCGCGAGAGCATCGTGGCCGGCACGCGTCGGCCCGGCATGGCACTGTGGCGCGAGAAGCTGTTCGTGCTGATGGCGCGCAACGCGATGCCGGCGACGGCGTTTTTCCGCATCCCCGGCAACCGGCTGATCGAGCTGGGCGCACAGGTGGAGATCTAGGCGATGCGCCGGGTGGTGCGACCGCGTCCCGTCGGCATCGCGCACGGCGCCGCGGCGCTCGCGGCTGGCGTGGCCGATGTACTAACGTGGGCGTCCTTCCCGGGGTCCGTCCGCATGGCCGCTTCGTCCCGCCCGCAGCCGCTGCCGCGCTGGCGCGCATCCGGCGAGTACCTGTTCGCCACGACGGTGGCGCTGCTGGGTTTTGGCCTGGCGTTCGTGGCGCAGAACTCCCTGTCGGTAGCCAACCTGTCGCTGGTGTTCCTCACCGTGGTACTGGTGGTGGCGGCGCGCACGCGCATGACGGTGGCGGTGTACACCGCGCTGCTGTGCTTCGTCGGCTACAACTTCTTCTTCACCCAGCCGCGCTACACGCTGGCCATCACGCACCCGGACGACCTGCTGGCGGTGGTGCTGTTCCTGCTGGTGGCGCTGGTGTGCAGCCGGCTGGCCACCCGCCTGGCCAGCCAGGTGGAGTCGCTGCGAATGGCGCAGTGGCACGCGCGCGCGATGCTGGCGCTGGGCAAGCAACTGGCTGCCTGCGCGAGCGTCGCCGCGGTTCGCGTCGAAGGCGTACGCGCCATGGCCGATACCCTCGACGCGCGGGTTGTACTGCTGGCCACGGAGCCGGCACACGGATTGACGACGCTGGCTGCGCATCCCGAGCCGGTCGACCTCACCGAATCCGACCGGGAGGCTGTGGCCTGGTCCGCCGCGCATCGCCAGCCGGCCGGGAGGCACACCGCCCGACACCTCCGCTCCACCTGGTGGATGCTGCCGCTGGATGCGGTCGCCGATGCCACCGAGGTGCTGGCGCTGGCGCTGGCCGACGAGCACGACGCGCCCGACGAGGCGCGCCGCGAGCTGGCCCAGGCGATGGCGGCCGACCTGGCCCGCGCGCTGGAGCGCGCCCGGCTGGCCGAGGCGCTGGAGCAGGCACGCGTGCAGGGTGAAACCGAACGCCTGCGCAGCGCGCTGCTCTCGTCGGTATCGCACGACCTGCGCTCGCCGCTGGCGGCGATGATCGGTGCCGCCGGCACGCTGGCGACGTACGACGCCCAGCTGCCCGCGGACGATCGGCGCCAGCTGATGGAGTCGATCCTCGACGAAGGCCAGCGGCTGGATCGCTACATCCAGAACCTGCTGGACATGACCCGGCTCGGCCACGGCACGCTCACCCTGCACCGCGACTGGGTGGACGCCGGCGAGATCGTGCTGGCCGCGGTGGCGCGGGTGCGCAAGTTCCACCCGCGGCTGCGCGTCTCGACCGATCTGCCGGCGGGGACGGTGCTGCTGTACGTGCATCCCGCGCTGATCGGGCAGGCGCTGTTCAACATCCTGGAGAACGCGGCCCAGGTATCGCCGCCCGAGGCCTCGGTGCGGGTCGAGCTGGAGGTGTCCGGCGAGCAGGTGGAGATCCGCGTGATCGATCGCGGGCCGGGCATTCCGGAGGACGAGCGCGCGCGCATCTTCGACACGTTCTATTCGGTGTCGCGCGGCGACCGTGGGCGCAAGGGGACCGGGCTGGGGCTGTCGATCTGCCGCGGCATGGTCGGCGCGCACGGTGGCAGCGTGGAGGCCGCCGCGGGCGAGGAGGGCGGCACGATCCTGCGCGTGCGGCTGCCGCTGCCGCCCACGCCGGAGTCCGCCGCATGAATCCCGCCACCGCCGCGCGCGTGCTGGTGATCGACGACGAGGTGCAGATTCGTCGCTTCCTCGACATCGGCCTGCGCGCCGAGGGCTATCTGGTGCTGCAGGCGGCGACCGGGGCCGAGGGGCTGGCGCTGGCAGCCACGCAGTCGCCGGACCTGATCATCCTGGACATCGGCCTGCCCGACCGCGAGGGGCACGAAGTGCTCGCCGAACTGCGCCAGTGGAGCAACGTGCCGGTGATGATGCTGTCCGTGCGCGACTCGGAGAGCCAGAAGGTGCTCGCGCTCGACCACGGCGCCAACGACTATGTGACCAAGCCGTTCGGCATCCAGGAGCTGATGGCGCGACTGCGCGTGCTGCTGCGCAGCCGCGCCGCCACGCCGATGACCGAGGCCCCGCCGCGCTACGACGACGGCCGTCTGGTGATCGACCAGGTGCACCGCGAAGTACTGCTCGATGGCGGGCCGGTCGCCCTCACGCGCAAGGAATACGCCGTGCTCGCGCTGCTGCTGCGCCATGCCGGCCGCGTGGTGAGCCAGCAACTGCTGCTGCGCGAGGTGTGGGGCGCCACCCACGTGCAGGACACCCACTACCTGCGCATCGTGATCGGCCGCCTGCGGCAGAAGCTGGGCGACGATCCGGCCGCGCCACGCTGGCTCAGGACCGAGCCGGGCGTGGGCTACCGCTTCCTGGCGGGCGAGCCGGACTGAAGCCTTACTCGGCGTCGGCCTTGCGTCGACGCCGGCGCGGCTGCGGCTGGGCCAGCAGCGATTGCAGGTAGGCGATGCCTTCCTCTTCCGGAAAGAACGCCACCACGTCGGCCACGGTCAGGTCGTGTCGGGCGCGCAGGGCCAGGAACTCCTCGCGCACGCGCGCCAGGCGCTCGGCCTCGGCTGCCTTGGTGCTGGGCCGGCCGCGTTTTTTCGGTGCCGCGGGTGCCGCCGCCGGCGCGGGTGCTTCGACCGGTTTTTCTTTCGCCTTGGTCGCGTCCAGTGCGGCCAGTTCGGCCTGGAACTGGCGGAAGTCGTAACTGCTCATGGATGGGAAACAACGATGCGTGGACAGGGGACGCCATTTTCGCATGGCGTACGGGGTGGCGCTTGCGTCATCGCGCCGTGGCCGCGTCGATCGGGGCTTGTCGCCAGGCGCGCAGACCCATTGCCGCCAGCACGATGAAACCCGCGTACAGCACCGAGGTGATCAGCAGGTGCTTGTAGACGTATTCGCCCACGTAGATCACGTCGATGACGATCCACAACCACCATGCCTCGATGTGCCGCCGGCCCTGCCACCACTGGGCGACGAGGCTGAAGCTGGTGAGCGCGGCGTCGAGCCAGGGCAGCGCGGCGTCGGTCCAGCGATGCATCGCGTAGCCCAGCGCCAGCGCACCGGCCGTGCCGATGGCGACGTGCCAGGTTGCTTCGGCGAACGGCAGCGGCGTCACCAGCACGCGCCCGTCCTCGCCGAGATGGCGCAGCCAGCGCCGCCAGCCGTAGACGATGAGTCCGGCGAAGGCGAGCTGGAGCAGGGCGTCGGAATAAAGCTTGGCGTCGACGAAGATCCCGCCGTAGAGCAGCACCGAGGCCAGCCCCACCGGCCAGCACCACGGGCGGCGCCGGGCGGTGAGCCACACCGCCCAGGCACTGATCAAGGCACCGGCCAGCTCGACGAGGGTCACGCTCAGAACCCGACCGTCACCGACAGCCGCGCCAGTCGCGGCGCCCCCGGGAACAGGTACGTATCGCCGTAGGCACCGCCGGTGTCGCGCCAGTAGAAGCGGTTGAACACGTTGTCCACGCTCAGGTGCCAGGTCATCGGGTGACCGCTCCAGTCGGTGGTGTAGCGCAGGCCGGCGTCGAACACGTGGTAGGCCGGCACGCGGGCGCGACCGTCCGGCGTGGCCGGGTTGGCGCTGGCGTAGCGCCAGCCGCCGAGCAGGCCGATATTGGCCGCCACCGGCAGGCGGTAATCCAGATAGACGGCCGAACGCAGGCGCGGCACGTTGATGATCTGGTGGCCTTCATAGGCCGGCGTGCCGGTGTGCCGCGCGCGGGCCTGGATCAGGTTGACGCTGGCGGTGAGGCGCAGGCGGTCGCTCACCCGTCCGGCGGCGTTGAGCTCCAGTCCGGCATGCACCTGCTGGCCGCGCTGCACGAAGGTGAAGCCGTAGACCGAGCCGTCCGGCTGCGCGTACTGGTAGGGCTGGCGGATGCGGTACAGCGCGCCCTGCAGGCTCAGCGCGCCGCTCCATTCGTACTTCACGCCGGCCTCGACCTGGCGCGCATGCACCGGCGCGAGGATCGCGCCGCCGTTGGTGGTCCAGTACGGCGCCTCGGCGCCCAGCGACAGGTTCTCGCTGTAGCTGGCGTAGACGGTGAGCGGGGCGGTCGGCTGCCACAGCACGGCGGCCTGCGGCAGGGTCTTGCCCAGACGGGTGTGGCGTTGGAGCACCAGGCCGCTGCCGTCGTAGGCGCGCTCGTCCAGTCGCACGAAGCGGGCACCGGCCAACAGCTGCCACTGCGCACCGAAGTGCACGCGGTCCAGCGCGAACAGCGCGCGCTGCCAGCTGGTGAAGGTGCGTGCCGAGGGACCGGGCCGGTTCGGCGAGGGCGCGAAGTAGGGCGGGTCGAGCTGATCGATGTTGCCGGTGCCCACGTAGTCGTACACGTAGGGGCGCTGGTCCAGCGTGCGGCGGAACGCGCTGGCGCCCAGGCTCACCTCGTGACTGAGGCGGCCGGTGTCGAAGCCGCCCTTTAGCACCGCGCGCACTTCGTCGTTCTGGCGGGTGTCGCCGGGGCTGCGGAAGTCGTAGATGTCGTAGTCGCCGTTGGGCGCGAAGAACTGGCCGGGGTACTGGCCGGTGGCGCACTGTGGCGCATAGAAGCAGCCGTAGGCGAAGGCGACGTTGTCGTCGATCACCGTGTGGCTGTGGCCGGCCGAGAGCTGTGCGCTCCACTGTTCGCCGAAGCGGTAGTTGAAGCGCGCGGTGGTGTTGCTGGAATGGATGCCCACCGGCTGCTGCCACGGCTCGTAGCCGAGCAGGCGCGTGTTGCTGGGGTGCGCCGGGATCGTGGTGCCGCCGAGCAGCTGATAGCCGGACACCGAGCGCTGGCCGCTGGTCTGATAGTTGCTGTCCAGCTCCAGCGTGGCGCGGGTGCTGATCTTCCAGTCGGCGGCCAGCGAGAAGAAGCTGCGTCGGCCGGGCGTGTGCCGCACGTAGGAGTGCATGTCCTCGTGCGCGGCGTTCACGCGCACGCCGAAGGTGGGGGTGAGCCAGCCGCCGATATCCACCGCGGCGTAGCGCGAGCCGTGCGAGTCGGTGCCCAGCGTGGCGGTGCGCACGTTGGCCGGGCGCTTGCTGACGTAGTTCACCAGACCGCCCGGCGCCACGATGCCGGCCTCCAGGCCGCCCAGGCCCTTGAGGATCTCCACCCGCTGCTTGTCCTCCAGTGGGGTGAGCTGTTCGCCGTTGATGGTCATGTCGTTGAGGCGGTAGGCGGTGGCCAGATCCAGCACGAAGCCGCGGATGGCCAGATCCTGGTAGTAGCCCACCGGCGCGTAGTTGTCGCCCACCGCGGCATCGGCGCGGGCCAGTTCGCTGAGCGTGCGCGGCTGGCGGTCGTCGATCTGGTCGCGGGTGATCACGGTGACGGCGGCCGGCGTGTCGTGCAGCGGCGCGGCGCCGAAGCTGCCGAAGGTGTCCACCTGCGAGCTCTCCGCGCGGTAGCCCTTGTCGGTGGTCGCGGTGACCTGCACGGCGCCCAGGCGCCTGGCCTGGGTCTTGTCGTGTGTGGTTTCGCCGGCAGCGTGCGACGGCGCAACAGTGGCCAGCGCCAGCGTGGAAACGAGCGCGGCGGCAAGGGGATGGCGGTGCAGGGGATTCATGGTCGTCGTCGTCTCAAGAGGGCAGGACGAAGCGACGGCGCGCGCACGACGCACGGACGTGCGCCAAGGTGCTGCAAGCTCCCTACGCCGGTACTGGCCGGATCAGGTTCCAAGGGACTCTCTCAGCCCGGCGTTTCGCCGGGCACCCCCGCTTCAAGGCGCACATTGAACCACGAAACGCGGTCGGTGCGTCAGGCCGCAGCGCGAATCGCGTCCAGCAGGGCCTGCCCGGGCGGCGTGGAAAACCAGGCGGCATGGCCGCGCAGGAAGGTGTCGTAGGCGACATCCGCGGCGCGCCGGTTTTTGGTGGCCGCATGGAAGTACTCCACTTCCGACAGTGCGAAATCGACGTGCACCACGGGCAGCAGCTCGGCCAGCAGATGGACGTCCGAACGATCCAGCGGACGCCGCCGCCGATAGCCGGCGATCAGCGCGAGCGCGATATCGGCATGCACGGCATCGTTGCCGCTGTCGAGCTCCAGCCAAGCGATCGCGTTGCGCTCGATCGCCGTGGCCAGGTCGAACAGTGCGAAGTTGGCGGCGGCCAGCCCGAGATCGAGCACGGTGGTGATCGTGGCGTCGTCGCCCGCGCCGCTCCAGCACAGGTTGGAGACGTGCCAGTCGCCGTGGGTCCACAGCCGCGGCTGCCGGGCCAGCGCGGGTTGGGCGTGCCGCCACGGCGCGAACAGCGCAGCGAGGTCGCGGCGCCAGTCGCGTCCGCGCAGGTAGTCGGCGAGTCCCGGGCGTTCGTGGAGCTGCGCGGCGAGGGCCTGCGCGGGATCGGCGGCGGTGGCCAGCTCGCTGCGTGCCACCAGCACGTGGGTGCTGCGCTGTTCGGCCACATGGCCTTGCGCCGCGCGATGCAGGCACGCAAGCATCTGGCCGGCAGCGAAGGCGTGCGCCGGTCGTGTCGGCGGCGACCAGGAGATGGTTTCGCGATACAGGTCGATGCCGTCCGCCTGCTCGTGCACTTCGTACACCCAGTCGCCGTGCGCGTGGGCGGTGTCGCCGTGCGCGTCGGCAAGCAGTCGCGCCAGCGGCATGCCGGCGCGACGCAGATGGGCGATGAAGTCGTGCTCTTCGCGCAGCGTGGCGGCGCTGCGCACGCTGCGGTGGTGGCGCTTCACGAACACCGTGCCGCCACCGGTCTGTACCAGGCAGGCGGCCGACAGCGGCCGCGGGCTGTGCCAGACGATCCGCCGCGGCGGCACCAGTTGCGGCATCGCGTCCAGCAGTGCGTGCACCTCGTCGCCGGTGAGGGCGGGCCAGTCCGGCGCGATCTCGTCGCCGGCCAGGCCGTGCACGCGGTGGGGGGAGTCGGTCATCATCGGGTCGCGCCGGAACACAGGCGCACGATTATCGTCGATGGCGCGCCGCGCGCCCGACTCTGGCCTTCCGCGGTCATGCTGCATCGCGTCTAATGGTGCTCCGCCCGCTGCCGTGTGTTGCCCTCGATGAGTGCGTTGCTGCTGCTGTTTGTCTGCCTGGTGCTGGGGGCGCTGGTGGCGCGTTTCGCGCGTCCGCCGGCGGGCATCGTGCAGGGGCTCAACTGGTGGGTGCTCAATATTGCGCTGCCGGCGCTGGTGCTGGCGATGATTCCGCGCGTGCATTTCAACCGGCACATCTGGTTTCCCGTGGCCACGATGTGGGTGACGTTCTTCGGCGCGTGGCTGCTGTTTGCGCTGCTCGGTCGTGTCTTGCACTGGCCGCGTGCGCGCATCGGCGCGCTGACGCTGGTGTGCGGGCTGGGCAACACCTCGTTCATGGGCTACCCGATGGTGCAGGCCATGCACGGCAAGCCCGGGCTGGCGCTGGCGGTGGTGGCCGACCAGTTGGGCTGTTTTCCGCTGCTGGCTGCTGGCGGCATCGTGGTGGCGTCGCTGTATTCCGGGCGCCAGCCCAGCGCGGTGCTGGTGGTGCGGCGCATCGCCACGTTCCCTGCCTTCATCGCGCTGCTGATCGGCATCGCGGTGGGCATGGCCGGCGGCTGGCCGGAAGCACTCGACCATCTGTTCCTGCAGCTGGGGCAGACGCTGACGCCGCTGGCGCTGTTCTCGGTGGGCCTGCAGTTCAAGCTGCATCTGGAGCGCGATCAGCTCGGCGCGCTGTCGGCCGGCCTCGGCTGGAAGCTGCTGCTGGCGCCGCTGGCCGGCTGGGCGCTGGGGTGGGTGTTCAGGGTGGACGGCCTGACGCTGTCGGTGGGCGTGCTGCAGGCGGCGATGGCGCCGATGGTCTCGGCGGCGATCCTGGCCGACCAGTACGAACTGGAACCGCGCCTGGCCAACACGGTGCTGGGCGCCGGCATCGTGCTGTCGCTGGCCACGGTGCCGATGGCCAATGCGTTGATGGGCAGCTGAGCGATGGCGCTGGAACTGACCGAGGTACGCGTGGACGTGTGGCTGTGGGCCGCGCGCTTCTTCAAGACGCGCGGCCTCGCCAAACAGGCGATCGGCAGCGGCAAGGTGCAGCTCAACGGCGGTGCGTGCAAGGCCGCGCGCCCGGTGCGCGTGGGCGATCGACTGATCGTGCGCCGCGGCGGGGAGACGGTGGAAGTCGAGCTGCTGGGACTGTCCGAACAGCGCGGCCCGGCGCCCGTGGCACAGGCGCTGCATCGCGAGAGCGAGGCCAGCCGGACCGCACGCGAGGCGGCGCGCGAGCAGCGTCGCCTGGCCGGTGCGCCGGTGCGGCCGGCGGGACGCCCGGGCAAGCACGATCGTGCCGCGCTGCGCCGGTTCAAGGACCACGGCGGCCACGGGGGAGTCTGAGCGCCGCCGCACACCCCGCAGTCGCGACAGGCATGTGCGATTGCGCTGCGGCGCGCCTGCACCGAGACTAGGAGCGGGGTAACACGGGGGAAGGCTCATGTCCGGATTCGATCTGTTCAAGCGTTTTCTGGGCAGCGGCAACGAGCGTCGGCAGCATCTGCCGCGCATCCAGGCCGCGCGCGGGATGCACATGCTGGTAGTGGACGACTCGCCCACCATCCGCGCCGTGCTCGGCAAGATGCTCAGTCAGGACGGCTACGAGGTGTCTGCGGCGGGCGACGGCGAATCCGCGCTGGCGATGGCGCGCAGCGAGAAGCCCGGCCTGATCTTCCTGGATATCGTGATGCCCGGCATGAACGGCTTCGCCGTGCTGCGCGCGCTGCGCCGCGAGCCGGACACCCAGGGCATTCCCATCGTGATGATCAGCGGCAACCTGCAGGCCACCGAGCAGTTCTACGTGCAGCGCTTCGGCGCCGATGACTTCATGAAGAAGCCGTTCGGCCGCGCCGAGGTGTTCACCCGCATCCAGCAGCTGGTGGAAGCGGGGCGGCTGGCCGCGCGCGACCCGATCCTCGATCCGCCGCAGGATCTGTCCAGCGAGCAGGTCGACGCGCACGATGCGATTCCCGACGTGGCGCTGCCTGATGCCGACGCCCCGCACATGGTGACGCCCACCGTCATCGGTCCGCTGATCGAGCCGCACGACGATGTGGTGCATGTGGCAGCGCCCATCGAGCACGACAAGCCGTACTGAGTCGCTACCGCGGCGGACTACAAAACGAGGAAGGCATGGATGAGCGGTAGACGCCCATGGTGCGATGGAATTCGTTTGTTCCGATTCGAACGATAGCTGCACACTATGCTGCATCCGCAGCGACCGACGATGCCGGCGGCCCAATCGATACGCGCAGGTTCGTCCCGACGCGTGATGGAAGCGACTGTCGCCGTCAGCCCAGCGCCTTGAGCCGGTAGAGCTCTTGCAGCGCCTCGCGGGGGGAGAGGGCGTCGGGATCGATGTCGGCCAGCCGCTGCTCCAGCGCCGAGGGTGCCGGTGGGGCGAACAGCCCCAGCTGCGGCGAGGCCTCGTCATGATGCGGTGCGGAACCGCCAGGATGCGCGCCTTTTTCCAGCCGGGCGAGGGTGTGCCGTGCGTCGGCGATCACCGCCCTGGGCAGGCCCGCCAGCGCGGCCACCTGCAGGCCGAAGCTGCGGTTGGCGGGGCCGTCCTTCACCGCGTGCATGAACACCAGTTGGTCGCCGTACTCGACCGCGTCCAGGTGCACGTTGGCGATGCCGGGGTATTCGCCGGCCAGCTCCGTCAACTCGAAATAGTGCGTGGCGAACAGCGTCCAGGCGCGGCAGTGGGTGGCCAGGTGCACGGCGCAGGCGCGTGCCAGCGCGAGGCCGTCGTAGGTGCTGGTGCCGCGGCCCACCTCGTCCATCAGCACCAGGCTGTGCTCGGTGGCGTTGTGCAGGATGTTGGCCGTCTCGCTCATTTCCACCATGAAGGTGGACTGGCCGCGCGAGAGATCGTCGCCGGCGCCGATGCGGGTGAAGATGCGGTCGATCGGACCGATCGTCGCCGCGCTGGCCGGTACGTGGCTGCCGATGTGGGCGAGCAGCACGATCAGCGCGTTCTGGCGCATGTAGGTCGATTTACCGCCCATGTTCGGGCCGGTGATCACCAGCATGCGGCGGCTGTCATCGAGCTTCAGGTCGTTCGGCTCGAACGGCTCGTCGCGCACCTTCTCCACCACCGGGTGGCGGCCGCGCTCGATCGCGATGCCGGGCTCGTCGCTGAGGACGGGTGCGGCCCAGTCCAGCGTCTCGGCACGCTCGGCCAGGGTGGCCAGTACGTCCAGTTCGGCGATCGCCGCGGCGGCGGCCTTCAGCGGTTCGAGCTTTTCGATGAGCTGGTCGAGCAGCTCCTCGTACAGCGCGCGCTCGCGCATCAGCGAACGCTCCCTGGCCGAAAGCACCTTGTCCTCGAAGGTTTTCAGTTCCTCGGTGATGTAGCGCTCGGCGTTCTTGGTGGTCTGGCGGCGCGTGTAGTGGGTGGGCGCCTTGTTCGACTGCCCCTTGCTGATCTCGATGTAGTAGCCGTGCACGCGGTTGTAGCCGACCTTGAGCGTGGCGATGCCGCTGGCGGCTTTTTCGCGCTCTTCCAGCTCGACCAGGTATTGGTCGGCGTGGGTGGACAGGCGGCGCAGTTCGTCCAGCTCGGCGTCGTAGCCGTCGGCGATGACGCCGCCGTCGCGCTGCAGCGCGGGCGGCTGCGCCACCACGGCGCGGGCCAGCCAGGCGGCGGTGTCGGCGTGGTCGCCGATGCGCTCGACCAGCGCGTGCAGCAGCGGGCTGTCCAGCGCGGCGATCTGGCCGCGCAGCTCGGGCGCGGCGGCGAGGCCGTCGCGCAGGGTGGAGAGGTCGCGCGGCCGCGCCGAGCGCAGCGCGACGCGGGCCAGGATGCGTTCCAGGTCGCCGATGCCGCGCAGCGTCTCGCGCAGGCTCAGGTGGCGCCGGCTGTCGATCAGCAGGCCGAGCGCCTGATGGCGCTGGCGCAGCACGGTGCGCGAGCGCAGCGGCCGGTTCAGCCAGCGGCGCAGTGCTCGCGCACCCATCGGCGTGACCGTCTCGTCGAGCACGCCGAGCAGGGTGTGTTCGGTGCGGCCGCTGGGGTGGGTGTCCAGCTCCAGATTGCGGCGGGTGGCGGCGTCCAGCGCGATGGTCTCGCTGGCGCTTTCCACCGCCATGCCGGTGAGGTGCGGCAGCGCGCTCTTCTGGGTTTCCTCGACGTAACCGAGCAGGCAGCCGGCCGCGGCCACCGCCAGTGGCAGCTTGTCGACGCCGAAACCGCCGAGGTCGCGGGTGCCGAAGAAGCGGTTCAGTTCGCGTCGTGCCGCATCGCTGTCGAAGTGCCACGGCGGACGCTTGCGCAGGCCGGGCAGGGCGCTGACCAGCTTCGGCCAGGCGACGTTCTCGTCGATCAGGGTTTCGGCCGGCTGCAGGCGCGCCAGTTCCGCGGCCAGCGCTTCGGCGGTGGGCACTTCGCTGAGCAGGAAGCGGCCGCTGGACAGATCGACCCAGGCCAGCCCGTAGGCGCCACCCGGCCCGGCGGCGATCGCCAGCAGCAGGTTGTCGCGGCGCTCTTCCAGCAGCGCGGCGTCGGTCACCGTGCCTGGAGTGACGATGCGCACCACCTTGCGCTCGACGATGCCCTTGGCCAGCGCCGGATCGCCGATCTGCTCGCAGATCGCCACCGACTCGCCCAGCTTCACCAGCCGAGCCAGGTAGTTCTCCACCGCGTGGTAGGGCACGCCGGCCATCGGGATCGGCGCACCGGCCGAGGCGCCGCGCTGGGTCAGCGTGATGTCCAGCAGTCGTGCGGCCTTGCGGGCGTCGTCGTAGAACAGTTCGTAGAAGTCGCCCATGCGGAAGAACAGCAGCACGTCGGGGTGCGCCGCCTTCGCCGAGAGGTACTGGCGCATCAGCGGCGTGTGCTGGGAGAGATCGTCTTGGCTCATGCGTGGGGCGGGTCTTGGCTCGGTCGCGCGGAACGGGTAGAACGGGAGGCTTCGCGCCGGAAGCGGCGCTTCGTTCAAGCCCGGGAGTCTCGCATGGAGTCGTCGTCCGTTCCTACCGATGCGCAACTGCGCCAGCTCGGCGAGGACGTTGCCGCACTCATGCGTGAGCGCAAACTGATGTTGGTGACGGCCGAATCATGCACCGGCGGCTTCATCGCCAAGGTGCTGACCGATCTGCCCGGCAGCTCGGCCTGGTTCGACGCCGGCGTGGTCACCTACAGCTACGAGGCGAAGGAGGCGCTGCTGGGCGTCAATCCGCGCACGCTCGAACGCGCCGGTGCGGTGAGCGAGGAAACCGTGCTGGAGATGGTCTCCGGCGCGCTGGCGCGCTTCGGTGCGGGCGCCGCGGTGGCGGTGACCGGCATCGCCGGGCCGTCGGGAGGCACCGACGAGAAGCCGGTCGGCACCGTGTGGATCGGCTGGAAGCGCCGCGGCGGTTACGCCCACGCGCGGCTGTTCCATTTCCAGGGCGATCGCGATGCGATCCGCCGTCAGACCGTGGCCGCAGCCCTCGACGGCCTGGGCAGGGAGCTGACGGACTGAGCCGGCGCGGGCCGGCCGCCGGACGGGCGGTCGCGCCCGCGGGATCGGCTTGACCGGTATGGGATACTCCCTGTCCGGTTTATCGCAGCCCATGAGATTGCCCCGGGGCATCATGTGGGCTGTCGTTCCAGCCTCCTCCTCTTACCGCTACCGCAGGACTCCCACGATGGATGACAACAAGCGCAAGGCGCTCGCCTCGGCCCTCGGCCAGATCGAAAAGCAGTTCGGCAAGGGCGCCGTGATGCGCCTGGGCGACCGCGTGAACGAGGCCATCGAGACGGTCTCCACCGGCTCGCTCGGCCTGGACATCGCGCTGGGCATCGGCGGCCTGCCGCGCGGCCGGGTGGTCGAGATCTACGGTCCGGAATCCTCGGGCAAGACCACGCTGACCCTGCAGGTGATCGCCAACTGCCAGAAGAACGGCGGCACCGCCGCCTTCGTCGACGCCGAGCACGCGCTCGACCCGACCTACGCCGAGAAGCTCGGCGTGAACCTGGACGATCTGCTGATCTCGCAGCCGGACACCGGCGAGCAGGCGCTGGAAATCGCCGACATGCTGGTGCGCTCCAACGCGGTGGACGTGGTGGTGGTCGACTCGGTCGCCGCGCTCACGCCCAAGGCGGAAATCGAGGGCGAGATGGGCGACTCCCACGTCGGCCTGCACGCCCGCCTGATGAGCCAGGCGCTGCGCAAGCTCACCGCCAACATCAAGAAATCCGGCACGCTGGTGATCTTCATCAACCAGATCCGCATGAAGATCGGCGTGATGTTCGGCAGCCCCGAGACCACCACCGGCGGCAACGCGCTGAAGTTCTACGCCTCGGTGCGGCTGGACATCCGCCGCATCGGCGCCGTCAAGAAGGGCGACGAGGTGATCGGCTCGGAGACCCGCGTCAAGGTGGTCAAGAACAAGGTCGCGCCGCCGTTCCGCCAGGCCGAGTTCGAGATCCTCTACGGCGAGGGCACCTCGCGCGAGGGCGAGATCATTGAGCTGGGCGTGCGCGAGAACCTGATCGACAAGTCCGGTGCCTGGTACAGCTACAACGGCGAGCGCATCGGCCAGGGCAAGGAGAACGTGCGCCAGTTCCTGCGCGACAACCCGGCCATTGCCAACGAGATCGACCAGCAGTTGCGCGCCCGTCTGCTGGTCAGTGGCAAGGCCGCCCCGGCCGCCGCCGAAGAGGCGGTCGACGCCGACGCCTGATGCGGGCCGATCCGCGCCCCGCGTTCCGGCACGGATGAAGCGGCGCAACGACAACGATCGCCCCAGGCCCAGCGCCTATGACAAGGCGCTGGGCCTGCTGGCGCGTCGGGAGCAGTCCCGGCGCGAGCTGAAGCGCAAGCTGGGGCAGGGCGGCTACGAGCCGGACGAGGCCACCGCCGCACTCGACCGCCTGGGCGAGCAGCGCTACCAGGACGATGAGCGCTTCGCCGGCATGCTGGTGCGCAATCGCGCCGGCCAGGGCTACGGCCCGGTGCGCATCCGCATGGAACTGAAGACCCACGGCGTGGACGACGCCACCATCCGCCAGCTGCTGGAGGAGGCCGACACCGACTGGCTGGCCAGCGCCGCCGGTCAGCTGCGCAAGCGCTATGGCAGCAAGCCTGCCGCCGACCATGCCGAACGCGCCAAGCGGGCGCAGTTCCTCTTGCGTCGCGGCTTTTCCGCCGCCACAGTACGGAATGTTACCCACGCCGAAGTGGATGACGCCGGCGACGACTGAGGCATTGGTTGACGCGGCGTCGCCGCGGCGTGGCCTTGTTTCAGCCATCGGATTTTTCGATGGCCCCATCGCCAGAAGCCCGCATGAAAACCGCCGAGATCCGTACCGCCTTCCTCGAATTCTTCCGCGCCAAGGACCACGCGATCGTGCCGTCCGCCTCGCTGGTGCCGTCCAGCGACCCGACGCTGCTGTTCACCAACTCGGGCATGGTGCCGTTCAAGAACGTGTTCCTGGGCAGCGAGAAGCTGCCGTACGCACGTGCGGCCGACGTGCAGCGCTGCCTGCGCGCCGGCGGCAAGCACAACGACCTGGACGCCGTGGGCTACACCGCGCGCCATCACACGTTCTTCGAAATGCTGGGCAACTGGTCGTTCGGCGACTACTTCAAGCGCGAGGCGATCGTGTGGGCGTGGGAGCTGCTCACCGACGTCCTCAGGCTGCCGGCGGACAAGCTGTGGGTCACCGTCTACCACACCGATGACGAGGCCTTCGGCATCTGGAACAAGGAGGTCGGCGTGCCGGCCGAGCGCATCGTGCGCGTCGGCGACAACAAGGGCGCGCCGTTCGCCTCGGACAACTTCTGGCAGATGGCCGACACCGGTCCCTGCGGTCCGTGCACCGAGATTTTCTACGACCACGGCCCGGACGTGGCCGGCGGCCCGCCCGGTTCGCCGGACGAGGACGGCGACCGCTACATCGAGATCTGGAACCTGGTGTTCATGCAGTTCGACCGCGCGCCGGACGGCACGCTGAGCCCGCTGCCGGCACCGTGCGTGGATACCGGCATGGGCCTGGAGCGCCTCGCCGCCGTGCTGCAGCACGTGCATTCGAACTACGAGATCGACCTGTTCGAGCGCCTGATCCGCAAGGCCGGGGAGTGCACCGGCACGGCGGATCTCGCCAACAAGTCGCTGCGGGTGATCGCCGACCACATCCGCGCCTGCGCGTTCCTGATCGTCGACGGCGTGCTGCCGTCCAACGAGGGCCGCGGCTACGTGCTGCGCCGGATCATCCGTCGGGCCCTGCGCCACGGCTGGATGCTGGGCGTGCGCGGCGATTTCTTCTGGAAGATGGTGGCGCCGCTGGTGGCCGAGATGGGCGAGGCCTATCCCGAACTGGCGTCGAAGCAGGCGTTCATCGAGGACGCGCTGCGCACCGAGGAGCAGCGCTTCGGCGAGACGCTGGAGCACGGCATGCGCGTGTTCGACGAGGTGGCCGGCAAATCCGGGAAGACGATTCCCGGCGTCGACGCTTTTCGCCTGTACGACACCTACGGCTTCCCGGTCGACCTCACCGCCGACATCGCGCGCGAACGCGGCATGGAAGTCGACATGGCCGGCTTCGAGCAGGCCATGAACGAGCAGCGCGAGCGCGCCCGCGCCGCCGGCAGGTTCGAAGCCAGGGGCCTGATGCCGGCCGATCTCGCCAGCCAACTGCAGCCCACGGCGTTTCTCGGTTACGACGCGCTTCGGATCGAGGGCGCGACGGTGGTCGGCATCGTGCGTGGCGGCAAGCAGTTCGATCGGCTGGCCGAGGGCGAGGACGGGCTGGTCATTCTCGACCGCACGCCGTTCTACGCCGAGTCCGGCGGCCAGGTGGGCGATACCGGTGTGCTGGCTGCGGCGGCCGGTCGCTTCGAGGTCTCCGACACGCTCAAGATGGGCGGCGTGTTCTTCGGTCATGCCGGCACCTGGCGCGGGGCCCAGCCGCTGCGCCGTGGCGATGTCGTGACCGCACAGGTGGACGAGGCACGCCGGCAAGCGGTCGTGCTGAACCATTCGGCCACCCACCTGCTGCACGCGGCGTTGCGCAGGGTGCTTGGGGACCACGTGATGCAGAAGGGCTCGCTGGTGGCACCGGAGCGCCTGCGCTTCGACTTTGCCCATTTCAAGCCGATGAGCCGCGAGGAGCTGGCCGAGGTCGAAACGCTGGTGAATGCCCAGGTGCGCCGCAATGCACCGGCCGAAGTCCACAACATGGCCTACGACGAGGCGATCGCCTTCGGTGCCATGGCGCTGTTCGGCGAGAAATACGGCGACGAAGTGCGCGTGCTCAAGATGGGTGAATTCTCCACCGAGCTGTGTGGCGGCACGCACGTGGGCCGCACCGGTGACATCGGCCTGTTCAAGATCGTCAGCGAGTCCGGCGTGTCTTCCGGGGTGCGTCGTATCGAGGCGGTCACCGGCGCCGGTGCGCTGGCCTACGTGGCAGACGAGGAGCGTCGACTGGGCGAACTGGCGCAGCTGCTCTCGGGCCATGGCGACGAGGTGGTCGACAAGCTGCGCCAGTTGTTCGACCGGCAGAAGAAGCTCGAGCGCGAACTGGAGTCCCTGCGCGCCAAGGCGGCGGGTTCGGCTACGGTCGACCTGGCCAGTTCGGCGCAGGTGGTCGACGGCATCAAGGTGGTCGCCGCGCGGCTGGAAGGGCTCGATGCCAAGGCCCTGCGCGACAGCATCGACCAGCTCAAACAGCAGCTGGGCGACTGCGTGGTGCTGCTGGCCGGTACGGCGGACGGTCGCGCCTCGCTGGTGGCCGGCGTGCACGGCAAGGCGCTGGGTCGCATCAAGGCTGGCGACGTGGTGGCCTATGTCGCGGCCCAGATCGACGGCAAGGGCGGTGGGCGGCCGGACATGGCGCAGGGCGGCGGTCAAGATGCGCCGCAGTTGCCCGGCCTGTTGAATGCCTTGCCGGCATGGGTCGGTGAGCGTCTGGCCAGTTGAGGCCTCTCGCTGAACGGCCGCGCTTTCAATCAAAGGCCGATTGCGCGGTTCGGCGACGCTCGGCTAGTATCAACGGATTGCCAGTGCCACTCGTTGCGATGGTGCTGCCTGCCGGGGCACGTTGTTCGCCTTGGCTGAAGCCGGGGAAGGCGGAAAGGCCTTCGACGGAAACTGTCGTCGAACTGTTGGCGGACTCAGGGGTGAGGTCTCGTCAGCCAGATGGCCTGTAACCACACCATTCTATGGAGTAGCAAATCATGTTGATTCTGACCCGTCGGGTCGGTGAAACCCTGATGATCGGTGACGAGGTGACCGTCACCGTTCTCGGCGTCAAGGGCAACCAGGTGCGTATTGGCATCAATGCGCCCAAGAACGTCTCGGTGCATCGCGAAGAAATCTACCAGCGGATCAAGGGCGAGAACGAGTCCGGCAACCTGGGTTCGGGCGAGAATACCGCCGAGTAGGAACTCGAGGCTTTACCTCGACCACGTCGGTCGGTATGCTTGCCGGCTCCGCAGCAATGCGGACAAATACGGAGAGATGCCCGAGAGGCCGAAGGGGCTCCCCTGCTAAGGGAGTATAGGGTCAAAAGCCTTATCGAGGGTTCGAATCCCTCTCTCTCCGCCAGAAACGCAAAACGCCCCTTCGCGGGGCGTTTTGCGTTTCTGGAATGCCGTTCCGGATCGCGCAACACAACTGTCGCAGCGCGTATTTCGCTCAGGAGATGGGCAGGCCTGACAGCTCGATGGCCTGGCGCGTCACGCGCAGCAGCGAACCCTGCGCATACCAGTCGCCCAGCACGATGCGCTCGGCCGGTTGGCCGTCCAGATCGAAGCGATGGATGGCCGGACGATGCGTGTGACCATGAATCAACCGGGTGACGCCGGCGTTGCGCATGGCTTCGGCGACGGCGTCGGCATTGACGTCCATGATGGCTTCCCCGCTACTGCCTGTATGCGCGCGGCTGTCTTCGCGGGCCTTGGCGGAAAAAGCGCGACGGGCATCGAGCGGCATGCCCAGAATCTGCGCCTGCCACTGCGATTGACGCACCTGCCTGCGGACGGCCTGGTACGCACTGTCATCGGTGCACAGCACGTCGCCGTGCATCAGCAGCGTGCGGCGCCCTTCGATGTCATGCACCGTGCCGTCGTCGAGCAGGGTCAGGCCGGCGCGGCGTGCGAACGACTCGCCGAGCAGGAAGTCGCGGTTGCCCGCCATGAAATACACCCGGACACCGGCGTCGCTCACCGCGCGTGTGGCGGCCGCGATGCGCGCGGGCAAGTGCGCATCGTCATCATCGCCGATCCAGGCTTCCACGAGATCGCCAAGAATGTAGAGCGCCTGTGCCGAGCGCACTTCCCGGCCAGCGAGCAACCGTTCGAAGAGTGTGGTGATGTGCGGCCGGCTGTCGTCCAGGTGCAGGTCCGAAATGAGCACAGTTGCCATCGCGTCAGTGCTTGCCGCCGGACTTGGCCTCGGCCGGCTTGGCCTTCGCGCCGGTGGCTGCGGATGGGATCTTGCTGTCCACGACAGCGGGCGAGGGCTCGCCCACAACCTCGGCGCCGGTGATCACCACGATGGGGTTGGGAACATCACCGGCGAACGGGCCAAGTGCACGCGTTGGCAGGGCAGCGATCTTGTCCACGACGTCCATGCCTTTGACCACTTTGCCAAAGACGGCATAACCCCAGGTCAGTCCGCTCTGGCTGCCCACGAAATCCAGCCGGCGATTGTCCACGAGATTGAAGAAGAACTGCGACGTGCCCGAATTCGGATCCGCGCCGCGGGCAACCGCTACCGTGCCACGTACATTGGACAGGCCGTTGTCCGCCTCGCTGGCGATGGCGGGCCGGGTGCGCCGTGGTTGCAGGTCCCGCGTATAGAGGCCGCCCTGAACGAGATAGCCCGGAATCACGCGGTGAAAAACCGTGCCGGCATAGAAACCGTCGCGCACGTACTGCAGGAAATTCGCCACGCTCTTGGGCGATTTGTCCGGATAAAGCTCCAGCGTGATGTCGCCCTGGGTGGTGTGCAGGACGACCTGTGGCGCCGGTGCTGGCGCAGCGGGAGGATTCTTCGGCGCACCCTGGGCGTTCAGCGCAGCGGGAACGATCATCAGCAGGGACAGCAGGCAGGTTTTGAACATGGGACTCGTGCGTGCAGGGGATTTCCTCATGATACGCGGCCGGGATGGCCCGGTGCAGCGCGGCGTGCAGCCGGCGTGAAGGATTTGCTAACCTGTCCGCGGCTGCGCAGGGGCAGCTGTGGAGATGCCACATGCAAACGATGAATGCGCACTTCGCGTTGCGACGCGGACTGCGGTTGTTTGCAGGGATGCTGGGGGCTCGCAAGGATTTTCCTGTATCGCAAGCGACAGGCGTGATTCGGAATGATCTCGTGTCCTGGTGCTCCGACGCACGAACCCGTCGCGGCGACGAAATGGCCAGACGCCAGGGGCTGGACCCGCTTGCCGACGATTGAGCCGCTGCCCGGCCACGGTCTGCATTTTCTGCCGGCCCACGGCGCAAAACCGGTGTGCAAGTCCGACCTGCGCGCACACTGTGTGTAGGCATGTTCTGACGGCGACCTGGCTGCGGTCATGGCAAGCTGGCCGTGGCAGGTCCGGCCGCAGGGGGTGTGGGAAGCAGGCCTGCCGTCTTCGACATGCAAGGGAAGAGCCCGGGCTGCCGGGTAAGGGAAGAGCCCGGGCTGCCGGGTCCAGGCTGTCAGCGGGCGCGAACGCGCCTATCATGGGCAGGCGCCGCGGGCGTTGCTGCCGTCATCACCCAAGGAGGGTATGAAGTGATCAATATTGTCTTGGTGGACGATCACGAACTGGTGCGTACCGGTTTCAGAATGATCCTGCAGCAACAGCCGGATATACGCATTCGCGGCGAGGTGGGCACGGCAGAGGAGGGCTTGCGCCTGATTCGCACGCTGGCCCCGGACATTGCCCTCGTGGATGTGCACATGCCCGGCATGAGCGGCATCGAACTCACCGAACGCGTGGTCCGGTCCAAGTTGCATACCCGCATCGTGATCGTGACGGTGGTGGACGACGCCCGCTTTCCCAAGCGCCTGCTGGACGCCGGAGCGCTGGGCTACCTGACCAAGGGATGTTCGGCGGAAGAACTGCTCGCGGCGGTGCGGCAAGTGGCCATCGGGCGACGTTACCTTGCGCCTGCCGTGGCCCAGCAGCTGGCGCTGGCCACCCTGGATGGTACCGAATCGCCGTTTGATGCGCTGTCCAGTCGGGAACTGGAGGTGGCCATGATGCTGGTCCGGGGCAAGCCACTGACGCTCATCGGCGAACAACTCAATCTCAGTCCAAAGACGGTTTCCACG
This sequence comes from Dyella sp. KRB-257, assembly GCF_049445995.1. Lineage (NCBI taxonomy): Bacteria > Pseudomonadati > Pseudomonadota > Gammaproteobacteria > Lysobacterales > Rhodanobacteraceae > Dyella > Dyella sp. KRB-257. The sequence continues at coordinate 61,784 of NZ_JBMSDZ010000001.1, read as the reverse complement.
TACAAGCAGCGCTTGATGGAAAAACTCAACGTCGACCACGTGATCAGCCTGTCGCATCTGATGGCCACGCACGGCTTGATCGACATGGCCAACCAGCAGCACGCCAACGTCTGAGAGGCTGAGAAAAAATCGCCCGCCTACTGCGACCGTCGCCAAACGCCCGTGCCGGCGGCGCGCTGGGCGCAAATCCGGGTCATTTGGTTCACCAAACTCCCCGGATTTGCGCCCAACGCACCTTGTCACGAACGCTTGGCGGCGCTCTCGCTACGGCGGTCGAATTTTTCTCAGCCTCTGAGGCTTGCTGCAGGCACAAAAAAACCGGGCTTTCGTCCGGTTTTTTTGTGCGTGGGCGGAGGCTCAGCCGGCCGATGGATTGTCCCGGTTGCGTCTCTCCTCGGCTTCGTCCGGCGCGCGTTCGAGCGGCTCCATGCCCGCGGTGTGCGCAGCGGCGGCCAGCAGATCCCCTTGGGCCGGCGAAGGCCTGGGCTGTACCGGCTCCGACACCGCAGGCGTAACCACCGGCTGCGGCGGCGCGACCGCCGCAGCCGGCTCAGCCGGCTCCGCTTGCCCGGTCGTCACCGTCACCGCCGCCGGCGCCAGCGGTGCCGGCGGCGTTGGAGCGACGGGGCTCGCCGGGATCTCCGCTTCCGCCACGCGACCGTCAATCACCGGGGTGTGCGGCGGTTGCTCCGCTGCATCAGTCACCTGCTCCGGAATCGGGGGCAGTGTGGGCAGATTGAACGATGTTGCGGAGGACGTGCTGACCTGTGTCCCGGACCCGGTTGCCGGCGCAGGCGATGGCGGGGTGGTTGGCAGGAAAGTGGCAGGGGGCGGCAGGACCGGAGATTGTTCGGCTTGCGGAGCACGGGCATGACCCGGCACCGTGGCGCCGTCCGTCACTGGCGAGGCGACGCCGGTTGCCACTGGCGCCGCGCGCTGCGGGCCGGTTGCCCGGTCGACATGGGCCGATGGGGATGTTGCCGGTGCCGCTGAAGGATCGGCCGCGCTGGCTACGGCATCGTCGCGATCCTCGTCGTCCAGCATCCTGGCCTGCTGCGAGGCTTCGGCCGAAGCCGGAGTCGCGTTGTCGTCCTGACGGCGGCGGCGGCGGCCGCCACGACGGCCGCGGCGGCGACGTGCGCCGTTGCTTTCGGTATCGCCATCGCCATCGCCGGCGCTGTCCGGGCGGGAGACTACCGGTGCGTTGGCGATACCTGCCGAATCGACCGACGCGATCTTGACCTCGTCGCTTGCCGGCTCGGCACCGGTCGCCGGGCGTGATGCCTGCGGCCGGCGCTCGGGACGCGCAGAGGCAGGCGCAGCGCCGGGGGCATCGCTCCTGGCGGGCCTGTCCTCGGCGTGCGGCGCAGGCTGCGGGGCACGTGGTGGTCGCGGTTCCTGGCGAAGTGTGGTGCTGGCCTGCGCCTGGCGCACCTGGCTGCCTTGCGGCTGCTCGCCACGTTGGCGGTTGCCCTTGCCGGGTCCGTTGGAACTGCCGCGGTTGGCGTTGTTGGAGGGACCTGGTTCGCGGCGGGTGCTGCCCTGGTTGCCACGGTTGCCGGAGGGCGCCGCCTGGGACGAGCCCGGACGGCCGCGTTCGTCGCGACGCGTGCCCTGTCGGCGATTCGTGGCCTCGCCCGGCACCGAAGTCGAGGACTTCGGTGCCCGCTCCGGTCCGCGGAACCAGCCCAGCAGCCGGGACAGCAGGCCGCCGGTATCCGGCGCCGGCGCGGCCGCTGCGGGCGCGGGCGCCCGGCGCGGCGGCACCGCCGGCGGAGACGGCGCCGCCGACTCTTCGCGCACGGGCGCGGGCGAGGACGGCACCACCCCGCTGACGGCAGGCTGCTCGCTGCTGCCCAGCGCCTGGCCCATCTTGGGAATCGGCGCGGCCTCGACGGTGGTCAGGCGCTCGTAGCTGGGCTTGCTGTGCTCGCCCATCTCCGCTTCCTTGATCCGCTGGATCTGGATGTGCGGCGTTTCCAGCTTGTCATCGGCCACGATGACGACGTGGACCTTGTTGCGCAGCTCGATCTCGACCACGCTGGCGCGCTTCTCGTTGAGCATGAAGTTGGCCACTTCCGGCGGCGCCTGCACCAGCACCTGGCCGGTGTTGTCCTTCATCGCATGCTCTTCGATCAGGCGCAGGGTCGACAGCGACAGCGATTCGATGCCGCGGATGTAGCCATGGCCCTCGCAGCGCGGACAGACCACCTGGGTGGCCTCGCCCAGCGACGGACGCAGGCGCTGGCGCGACATTTCCAGCAGGCCGAAGCGCGAGATGCGGCCGATCTGCACGCGGGCGCGATCGAGCTTGAGCGCGTCCTTGAGCTTCTCTTCCACTTCGCGCTGGTGGCGTGGGCTGTCCATGTCGATGAAGTCGATGACGATCAGGCCGCCGGCGTCACGGATGCGCAGCTGGCGGGCGATTTCCACCGCAGCCTCGCAGTTCGTGTTGAACGCGGTTTCCTCGATGTCGCCGCCCTTGGTCGCCTTGGCCGAGTTGATGTCGATCGCGGTCAGCGCCTCGGTCTGGTCGACCACGATCGAGCCGCCTGACGGCAGGCGCACCTGGCGATCGAACACGCTCTCGATCTGCGTCTCGATCTGGTAGCGCGAAAACAGCGGGGTATCGTCCTTGTACAGCTTGAGCTTGCGCAGGGCGTTGGGCATCACCTGCTGCATGAACTCGCGCGCGTCGTTGTACAGCGATTCCTCGTCGATCAGGATCTCGCCGATGTCGTTGCGCAGGTAGTCGCGCAGGGCGCGGATGAACAGCTTCGATTCCTGGTAGATCAGGAACGGCGCCTTCTGCTTGCTGGCCGCCTCGGAAATCGAGCGCCACAGCGTGAGCAGGTAGTCCAGGTCCCACTGCAGCTCTTCGGCGTCGCGACCCATGCCGGCGGTGCGCACGATCAGGCCGACGTCGTCGGGCACCTTGAGGTGCTCCAGCGCCTCCTTCAGCGCCTGCCGGTCCTCGCCCTCGATCCGGCGGGAGACGCCGCCGGCCTTCGGGTTGTTCGGCATCAGCACCATGTAGCGGCCGGCCAGGCTGATGAAGGTGGTCAGCGCCGCGCCCTTGTTGCCGCGCTCTTCCTTCTCCACCTGGACGACCAGTTCCTGGCCTTCCTTCAGCAGTTCGCGGATGTTCGCCTTGTTCGGGTCCAGGCCCGGGGTGAAGTATTCGCGGGCGATTTCCTTGAGCGGCAGGAAGCCGTGGCGTTCGGCGCCGTAATCGATGAAGCAGGCTTCGAGGGAGGCTTCGACGCGAGTGATGCGGCCCTTGTAGATGTTGGCCTTCTTCTGTTCGCGGGAGGGGATCTCGATGTCGAGGTCGTACAGAGTCTGGCCATCGACGATGGCCACGCGCAACTCTTCACGCTGAGTTGCGTTGATCAACATGCGTTTCATTGTGTTGTTTTCCTTGAACTTGCCGCGCGTCGCGTGCCTCGGTGGCGCCACTGGGGGCGGCCTGCCGGGGATCGCGCCGCTGCGGTCAAGCGGCAAAAGTACGGCACCGTTCCGGGTGCCGGCGATGATTCCTGGTCACTACGCCGCGGAACGCCAATACGGGGTGAGCCGATCGGACAAACCGCAATCCGAACCGTTACGATGAAAGGGAGCAGCGACCGGCTGCCCGGGGAAGGCGGCCGGCGCAATCCTCGCCGACGTGACGGACGGGCCGGTCCGATCGATCCGATCGGACACGGGCAAAGCGCCGGTCGAGTATCCTATCGAAGCGGATTTTTTTCAATGCAGACGGCAACTTCCCCCGCGGTATCTCAAGGGGTGCGTCAAGTCGAGGTCGGCCCGGAACGGGATGGCCAGCGGATCGACAACGCCCTGATGACTCTGCTCAAGGGTGTCCCCAAGAGCATGATCTACCGCATCGTGCGCACCGGACAGGTGCGGGTGAACGGCAAGCGGGCCAAGCCCGACACCCGGCTCAGCGCAGGCGACATGCTGCGTATTCCCCCTGTCCGCGTCGCAGAGCGGCCCGAGACGCAGGGGCCGAGTGCCGGTCAGATGGCCGCGGCGGTCGAGGCGGTGATCTTCGAGGACAGGCATTTCCTGGTCATCGACAAGCCCACCGGCATGGCCAGCCACGGCGGCAGCGGGGTCAGCCACGGCGCGATCGAGCTGATGCGGGCGGCGCGCCCGACCGATCACCTGGAATTGGTGCACCGGCTGGATCGCGACACCAGCGGGGTGCTGGTGTTTGCCAGGACCCGTGCCGGGCTGACCGGCCTGCAGGCGGCGATCCGCGACAGCCAGGTGATCAAACAATACCTCTGCCTGATGGTGGGGCATCCGTCCAAGGCGCGTTTCGACGTCAATGCCCCGCTCGCCAAGTCGGTGCTTCAGGGCGGCGAGCGCATGGTAAGAGTGTCCGACAACGGCAAGCCGTCGCTCACTTTTTTCCGCGAACTGGAACAGTATCCGGGTGCCCGGTTGATGCAGGCGACCTTGGGCACGGGGCGCACGCACCAGATTCGCGTGCACGCCGCCCACGTAGGGCATCCGCTCGCCGGTGACCCGAAATATGGCGATCGCGAGGCCAACAAGCGCTTCCGCGCGATGGGATTGCAGCGGCTGTTCCTGCACGCCTCGCACATGAGTTTCGAGCTGGACGGACGCTCGTACAGCTTCTCCACTCCGCTGCCGAGTGACTTGAGGAATTTCCTGGATAACCTTGGTTCTAAAGGAAAAAGCGTGCGCTGACTTCCAGCGAACGCAGGCCATTGCCGACCAACCCCGCGCCCACCAGCAGCGCGCAGGCGGCATGGGCCAGGGCGATCGGCAGCAGCGCACGTTGCCGGGTGAAGCACCACGCCCACCAAAGTTCGGCGAGGAAGCACAACTGCATCAAAGCCCCGTTGGGGACGTGCAGCAGGGCGAACAGCGCCGCGGCGGCAAGCACCGCCCAGGCGACGGGCAGCAACTTCCCCAGCTGCCCCAGCGCAAAGCCCAGCACCAACCATTGCTGCAGCGCCGCCCAGCCGAAATAGACCAGCGCCCGGCGCAGCGGCACGGGTTCCAGCGCATGTCCCCAGATCAGGCACACCGACAGCGCCACCGGGATCAGGGCGAGTGGCCACCGCCAGCCGGCGGATCGCCAGGCTCCGACCCATCGCCAATTCGGCGGCGCTGCCTGGTGCTGAATCCGGAACGCGAAAGCCAGCGCCGCACCGAGGGCGATCACGCCCGGCACCGACGGCCGTTGTCCCCATTGCAGGCCGGCGATGAGCACCAGCGGGCCGAGCATCCCCGCCAGCAGCGTCGGCAGCGCGGCCCGCGGACGGCGGGAAAGCGCCAGCAGCATCAGCACATAGGCGGTGGTGGCGAGCCAGGACAGGCGGCGCGGCATTGGCCGGGGTGGACTGCCCGCAAGCGAGGTTCCATCCACGATCACGATGGCTGCCGGGCGCCAGGCCAATGCCTCGTCGCGGCGAGCCAGCATCTGTTCGGCGCTGGCCGTCGCGTGCAGCCGCACGATCGGCACGGCCGTGCTGGAGGAACGTCCGGATCTCGGACGGAACGAGCCCGCCAGGTCTTGTGGCGTCGGGACCAGCGCAGGCGGATCAGCCGCCCGCAGGGAAGCCTTGCGCAACACCAGTTCCTGGCCCCGGGTCATGGTCAGGCGCAGTCGCAGCATGCCGGCGTTCGCCGGGAGTGCGCAGTGGCCCGAACCGGGCGCCGAGGCGTCCACGGCACGCAGGTCCAGGTCGAGGCGGGCATCGCGCCAGGTCATCGGTGCGCTTGCGCACGTGGCCGATCCGGGTGCCTGCCAGAGGATGGACAGGGCGACGGGTTCCTTGCCGCGGCGATCGAGATGCAGGATCGGCCAGTGCATCAGATCCACCCCGCGCGCGATCGGCAGGCCGAGATCGAACGGCGTGCCGTCGCGGCTGGTGATCCGCAGACCGTCGTCGACCGCCTGCACGTCGGCGTGGCCGAACGCGCGACCGGCGACCAGATCCTCCGTCGTGGTGAAGGTCCAGCGCCACAGCGGCTGGCCCGCTCTCAGCAAGGCCAGCTCGCCGTGGGCCTCCCGTGCGAGGTGGCGCGCGGTGAGTGCACCGGCCAGCAGACGGAACGCAAGCAATGCCGCCACCACCGCCAGCAGCCAGCCAGTCTTGACGAGGATGCCGCGGGCGGACGACGCCACGATCAGGGCGCGAGCAGGGCTTCGACCTTCGCCGCGCAGATGAAGTCGTTGAGCGAGAGCCCGCCCACGTCGTGGGTCGACCACAGTACTTGGCAGTGGCCGTAACCCGCTTCCAGGTCGGGGTGGTGATCCTGCCGGTTCGCCATGAAACCGACCGCGTTGATGAAGCCCAGCGTGCGGTGGAAGTCCTCGAAGCGGAAATCCTTCGCGATGGCCTTGCCGTCCGGGGCCAACGACCAGCCCGGCAGGGCGGCCAGCAGGTCCCGCACTTGCGCCGCGTCCAGCGCGTGCTCGCTGCCCTTGCGCGCAACGCAGTGCTGGTTGGCCAGATCGGTGGAATTCATGCGTGTCTCCCATGCAGCTGCGATGCAGGATGCGAAGGGTCCAGGCTGCGCCCGCAAAAGTCAAAGCGCGCACGCCGGACGAAACAGTACTAAAATGGTGCTGTTTTGATCGGCGCCCGTCATCGCAGCCGCTCACGCCATTTTCCGGAGTCCCCATGATCGACATTTCCGAGCGCGCCCAGCAGCACTTTCTCAAGCTTCTCGCCCAGCAGGGCGGCGATGGTCTGGGCATCCGCCTGCGCGTGGTCGATGCCGGCACGCCGGCCGCCAACTGCGAGCTGGAGTTCTGCGAGCGCGCGGACCTCACCGGCAACGAATGGATCATCGAGTGCGCCGGCTTCCAGTTCTACGTGGAGGGCGACAGCGCGCGCTGGCTGGATAACGCCAGCATCGACTACGAGCCCAACCTCACCGGCGGACAGCTGAACATCCGTGCGCCCGGCATCAAGGGCAAGCAGCCGGGCGCCGACGCCGGCCTGATCGAGCGGGTGCAGTACGTGCTGGAGTCCGAGATCAATCCGCGGCTGGCCTCGCATGGCGGACGCGTGAGCCTGCGCGAGATCGATGCCGATGGCGTGGTGATGCTGCAGTTCGGCGGCGGCTGTCACGGCTGCGGCATGGTCGACGTCACGCTCAAGCAGGGCGTGGAGAAAACCCTGCGCGAGCGCGTGCCGGAGATTTCCGCAGTGCGCGATGCCACCGATCATGCCAGCGGCGCCAAACCGTATTACGAAGGCAGGCAGGGCCGCTCGGCGATCGGCTGAAGTCACGCCATGCGCCCACAAAAAAGCCCGCTTGCGCGGGCTTTTTTGTGGGCGACTCGCCGCAGCGGATTACTTGTCGCCCTGGATATGTCCCTGCAGCGTGCCGAGCTTGGTCGGCAGGCGGGAGAAGTAGGCAGTGATGTCCTCGATGTCCTGGTCGGACAACGTGGCGGCGAAGCCCTTCATGATGGCGTTGTTGCGACCGCCGCTCTTGTACTCGCGCAGCGCCTGTTCGAGATAGCCCTGGTACTGGCCGGCGAGGCGCGGGTACTGCGGATCGACGGCATTGCCGTCGGCGCCGTGGCAGGCGAAGCAGACCGCCGCCTTGGTCTTGCCGGCTTCGGGACTGCCCGCGGCCATCAGCGAGGTGGACGCGAACGCCAGCGCGGCGAACGAAAGCAGGGTGAACGCACGGGTCATGCGGAATCCTCTGTACGGCTTACTTGGCAAGGCTGGAGAGATAGGCGGCGATGTCTTCGATGTCCTTGTCGGACAGACTCTGCGCCTGCGCCATCATCGTCGGGTGGGTGCGCTCGCCGCTCTGGTAGCCGTGCAGCGCATTGATGATGTACTGCTCGTTCTGGCCGGCGATGCGCGGCACCGGGTAGTCCGGATAGGCGTTGGTATAGCCTTCCACGCCGTGGCAACCGTTGCAGGTGTAGACAAGCGTGCGTCCGGCGGCCTTGTCGCCTTCAGCGTGCGCGCTGCCGATGGTGAGGAGGGCGGCGGCCGCGGCAAGGCCAAGCAGTTGCAGTCGAGTCATTGAGTTTTTTCCCACGGGTCCGGCCGGTACAGGGCAACAAAGTCGCGGAAGTATAGTCGTTGGCTGCAAGCAGCGACAACCGCGCGGCACCGTGGTGGCACGCCGCAGCGGCCGCCGCCGGCGCGGCAGGTTCTTGCGCTCAGAACAGGCTCTTGACGATGTGGACGCCGGCGCTGTACTCGCCGATCAGGGTGCCCACGCTGACCAGGAAAAAGTTGAGCAGGGTGCGCGCCACCCGGTTCTTCCACCAGCCACTCCAGTGGCCGACCTGTTCGCGCAGCATCTCGAAGTCGCCCACGCGCGGCTTGCGCACCCATGCTTCGACCATCGCACTGATGCCGCCGGCGGGGATGCCCGGCCGGAACGGCTTGATCGGTGCGGCGACGAAGGCGGCGGCAATGCTGAGCGGATGACCGCCGGCCAGCAGCGCACCGAGCGCCGCAAAGCCGCCGGTGAACAGCACCCAGTTCATCAGCACTTGGGTGCCCAGCGCGGTGTTGCGATGGAACGCGTAGGCGATCAGCGCGAATACCGCGATCACCAGGCCGACCGCCAGCCACTTCGGCCAGCGCGCCTTGGGCGGTGTCTGCGCCAGCGTGGCGACGGTGGTGGCCGGATCGTCCTGGCCATCGCGCAACCGGGTCGCCAGACCCTTGAGGTGACCTGCGCCGATCACCACCAGCACCCGGCGCATCTCGCCGGTGACACCGCGCCCGGCCTCCTCGCGCAATCGCGCGGCCATGTAGTCATCGCGCTCGGCGATCAGGCTGCGGTAGAGCGGCTCGGACTGGCTGGCGAAGTCGCTGAAGGCGCTCTCCAGCAGGTCGCTCTGCTTGAGCTTCTCGATCTCGTGCTCGGCGATGTCCTCGCGGTCGAACACGCTGGCCAGCAATCCGCCGAGCAGGCCGAAGCGCTGCCAGAAGCCGACGCTGCGCCAGGCGCGCTTGAGCGTGATGCCGACGTCGCGATCGACCACCCACAGCGGCGTGCCGCGCGCTTCGGCGTCGTCCATCGCCGCCTTCATCTCGGCGCCGGGCTGGATGCCGTACTGGTCGGCCAGACGCTGCTGGAACGAGGACAGCACCAGGCTCGCCGCCACCATGCCGGCCTTGCCCTGGCGGATCACCTGGAACAGGTCGGTCTGGCGGAACGCGTCCGGATCGCGCATGCCCTGGGCGCGGCTTTCGCACAGCTCGATCGCCACGGCGTCGAAGCTTTCGTGCGCCAGCATGGCGTTGACCGCATCCACGCTTGCACGCGATACGTGCGCCGTGCCCAGCAGCACGTAGTCCACGCCGTCGCGCCGCACGCGCTCGATCGGCTGGTCGACGAGCGCCTGTGGCAGGACCTCGCGCAGGGCGTCGGTGGGAATCGCGTCAAGGCTCATGCGCGGGGCAGATCCATCAGGGGGGAAGTCCAAGCATGGGGACCGCGCCGCGCCCCGACAAGCGCGACCTGCGGCACGGTTCAGCCAGGGCCGCCGATCAATCGCGGAAGCGCTTCAGCAGATCGCCATAGGCGTCGATGCGGCGGTCGCGCAGGAACGGCCAGATGCGCCGCACCTGCTCGCTGCGCGCCATGTCCACGTCGACGATCAGCAGCTCGCGCGCGTCGGTGCCGGCGCGGGCGAGGAACTCGCCCTGCGGCCCGGCCACGAAGCTGGTGCCCCAGAACTGGATGCCCGCGCCCACGCCCGACGGATCGGCCTCGTGACCGGTGCGGTTGCATGCCAGCAACGGCAGGCCGTTGGCCACCGCATGGCCGCGCTGCACGGTGACCCACGCCTCGCGCTGGCGGTCCTTCTCGTCGGGCGCGTCGTTCGGGTCCCAGCCGATCGCGGTGGGGTAGAGCAGCAGTTCGGCGCCGGCCAGCGCCATCAGGCGCGCGGCCTCCGGATACCACTGGTCCCAGCACACCAGCACGCCGAGCCGGCCGACCGAGGTGTCGATCGGATCGAAGCCCAGGTCGCCCGGCGTGAAGTAGAACTTTTCGTAGAACGCCGGATCGTCCGGGATGTGCATCTTGCGGTACTTGCCGGCGATCACCGCCGAGCAGTCGAACACCACCGCGGTGTTGTGGTATAGCCCGGTGGCGCGCTTCTCGAACAGCGAGGCGACCACCACCAGCTTGAGTTCCTCGGCGAGCTTGCCGATGCGCGCGGTGCTGTGGCCGGGGATCGTCTCGGCCAGGTCGAACTCGTCCACCGACTCGCGCTGGCAGAAGTACGGCCCGTTGTGCAGCTCCTGCAGCAGCACCAGTTCGGCGCCGGCGGCGGCCGCTTCGCGCAGGCCGGCCTCGATCGCGTCGAGATTGGCGTCGCGGCTGCCGCGATGGGATTCCTGCAGCAGGGCCACCTTGAGGGTCTTGCGGGTCATGTCCTGGATCCTGTCTCGTGGAGCGTTGTGGCGGGCGGCTCAGCCCACCAGGCCGGCCGGCAGTTGCATGGTGATGCAGTGCAGGCTGCCGTTCTGCCAGATCAGCGGGCGACACGGCACCTGCACCACCTCTCGGCCGGGATGCGCCTCGCCGATGATGCGCGCCGCCGCGTCGTCCGCGGCGTCGCCGTAAGCCGGCACCAGCACGGCGCCGTTGACGATCAGGTAGTTCGCGTACGACGCCGCCAACCGGCGGCCCTCGTCGACGATCGGCTTGGCCCACGGCAGCGGATACAGCGTGTACGGTCTGCCGTCGGTGGTGCGCAACGCGGCCAGCTCACCGGCCATGCGCTGCAGCTCGTCGAAATGGGGGTCGCCAGCGTCGTCGCAAGCCTGGAACACGATGCGATCGCCCGGCGCGAAGCGGGCAAGGGTGTCGATGTGTGCGTCGGTGTCGTCGCCTTCCAGGTAGCCGAAGTCCAGCCACAGAATGCGCGAGGCATGCAGGCTGTCGCGCAGGATCGCGCTCATCTCCTCGCGTGACTGTTCCGGATGGCGCTGGGTGAGGCAGCGCCAAGTGGTGAGCACGGTGCCGGCGCCATCGCTTTCCACGCCACCGCCTTCCAGCGCCCAGTCCACGCGCTTGTGCGCGGCGTGGCCGAACACGCCGGCTTCCACCAGGCCGGCGACCAGCGCGTCGTCCTGCTCGGCGCCGAACTTGCCGCCCCAGCCGGTGAAGCGGAAGTCGGTGAGCTGGAACTGTCCCGCATCGTTGCGCAGCGTCAGCGGGCCGGAGTCGCGCAGCCAGGTGTCGTCGTACGGCAGCTCGACGAAGCGCATGCGCGCCAGGTCGGCGCCGGCGGCGCGGATCAATCCCTCGGCATGGCTGCGCACCGCGGCGTCCGGCACCACGATCAGCAGCGATTCGAAGCGCGTCACCGCCGCGGCGAGCGCGGCATACGTCGCCTCCACCGAGGCGAGGCGTTCGGCCCAGTCGGTATCGGCATGCGGCCACGCAATCAGCACCGCGGCCTGCGGTTCCCATTCCGCCGGCAGGCGCAGGGTGGAGTCACTCATGGGGGAGTTCGCACGTCGAAGAAATACGGACGGCGAATTGTAAGGCACCGGCCGTGCCGGTGACGCGGCCCCGGGCCAGTGCCCGGGACCGGTGGCGATCAGTTCATCGCCGACGGATTGGTGTTGTTGCCGGCCGGCGTATTGAGCACGCTGTGGATCACGTGGTTCTTCTCGAAGTACACGATGAACTTCGCATAGTCCCAGCGATTGATCACCGGATGCCTCGCGCTGTCGCCGCCGCGCGGGGCGAGCTTGCGCTGCGGTGCGCCGTAACGCTTTTCCACCTGCGCCATGCTCATGCCGCGAGCGGGCAGGTGCATGCCCTTCTCCTGCTGCACGCGGTGGATGAGCAGGTTGTCGCCACGGGCGAATGCGGGAGCGGCAAAGCCGACCACCAGCAATCCGAGCAAGGCCAGGCCGTAACGATGGTTGGTCATGATTCCCTCTCCCCACGAGTGCTTGTCCCGCGCCGTTTTAGCAGAAGCCATCACGCTTGACCACGCCGTTTTGCGGCGTTTGCGATGGGTTGGGCGTTCGCCACCGGCTATCATGTCCGGCTGCGGGTGCGCGACGCACCCGGAACGGAACGGTTTCCCACATGATCGCCTTTCGCCACTTCGCCCTGCGCCGCGGCAGCCGCCTGCTGCTGGCCGACATCGACCTGGTCATCCAGAGCGGTTGGCGGCTGGGCGTGATCGGTCGCAACGGCTGCGGCAAGTCCAGCCTGTTTGCCGCGCTGCAGGGTCAGCTGGAAGGCGATACCGGCGAGCTGGACATGCCCGGCAAGCTGCGCCTGGCCTCGGTGGCGCAGGAGACGCCGGCACTGCCGGACCTGGCCATCGACTACGTGATGGGCGGTGACGAGGAACTGGCCGCCGCGCTGCGCGACGAGGCGGACGCGCAGGAGCGGGGCGATACCGAGGCGATGGCGCGCGCCCACCACCGTATCGAAGAGCTGCACGGCTACGACGCCCGCGCCCGTGCCGGTCGCCTGATGCACGGCCTGGGCTTTGCGCCGGAAACCCACGAGCGCACGGTGCAGGAATTCTCCGGCGGATGGCGCGGACGGCTGAACCTGGCGCGCGCCCTGATGTGCCCGTCCGACCTGCTGCTGCTCGACGAGCCCACCAACCACCTCGACCTCGATGCCGTGCTGTGGCTGGAAGAGTGGCTGCGCCGCTACCAGGGCACGCTGCTGATCATTTCGCACGACCGCGAGTTCCTCGACGGCGTGATCACCCACACCCTGCACCTCGACGAGGGCCGGGCGAAGCTCTACACCGGCAACTACAGCGCGTTCGAGCGCCTGCGCGCCGAGCAGCTGCGCCAGCAGCAGATCAGCTTCGAGCGCGAGCAGGCCGAGCGGGCGCACCTGCAGTCCTTCATCGACCGCTTCAAGGCCAAGGCCAGCAAGGCCAAGCAGGCGCAGTCGCGCATGAAGCGGCTGGAGAAGCTGGCCGGCACCGAGGCGGTGCGTGCCGAGCGGCCGTTCAATTTCAGCTTTCCGCCGCCCGATCGCGTGCCCGACGCCATGCTGCAGCTGGAAGACATCGCCGCCGGCTACGAATTGCCCCCTCTCCCCGCCAGGGAGAGGGTTGGGGTGAGGGGACACGGCCAAGGTGAAGATGGGGCGGAGCGCGCTTCGATGGACTCCAGCGCAAGCCCCAGCCCCTCACCTCATTCCTCTCCCCAGCGGGGAGAGGAGGTCAACGTCGTCCTTGCAGACGTGCGCTTCTCCATCGAGGCCGGCGATCGCATCGGCCTGATCGGTCCCAACGGCGCGGGCAAGTCGACCCTGGTCAAGACCCTGGTCGGCGAGCTCGAACCGCTGGGCGGCGAGCGCAAGGCGCACAAGGATCTGAAGATCGGCTACTTCGCCCAGCATACGGTGGAGAGCCTGCGCGCCGGCACCAGCTCGCTCGACCACCTGCAGGCGCGCGCGCCCGGCGTGGCCAACCAGGTGCTGCGCGATTTCCTCGGCACCTGGAATTTCCCCGGCGACCGCGCGTTCGAGTCGGTCGACGGCTTCTCCGGCGGCGAGCGCGCGCGCCTGGCGCTGGCGCTGATCGCCTGGCACAAGCCGAACCTGCTGCTGCTCGACGAGCCGACCAACCATCTGGATCTGGAAATGCGCGAGGCACTGGCCGACGCGCTGGCCGACTTCGACGGCGCACTGGTGCTGGTGTCGCACGATCGCCACCTGCTGGGCATGGTCTGCGACAGCTTCTGGCGCGTGGCCGACCGTGTGGTGGAACCGTTCGATGGCGACCTCGACGACTACGCCAAATGGCTGCGTTCGCGCGGCGCGGCCAACAAGAAGGCCGGCAAGGTCGCCGCGGCGGAAAAGTCGTCGGCACCCGTCGAGACGCCGGAGGAGCGCCGCCGCAGCGCGGCCGCCCAGCGCGAGGGCGACAAGAGCTCGCGCTCGCGCGTGAAAAAGATCGAGACCCGCGTGGCCGCGATCGACGCCGCGCTGGGCAAGCTGGAAGCCCGTCTGGCCGATCCGGCCACCTACAACGCTCCCACCGCCGAGCTGATGAAGCTCGGCCAGCAGCAGGCCGAGCTGCGACGCGAGAAGGAAACGCTCGAAGCCGAATGGCTCGAACTGTACGAGCAACTCGAAGCGTGAGGTGCGCCGCGCGATGAGTGATTCCGCACCGCTCGAACTGTGGCTGCCGGCGCTGGCGCGCTTCGCCCCCGATCACCCGCTGCGCCTGCGGCAGGCGCGCGCCGATCGCCTGGCCGACGGGGCGCGCGGCTACCTCGCCGGACTCTCGCATTACTTCCGCAGCGACGACACCGGTCTGGCCGCGGCGGCGCTGCTGCGCGAGCACACCGCGCACGATGCCGGCGACGCGCCGTGGCTGTGCGCCGACCCGTGCTGGGTGCAGGCCGAGATGAACGGTGCGCGCCTGCTGGCGTGTGGCCAACTGGGGTTGTCGATGGAAGAAGCCGAGGCGCTGGCAGCGCCGCTGCGTCCGTTATTCGGCGATGCCGGCATGGTCCTCGAAATCACCACGCCCGATCGCTGGCAACTGCGGCTTGCGCCCGGCACGTCGGTGCCGGCCTTTGCCGCGCCCGAACAGGCGTTGGGCGAGGATCTGTTCCAGCACCTGCCGCAAGGTGCCGAAGGCAGGCGCTGGCGCGTGCTGATCAACGAGGCACAGGTGCTGCTGCACCAGCATCCGGTCAACGCCGGGCGGCGCGCGCGCGGCCTGTCGCCGGTCAACAGCCTGTGGCTGTGGGGCGGCGGCCGCTTGCCGTCGCGGGTGGCTGCCACGCATTCCGCGGTGGTCGGCGAGGATCCGTTGCTCGCGGCGCTGGCGGCGCGGGCCGGCGTGTCGGTGATGCCGCGCAGCCACGCGTCCGTCCTCGGCGCCGCGGCCGGTACGCTGGTCGATCTGCAGGATCTGCCGGTGGCCGAGATCGAGCAGGCGTGGTGGCCGATGATCGATGCGCTGTTGCGCCGGCAGGCCGTGCAGCTGAGCTTTGCCAGCGGCGAACGCTGGCGACATCGCCCGTGGCATCGTTGGCGGCTGTGGCGGCGCGCCCGGTGAGCCTGCGGCTGCGCCGGCGCGAGCCGAAAGGACGTCCGGACGGCTGGTCGTCCGACGTGCACCCGGTGCTGCAGGCGGTCTACGCGGCGCGCGGCGTGCTCACCCCGGCGCAGGTCGAGCATCGGCTGGCGCGCCTGCTCTCGCCGCAGGCGCTGGGCGGCATGGCGCAGGCGGTGGACCTGCTGATCGAGGCGATCGGCGCGCAGTGGAGCATCGTCGTGGCCGGCGACTACGACTGCGACGGCGCCACCGGCACGGCGGTGGCGCTGCGCGGCCTGCGCCTGCTGGGTGCCACTCGGGTGAGTTACGCCATTCCCAATCGCTTCGTGCACGGTTACGGGTTGAGTGCGGCGCTGGTCGAGTCGCTGCAGCCCACGCCGCAGCTGATCGTCACCGTCGACAACGGCGTGGCCAGCGTGGCGGGCGTGGCGACGGCCCGCGCGCGCGGCATCCGTGTGCTGGTGACCGACCACCATCTGCCCGGCGAGCAGTTGCCCGCGGCCGACGCGATGGTCAATCCCAACCTGGCCGGCGACGGTTTTCCCAGCAAGGCGCTGGCCGGCGTGGGCGTGATGTTCTACCTGCTGCTGGCGACCCGCGCGGCGCTGCGCGAACGCGGCGCCTTCACGGCAGAGGCGGAACCGGACCTGTCCTGCCTGCTGGATCTGGTGGCGCTGGGCACGGTGGCCGACCTGGTGCCGCTGGATTTCAACAACCGCGTGCTGGTGGAGTCCGGGCTCAAGCGCATCCGCGCCGGGCGCGCCTGTCCGGGCATCACGGCGCTGATCGAGGCTGGCAGGCGCAGCGTATCCGGCGCCTGCGCCAGCGACCTCGGCTACGTGGTCGGCCCCCGGCTCAACGCCGCGGGGCGGCTGGAGGACATGAGCCTGGGCGTCGAATGCCTGCTCACCGATGATCCCTCACGGGCACAACTGCTCGCCGCCGAGCTCGACCGGATCAATCGCGAGCGACGCGACCTGCAGGCCGGGATGGTGGCCGAGGCCGAGCAGATGGTCTCCGGCGCCCGCGCCACCGACGCGGCGGGCGTGGCGCTGTTCGAACCAAGCTGGCACGCCGGCGTGGTGGGCCTGGTCGCGTCCAAATTGAAGGAGCGCCTGCATCGCCCGGTGATCGCGTTCGCGCCGGCGAGCGAGGACAACCCCGGCGAGCTGCGCGGCTCGGCCCGGTCGATTCCCGGCTTCCACGTGCGCGACGCGCTGGCCGCCGTCGATGCGCGCCACCCGGGCCTGATCGAGCGCTTCGGCGGACACGCCATGGCCGCCGGCCTGAGCCTGCGCGCTGACGACTTCGAGCGCTTCGCCGCCGCGTTTGACGCAGTGGCCCGCGAATGGCTGGGCGATGAAGCGCTGCAGGCGGTGCTGGATACCGACGGCGAGCTGGCGCCCGAGCATTTCACCCTTCAGCTGGCCGGGCTGCTGCGCCATGCCGCGCCATGGGGGCAGGCGTTCCCCGCGCCGGTATTCGACAACCTGTTCGAGTGCCGCAGCTGGCGCGTGATGGCTGAGAAGCACCTGCGGCTCGATCTGCGCGATCCCCGCGACGGGCGCGTGCACGAGGCGGTGATGTTCAACGCCTATCGCGGCGAGGCGCCGCCGCCGGTGCTGCGTGCCGCCTACGAGCTGGGCATCAACGACTGGCAGGGCCGCGAGAGTCTGCGCCTGCTGTTGCGGCACATCGAGCCGGCCTGAGGCTCTTCACATCGCACCGCTTGCGCGCGCCGGCCGATCGGAGTGCGATGGCGGCATCGTCCCGCAAGGATCGTCCCGCAAGGAGTGTCATCATGATCGAGCAGATCACCGATCTTCCCACTGGCGTGCTGGGCTTTCGTGCCCGCGGCCAGGTGACCGCCGCCGACTACGAGAACGTGCTGGTGCCCGACGTGGAGGCTGCGTTCGCGCTGAACCCCAAGCTGCGCCTGCTGTACCACTGCGGCGAGGATTTCACCGGCTTCGACGCCAGGGCCGCCTGGGACGACGCCAAGCTCGGCCTGCGCCACTTCAGCGGCTGGGAACGCGTGGCGCTGGTGACCGACGTGGGCTGGCTGCGCTTCGCCGCCAGGGCCCTTGGCTTTGCCGTGCCGGGCGAATTCCGCCTGTTCGGCAACGCGCAGCTGGACGAGGCGAAGCAATGGCTGCTGGCGCCGTGAGCGCAGATGGCTATCCAAAAATAATTCTTGCGCCGCAGCAGGAGTCGTGATCTAGTCGGCTCATGTCCAGCCTTCACGCCCGCATCGCCAACCTCGCCGATGCTGCGCATCGCGCGCAGGCGTGCGTGGTCAAAGGCCTGAATAACCGCAATGGCAATAACCATCGCCTCACCGGGCGGGCCATCGCGTAGACGCAAGTTTCAGCTCCACATACGCGAAAAAGGCCCGCCCAGTGCGGGCCTTTTTCATTGTCTGTCCAACGGTTTCTATTTGAAGAGGGGAAAGGCCATGTGTTCGATCTTCGGGATGTTCGACCTGCAGCCGGGTGACGATCTCGCTGCGTTGCGCCGACAGGCGCTGGAACTGTCGCAGCGCCAGCGCCATCGCGGCCCGGACTGGAGCGGGGTGTACGTCGACGCCGGGGTGATCCTGGTGCACGAGCGCCTCGCCATCGTCGATCCGGCCAGCGGCGCGCAGCCGCTGCGCTCGCGCGACGGCGCGCTGGCGCTGGCGGTGAACGGCGAGATCTACAACCACCGCGAGCTGCGTGCGGCCAGCGATTACGACTTCACCACCGGCTCGGACTGCGAGGTGATCAACGCGCTGTACCGCGACCTCGGCGGCGACGCGTTCGTGCGCGAGGGCATGAACAGGCTCAACGGCATCTTCGCCTTCGCGCTGTGGGACGGCGCCGGCCGGCGCTACCTGATCGCCCGCGACCCGATCGGCGTGTGCCCGCTGTACTGGGGGCATGACGGGGAAGGGCGCTTGTGCGTGGCCTCGGAGATGAAGGCGCTGGTGGGCGTGTGCAACGACGTGGCTGCGTTCCCTCCCGGCCACGTCTATGACAGTGCCACGGGCGAGCTGACCCGCTACTACGTCAAGCCGTGGCGCGATTACGAGGCGACCCGGGGCCACGCGCCGGAAGGGCTGCGCGAGGCCTTCGAGCAGGCCGTGCACCGCCAGCTGATGACCGACGTGCCCTACGGCGTGCTGCTCTCCGGCGGACTGGATTCCTCGCTGGTCGCCGCCTGCGCGGCCCGCTTCGCCCGCGAGCGCATCGAGGACGACGACCGTACCGAGGCCTGGTGGCCGCGCCTGCACTCGTTCGCGATCGGGCTGGAAGGCTCGCCGGACCTGGCCGCCGCGCAGATCGCCGCCGACGCGCTGGGCACCGTGCACCACGGCTTCGTCTACACCTTCTGGGAAGGGCTGGACGCGGTGCCGGAGGTGATCCGCCACCTGGAAACCTACGACGTCACCACCATTCGCGCGGCCACGCCGATGTACCTGCTGGCGCGCCGGATCAAGGCGATGGGGGTGAAGATGGTGCTCTCCGGCGAGGGTTCGGATGAGCTCTTCGGCGGCTACCTGTACTTCCACAAGGCGCCGTCGGCCGAGGCCTTCCACGAGGAGACCGTGCGCAAGCTCGACGCCCTGCACAGCTACGACTGCCTGCGCGCCAACAAGGCGATGATGGCCTGGGGCGTGGAGGCGCGCGTGCCGTTCCTGGACCTGGAGTTCATCGACGTGGCGATGGGCATGGACGCCGCGCACAAGATGGCCGGCACGATGCCCGACGGAAGCCGCAAGATCGAGAAGCACGTGCTGCGTGCCGCCTTCGAGGGCGCACTGCCGAAGGAGATCCTGTGGCGACAGAAGGAGCAGTTCTCCGACGGCGTCGGTTACGGCTGGATCGATGGCCTCAAGGCGCACGCCGAGCAGGAGGTCAGCGACCGCGAGTTCGCCGCGGCCGCCTCGCGCTTTCCGTTCAACACGCCGGCGACCAAGGAGGCGTATTTCTATCGCCGCATCTTCGAGCAGTTCTATCCCGGCGAGGCCTGCGCGGCGACGGTGCCGGGCGGCAAGTCGATCGCCTGCTCGTCGCCGGCGGCATTGGCCTGGGATCCGGCCTTCGCGGCCGCGGCCGATCCATCCGGCCGAGCGGTGCGGGGGGTGCATGCCGACGCGCTGGCCTGAGCGGTTTGCTATCCTTGCGTGCTTTGAATCGTGCCTGTTTCACATCCGGGCGACGCGCCCGCGTCGCCCCACCATCTGGTTGAATCATGATCGAGACCAATCCGATCCTTGCGCAGATCGCGGACCTTGCCGGCCGCGTCGAGTCGCTCAGGGGGTATCTTTGACTACGCCACCAAGCGCGAGCGCCTCGAAGAGGTAAGCCGCGAGCTGGAAAATCCCAACGTCTGGGACGACCCCGCCCGCGCCCAGGAGCTGGGCCGCGAACGCGCCCGCCTGGACACCATCGTCAACGGCATCGACCGGCTCGGCGCCGGCCTCGCCGATGCGCGCGAACTGGTCGAACTGGCCGCCGCCGATGGCGACGAGGACACCGTGGCATCGGTGCAGAAGGACGTGTCCCGCCTCGACGCCGAGGTGAACAAGCTGGAATTCCAGCGCATGTTCTCCGGCAAGATGGATTCGGCCAATGCCTTTGTCGACATCCAGGCCGGCGCCGGCGGTACCGAGGCGCAGGACTGGGCCGAGATGCTGCTGCGCATGTACCTGCGCTGGTGCGAGTCGCGCGGCTGGAAGACCGAGCTGATGGAAGTCTCCGGCGGCGACGTGGCCGGCATCAAGTCCGCCACGTTCCGCGTGGAAGGCGACTACGCCTACGGCTGGCTGAAGACCGAGATCGGCGTGCACCGCCTGGTGCGCAAGAGCCCGTTCGACTCGGACAACCGGCGCCACACCAGCTTCACCTCGGTGTTCGTGTCGCCGGAAGTCGACGACGACATCGAGATCGACATCAACCCCGCCGACCTCAAGACCGACGTCTACCGCTCCTCCGGCGCCGGCGGCCAGCACGTCAACAAGACCGAGTCGGCGGTGCGCATCACGCACATCCCCACCGGCGTGGTGGTGGCCTGCCAGACCGGCCGCAGCCAGCACGCCAACCGCGACACCGCGATGAAGATGCTGGCCGCCAAGCTGTACGAGCTGGAGGTGCAGAAGCGCAACGCGGAGAAGGACGCGCTGGAAGCGACCAAGTCCGACATCGGCTGGGGCAGCCAGATCCGCAACTACGTGCTCGACCAGAGCCGCATCAAGGATCTGCGCACCGGCATCGAGCGCACCGACACGCAGAAGGTGCTCGACGGCGACCTGGACGAGTTCGTCGAGGCCAGCCTGAAGTCGGGTCTGGAAGCGGGTTCCAAACGAGCGGATGCTTGAGCGCAGGGGCGGGGGGCGAGGGATGAGCAACGAGGGCGCAGTCGTGCGGTCGTATCGCGACTTGGTCGCCTGGCAGGAATCGATGCGGCTGGTCGAGCTGGTTTATGCTCTGCTCTCTACCCTGCCTGTGGACGAGCGTTATGGCTTGGCTTCGCAACTGAAACGATGCTCGGTTTCTATTCCATCCAATATTGCCGAGGGTCATGCGCGCGAATCCACCCGTGAGTTTGCCCGGTTTATCAGCATTGCTCGCGGTTCCCTCGCAGAGGTTGAAACACAGCTCGAACTGATCTCGCGCCTGGGCATGAGTTCGGCCATCGCACTTGAGCCTGCCGTCGCCTGTTGCGACGAAGTGGGCCGGATCCTGCGCGGCCTGCGTAAGTCCCTGGACAACAAACTCGCGGCGTTGCCGCGATAGCGCGCCCTCGCCACTCGCTACTCGTCCCTTGTTGAAGTTGCCGAAAGTCCCCAAACAATGACCGAAAACACCCGGCTGCCCGAACCTGTCCACCTGGACGAGAACAAGCTGATCGCCGAGCGCCGCGAGAAACTCAAGGCGCTGCGCGGGCAGGGCATCGCGTTCCCGAACGACTTCACCGTGGACAGCTTCGCCGGCGACCTGAAGGACGAGTTCGCCGACGCCGAACGCTGGACCGCCGAAGCCATCGAGGCCGCAGCCAAGCGCGTGAAGGTCGCCGGCCGCATCGTGCTCAAGCGCGTGCAGGGCAAGGTCAGCTTCGTGCAGATGCAGGACATGAGCGGCCGCATCCAGCTGTTCATCCATGCCGGCACGGTGGGCGACGTGTACGAGGCCTTCAAGGGCTGGGACATGGGCGACATCGTCGGCGCCGAGGGCGTACTCATGCGCACCAGGACTGGTGAGCTGTCGGTCAAGGTCGATGCCTTGCGCCTGCTCACCAAGAGCCTGCGTCCGCTGCCGGACAAGCACCACGGCATGGCCGACGTGGAGCAGCGCTATCGCCAGCGCTACGTCGACCTGATCGTTACCGAGGAGGCGCGCCGCACCTTCCGGCTGCGCTCGCGCATCATCGGTTTCATCCGCCAGTGGCTGGAGGCGCCCGAGCGCCGCTTCATGGAAGTGGAGACGCCGATGATGCACGTCATCCCCGGCGGCGCCACGGCGCGTCCGTTCGTCACCCACCACAACGCGCTGGACATGGACCTCTACCTGCGCGTGGCGCCGGAGCTGTACCTCAAGCGGCTGGTGGTCGGCGGCTTCGACCGCGTCTACGAGATCAACCGCAACTTCCGCAACGAGGGCGTGTCGACCCGGCACAACCCCGAATTCACCATGCTCGAGCTGTACCAGGCGTACGCCACCTACAACGAGATCATGGACCTCACCGAGCAGCTGATCCGCGACACCGCCAGGCAGGTGATCGGCAGCACCGAGCTGCACTGGGACGGCGCCGCCATCGACGTCGGCCCGGCGTTCCGCCGCTGGACGATGGAAGACGCGGTGCTCGAGCACAACCCGCAGATCAAGCGCGACGAACTGCGCGACCGTGCCGCGATGGCGGCGCATGCCAAGCGCCTGGGCGTGCAGGTCAAGGACGGCTACGGCTGGGGCAAGCTGCTGCTGGAGATCTTCGAGAAGACGGTGGAACACACGCTGATCCAGCCCACCTTCATCACCCAGCACCCGGTCGAGGTCTCGCCGCTGGCGCGCGAGAACGACAACGACCCGGGCATCACCGACCGCTTCGAGCTGTTCGTCAACGGCAAGGAGATCGCCAACGGCTTCTCCGAGCTCAACGACCCGGAAGACCAGGCCGCGCGCTTCCAGGCCCAGGTCGACGCCAAGGACGCCGGCGACGACGAGGCGATGCACTTCGACGCCGACTATATCCGCGCGCTGGAAGTGGGCCTGCCGCCCACTGGCGGCCTCGGCATCGGCATCGACCGGCTGGTGATGCTGCTCACCGATGCGTCCTCGATCCGCGATGTGCTGCTGTTCCCCTACATGCGCCCGGAAGCCTGATTCCCCGCGCGCCCCCTCGTAGGAGCCCACCCTGTGGGCGACCGATGCAGCGGCGAGGCGAAGAGCGTTCGCGCACAGGGTGCGCTCCTGCAACACCCCTCGTAGGAGCCCACCCTGTGGGCGACCGATGCAGCGGCGAGGCGAAACCGGGTCGCGCAGCCGCGTGCTTCCGAATGGCCCATGCTCCTAGCCGCGGTTCTTCCGCAGGCGACTTGGGGCACTCCCAGGGCAGCGGAGTCCTGCGCGAGTGCGGCGGCTGGGGATCGTGATGGCGTCGGTGATTCACGGGAACGGTTCCTTGAAGTGCTTCAGGTTCGCGCGGCGGACAGTTCGAGGATCTCGTCGGTGATGTCCTCCTGGCGCACGCGCTGGAACGCCAGCGCGAGACGCGCCTCGGTGCGTTCGAGGTTGCCGTGCGCGGCGATCATCGCCTGCATGCGCGCCTGGTTCTCCGCGGCGTAGGAGAGCATCAGCGCTTCGCACAGCTCGGCATGCACGTACTCCACCGCCAGTTGTTCGAGCAGCGTCGCCGGCGGCAGGTTCATCAGCGGTGCCTGGCTGTCCGCCGGGTGCGGGGGGAAGCGGTCGAAGTCGAACGGCAGCAGCGAGCGTTGCGCGATGTCCTGTTCCTCGCCTTCGCCGGGACGGCCATGCACCAGCAGCACGCGGCTGACGCCGCGGTCGGCCAAGGCAGCATAGATCGTGTCGGACACGCGATCGGCCAGTGCGGATACTTCGTCGGTGCGCGCCGCCATCGGCACGTTCCACGCCGGGGTACAGTCGCGGTTGGCGGCGGCCATCAGGCCGCGGTCGCCGACGATGAACAGACGTCCGCGTTCGCCCGCCGTCAGCGGCAGGGCGACGTCGAGCACGCGCTCATTGAAGCTGCCGGCAAAACCCTGTTCGGCGCACAGCGCCACCACCAGTGCACCGTCCGGATGAGTCGATGCGGCGGGTCTCGCCTGGCCGGCGGGCAGGGTGACCAGCACCTGGCCGATCGCCTGGCCGATGGTGGCGGCGTAGAGACGGATCGCATCCAGCTCGCGCCGCGCCCGCTGCGAGCGGCTGGCGGCGATGGCGCGCATGGCGGCGATCACGCTGCCGAGCTGGCGGGTGGATTCCAGCCGCGTGGCGACTTCGGCCAACCGTCCGCTCATGCCGGCTTCTCCGTCTCGGCGGCGATCGCCGCGGCCAGTTCGCGCACTGCGCCGACCAGCGCCTTGCGAGTGGCATCGTCGAGCGTCGCGGGCAGCGTCGCCGGTGCCACGTCGGCGAGCCGGGCCGGCAATCGCCGGCGCAGCTCGGCCAGTACCGGCGCGGGGTGCGCGTCCAGCGCGCCATCGTCCAGCGCTGCGAGCAGGGCGATCTGTTCGATCGGTTGCTGCGCCGAGAAGCGCGGCTGGGTGAGCAGGGCGCGGATGCAACGGCCGTGCGCGATCTGTGCCTTCACGCGGGTGTCGCTGAGATTGCCGAAGCGGGTGAACAGTTCCAGTTCGAGGAACTGCGAATACGCCAGCCGCAGCGTGCCGGCCACCTCGCGCATCACCGGCGGCTGCGCCTTGCCGCCGACGCGGCTCACCGACAGGCCGACGTCCACCGCTGGCCGCTGGTCGGCGGCGAACAGCGTGGTGTCGAAGACGATCTGGCCATCGGTGATCGAAATCAGGTTGGTCGGAATGTAGGCGGCGAGGTTGCCCGCCTCGGTCTGCGCGATCGGCAGCGCGGTCAGCGAGCCGCCACCCTTGGCCGTCGACAGCCTGGCGGCGCGTTCGAGCATCCGCGCATGCAGGTAGAACACGTCGCCGGGATAGGCCTCGCGGCCGGCCGGCTGGTGGGTGAGCAGGGCCAGTTCGCGATGGGTGGCGGCGTGCTTGGTGAGGTCGTCGATGACGATCAGCGCGTGCTGGCCGCGATCGCGGAAGTACTCGGCGATGCTGAAGCCGGCGAACGGCGCCACCCATTGCAGCCCGGCTGACGCGGACGCCGCGGCCACCACGAAGATGCAGCGCTCCGGTGCGCCGTGCGTGCGCACCGCCTCGATCACCTGCTGCACGGCATGGGCGCGCTGGCCGACCGAGACGTATACGCAGACCATGTCCGAGTGCTTCTGGTTGATCATCACGTCCACCGCCAGCGAGGTCTTGCCGGTGGCGCGGTCGCCGATCAGCAGTTCGCGCTGGCCACGGCCGATCGGAAACATCGCATCGATCACCAGCACGCCGGTGGCGACCGGCTCGCTGACCAGGTCGCGTTCGATGATCGCCGGTGCCGGGCGTTCGATCGGCAGGTGGTCCTCGGCCGGCACCGGTTCGCCGCGATCCAGCGGACGGCCGAGCGGGTCCACCACGCGGCCGAGCAGGCCCGGCCCGACCGGCACGCGCAGCACTTCGCCGGTGCCCAGTACCACCGAGCCGGCCTCGACGCTGCCGTCGTCGTCCAGCAGCACGGCGTCGAGCGTGTACTCGTCGAGCGACAGCACGAAACCCATGCGGTCGTGCTGGAAGCGCAGCAACTCGTGCAGTCGTGCCTGCGCCAGACCGGAGACGACGGCGATGCCATCGGCGATTCGCTCGACGTGGCCCATGCCGACCGAGCGCACGCCCAGCCGGCTTTGCGCGACGACCTCGCGGCTGCGGCGCAGCCAGTCGTCGGTGATGGCGTCAGGCGTGTTGGTCGACATGGCTCAGCTCGTGCTGAAGATGGTCGAGGTCGGCGCGCAGGTGATTGCTGACCACCAGGTCGGTGCTGCGCAGTTCCAGGCCGGCGATCAGGTTGGGATCCACCGCCGGCTGCAGCGGGGCGGAGCGGCTGATGGCCTGCTGGATCGCCTGCACGCAGCGATCCCTTTCGCTCGCTTCGAGCGTGCGCGGCGCTACCAGCGCGAGCGGCGTTGCCAGATCGGCCAGCTTCTGCCGCTGCGAATCCGGCAGTGCCCGCAGCGAGGCGACGAGGTCGTCGAGAAAACCCGCGACGCGTGCCGAGGCCGGCAGGCGATCGAGCAGCCGCGCGGCAATGTCGACGGCCAGCGCGGCGGCGCGCTGCTCGTCGGCGCGCCGCTGCGCGACAAGCTGCTTGTCCCGTTCGGCCTGTGCCTGCTGGCGCAGGGCCTCGGCCTCGGCCTGCGCGGCGGCCAGCAGGCGGGTGCGTGCCGCCTCGGCATCGGTCTGCGCGGCCTTCATCGCCGCGTCGCGCCTGGCGGCGAGTTCGGTCTGCTGTGCCGTCGCTGCCGCCGTGGCCTGGCGCGCGCGGTCGCGTTCGGCCTCGGCGTCGGCCAGCAGTTTCGCCGCGGCCTCGCGCCGCTGCGCGATCACGCGCACCACCGGGCGATACAGCACGCGCGACAGCAGCCAGATCAGGACCAGCGCATTGATCGCCTGCAGCGCCAGCGTCCAGAAGTCGATCTTCATCGAAGGTCGCCGCCTACTTGAGGAACGGGTTGGCGAACAGCAGCAGGATGGCGATCACCAGGCAGTAGATCGCCATCGTCTCGATCATCGCCAGGCCGACGAACAACGTGCGCGAGATGGTGCCGGCCGATTCCGGCTGGCGCGCGATCGCATCCATCGCGGCCGCCACCGCGCGGCCCTCGGCGAGCGCCGGGCCGATCGCACCGAAGCTCACCGACAGCGCGGCGGCGAGGATGCTGACAACGGGAATGAGGTCGTTCATGACGGGGCTCTCCGATCGGAAGATGCAGGCGCGTCCGGCGCGTGGGAAGGCGGGGCGGAGTGCACGGCAGCGCCGATGAACACCATCGCCAGCACGCTGAAGATGTAAGCCTGGATGGCGCCGGTGAGCAGGTCCAGTGCCATGAACGGGATCGGCACGACCAGCCCGGCCAGCGACAGCGCGATGCCGACCACGAACACGCCGCTCATCACGTTGCCGAACAGGCGCACCATCAGCGAGAAGGTGCGGGTGATCTGCTCGACCAGGTTCAGCGGCACCATCAGCCAGCCTGGTTCGGCGAAGGTGGCGAGGTAGCCGCGCACGCCGCGGGCACGCAGACCGAACACGATGGTGGCGAGGAACACGATGCCGGCCAGCGCGGCGTCGGTCTCCAGGTGGGCCGTGGGCGGTTCGATACCGGGCATCAGCCCCGACCAGTTCGCGGTCAGCACGAACAGGAAGATGCTGCCGATCAGCGCGCGGTAGGGCGCCGGGTCCACCTGCATGGTGTCGCGGATCTGCCCGTCGATGGTTTCCACCAGCAGTTCCAGCACCGCCTGCGTGCGCGAGGGGCGCAGCGAGAGGCGTCGCGTGGCCAGCCAAGAACCGAGCGCCAGCGCCGCCACGATCCCCCAGCTCACGGCCACGGCCGAGCTGATCGGGACTGGGCCGAGATGGAACAGGACGTCGGTGCGCAGCGGCGAGCCGATCATGGCCGGGGCTCCCTGACCGGCGGCGCGTGGGTCGCCGCGCGGTCGCGCAGCAGCATGTGGCGCGCCACCAGGAAGCCGGCGAAGCCCGCCAGCAGCGCGGCCAGGCCGAAGTGGAACAGGGCCGCCAGCAGCAGCGCGCTGAGCAGCACGCGCAGGCCTTGCGACGCCAGCGCCAGTCCGGTGCGACCGGCGGCGAGCAGGCGCACGGTGTAGCGCAGTCCGACGAAATGGAGCAGGCCGACCGCGCCACCGGCGAGCAGCCCGATGCCGATGGCCGGGGCCAACGGAAGCGTTGCGAGGGGAGGGCTCATGGCAGGTTCCTCATTGACGGTGCATCCAGCGCCAGGCGAACCACAGGCCCAGCCCGGCACCGACGGTGAGCAGGGCGGCGGCGAAAGTGACGCCGGTACGCAGCCAGCGGTCCAGCCAGTGCCCGGCCAGCACGCCGAGCAGGATCGGCGTGACGATGGTCCAGCCCAGCACGCCGATCTGCGCCAGGCGGATGCTGGCCGGGGTGGCCGGATCGTCGCGGTTGGCCTCGTCGCGCTGGCGCGCGCGCCGGGCGGCCGTGGTGACCGGGTTGCGGCTCTCTTCCGTGCGCGGGTCGGGTGCCGGCGTCGTCATGGTGCGACGTTCCTCGGGCCGGGGCGCAGATAGCGCAGCAGGGTGCGCACGGCGCGGGCGTGCAACTGCATCTGTTCGACCCGTGCGCGGCGGTCGGCATCGGCCTGGTCGGCGCGCGCGGTACGCACGGTGGTTTCCAGGGTGTCGAGATCGTCGCCGTGCACGGCGCCACGGCAGGCCACGTGCAGCTCCTTGCCATCGCTCATCCGGAGCACGCCGCCGCGCAGCGCGCAGAAACCTTTTTCGCCACCGGCACGCTGCCAGCGCAGCACGGTGGGCACCAGCACGGTCACCAGGTCGGCGTGGCCGGGCAGGATGCCGAAGCTGCCGCTGGCGTCTTCGCCGCGCACCGCGCCCACGTCGTCCAGGTCGAGCACGACCTGCTGCGGCGTGGCGAGCACCAGGTGCAGATGCCGGTTCATGCCGCCGCCTTCATCGCCGCCGCTTCCTTGGCCCGCGCTTCGTCCAGCGTACCGACCATGTACAGCGAGCTCTCGCGCCAGCCGTCGCATTCGCCGTCGAGGATCGCCTGGCAGCCGTCCAGCGTGTCGGCCAGCGCCACGCTGCGGCCGGGCATGCCGGTGAACGCTTCGGTCACCGCGAACGGCTGGGTGAGAAAGCGCTGCAGCCGGCGTGCGCGCTCGACCAGACGGCGATCGTCGGCGCCCAGTTCGTCCATGCCGAGCAGGGCGATCACATCCTGCAACTGGCGGTAGTGCTCGATCACCCGGCGCACTTCGGTGGCGATGTGCACGTGACGTTCGCCGAGCAGATCGGCATCGAGCATGATCGAGGAGGAGGCGATCGGGTCGATCGCCGGGTACATGCCCTGCGCGGCCATCTCGCGCGAGAGCACCACCATCGAATCCACGTGCGAGGCGAGCGCGGTGACCGCCGGGTCGGTGAAGTCGTCGGCCGGCACGTAGACCGCCTCGATCGCGGTGACCGCCACGCCGTCCACCGAGACGATGCGCTCCTGCAGCGCGGCGACCTCGTCGGCCAGGGTGGGCTGATAGCCGACCCGCGAAGGCTGCCGGCCGAGCAGGCCGGAAATCTCGGAGCCGGCCTGGACGAAGCGGAAGATGTTGTCCATCAGCAGCAGCACGTTCTGCCGCCGCTCGTCGCGGAAATGCTCGGCCATGGTCAGTGCGGTGAACGGCACGCGCCAGCGTGCGCCGGGTGGCTCGTTCATCTGGCCGTAGACCAGCACGGTATGGTCGAGCACGCCGGAGTTGCGCATGTCCAGCAGCATCTCGTGGCCCTCGCGCGAGCGTTCGCCCACGCCGGCGAACACCGAGATGCCCTGATAGCGCTCGACCATCGCGTGGATCAGCTCCATCACCAGCACGGTCTTGCCGACGCCGGCGCCGCCAAACATTGCCGCCTTGCCGCCCTGCACCAGCGGGGTGAGCAGGTCGATCACCTTCAGTCCGGTGGTGAACAGGGTGCTGGTGCCGCTCTGTGCGGACAGCGGCGGGGGTGCGCGATGGATCGGCCGGCGTGGCACGTCGGCGGGCAGGGCGGGGCCGTCGTCACCAAGCTGGCCGGTGACGTCGAGCAGCCGGCCGAGCACTGCGGGCCCGACCGGCACCTGCAACGGTTTGCCGAGCGCCTGCACCCGCAGGTCGCGGGCGACACCTTCGGTGGATCGCAGCGCGATCGCACGAACGTCCGTCGCGGAAAGTTGCGAGGTGACTTCCAGCAGCAGCGGCACATCGTCGTCGCGCAGCACGTGCAGGGCTTCGCCGACCGCGGGCAGCGGCGGCCGCGCGAAGCGCACGTCGAGCACCGCGCCGCGCACGGCCGTCAGCTGTCCTTCGTTTCCTGCCATCGGTGCATGTCCTCCCGGCCTGTGAGGACTCATGGTCGGACGATGGCTCCGGTCGACGGTTGACCCGGGTCAAACAGAAGTGGATTGACGCGTGATCAGTGCGAGCGCGGCGGAGGCGGCGACCCATTCCTCGTTGGTCGGCTCGACCGCCACGCGCACCTTGCTGTCGCCGGCGGAGATCACGGCGGCATGCGCGGCGTTGGCGTCGTCGTCCAGCGTGAGCCCAAGCCAGTCCAGCGCACGGCAGACGCGCTCGCGGATGATCGCGTTGTGCTCGCCGATGCCGGCGGTGAACACCAGCATGTCCAGGCCGCCGAGCACCGCGGTGAGCGCACCGATCTCGCGCACGATGCGCCGAACGTACATCGCCAGCGCTTCGCGCACCGGCTTTTCGTCCTCGCGCGGCAGCAGCACGCGCGGATCGGCTGAGACGCCGGAAACGCCGAGCAGGCCGGACTCGTGGTAGAGCAGATGGCCGACCTGGTCGACGTCGAGTCCGCGCGTCTGCATCAGGTACAGCACGGCGCCGGGATCGAGCGCGCCGCAGCGCGTGCCCATCATCAGGCCGTCCAGCGCGGAGAACCCCATGGTGGTGGCGACGCTGCGCAGCTCGTGCATGGCGCACAGACTGGCGCCGCTGCCGAGATGGGCGCAGATCGTGCGGCCGTGCGCCCGGGCGCCGTGGCGTTCGTCCAGCGCCTTGGCCATGTACGCATAGGACAAGCCGTGGAAGCCGTAGCGGCGCAGCCCTTCGTCCCAGAACGCGCGCGGCAGCGGCAGCATCTGTTCGACCCTGGGCACGGTGTGATGGAAGGTGGTGTCGAAGCAGGCGACCTGCGGCAGCTCCGGATGCAGCCCGAGCAGCGCCTCGATCGCTTCCAGCGCGAACGGCTGGTGCAGCGGCGCCAGCGGGATGTAGCTGCGCAGGTCGGCCAGCACCGCGGCATCCACCCGCACCGGTGCGAAGTACTTGCTGCCGCCGTGCACCACGCGGTGCGCCACGGCAGCGAGCTGCCGCGCGCCGATCCGCGTCGCGAGCCGGCTGCGGATGTGCGTGAGTGCGCCGGTGTACGGATCGTCGGCCGCCAATGCGAGCGGTTCCGCCGGCTGGCCGGCTTCTTCGTAGCGCGGCGCCGCGGCGGTGATGTTCTCCACCTTGCCGCTCCAGCACGGCCGGCGCGGCAGCGGCGACACCGCGGCATCGAACAGCGCGAACTTGATGCTGGACGAGCCGCAGTTGAGCACCAGCAGCAGGTCGCCCGCGGGCTCGGCAATCGTGGTCACAGCGGTTGCGTCCGGTAGCGATGGGCCAGCAGCAGTGCCACCGCACAGGAGGCCATCCGCGACTCGCGCGAGTCGGCGCGGCTGGTGAGCACGATCGGCACCTTGGCACCGATCACGATGCCGGCGCTGGCGGCGCCGCCGAGATATTCCAGTTGCTTGGCCAGCATGTTGCCGCTCTCCAGATCCGGCACCACCAGCACGTCGGCCTGGCCGGCCACCGGCGAGACGATGCCCTTGATCCGCGCTGCCGCGGCGGACACCGCGTTGTCGAAGGCCAGCGGGCCGTCCAGGACCGCGCCGGCGATCTGGCCGCGATCGGCCATCTTGCACAGCGCGGCGGCGTCCAGCGTGGCCGGCATGCGCGGATTGACCGTCTCCACCGCGGCGAGGATCGCCACGCGCGGTCGCTCCACGCCGATCACCTGGGCCAGGTCGATCGCGTTGCGCACGATGTCGGCCTTCTCCTCCAGCGTGGGTGTGATGTTGATCGCCGCGTCGGTGATGATGAACGGGCGCGGATAGGCCGGTGTCTGCATCAGGTAGCAATGGCTGATCCGTCGCTTGGTGCGCAGCCCGCTGTCCGCGGCGATCACCGCGGTCATCAGCTCGTCGGTGTGCAGGCTGCCTTTCATCAGGGCGTCCACCTTGCAGGCGACGGCCAGCTCCACCGCGCGCTGCACGGCGGCATGGCTGTGTGGCACGTCCTCGATGGCCAGCCCGGACAAGTCGATGCCGGCCGCGGTGGCCACGGCGTCGAGCCGGGCGCGCGGGCCGATCAGCACCGGCTCGATCAGCCCAGCGCGCCAGGCGTCGATGGCGCCGCCGAGGCTGGACTCGTCGCAGGGATGCACCACCGCCACGCGGATCGTGCCCAGCGGCCGCGCGTAGTCGAGCAGGCGGCGCACGCCGCCGTTGCCGTCGGTCAGGCGGACCTCGGGCAGGGTGGCGCGGGTGCGTACGATCTTTTCCATCGGCGCCAGCACCTCGGCCTCGCCCTGGATCGCGCACTGGCCGGTCTGGTCGGTGCAGCTGCAGTCGAGCACCAGGCGCTTCTTCGCCTCGTCCTTCGAGCGCACGGTCACGCGGATGGTCAGCGTGTCGCCGATGTGCACCGGCGCCAGGAACTTCAGCGTCTGCGCCAGGTAGATCGTGCCGGGTCCGGGCAGGCGGGTGCCGAGCACCGCCGAGATCAGCGCTGCGCCCCACATGCCGTGGGCGATCACGCCGTGGAAGCGGGTGGAGGCGGCGAAGTCCGGATCCAGGTGCTGTGGGTTGACGTCGCCGGACATCACGGCGAACAGCTGGATGTCCTCGGCGGTGAGCGTGCGCTCGATCGCCGCCGTGTCGCCGACGGCGATCTCGTCGAAGGTGCGGTTGTGGATGTAGCCGATGTCGTCGTCGGTCGGAAGTGGGGCGGCGGTGACGGTCTCGGGCATGGACAAGCTCCGTGGTCCGGGAAGGGGCGATTCAGGCCATGTGCTGGCCGCCGTTCATCGCCAGGTTGGCCCCGGTCATGAAGGCGGCCGCATCGCTGCAGACGAAGGCGACCAGGGCCGCCACTTCATCGGTGCGTCCGAGTCGACCCAGCGGGATCTGCGAGAGTACCTTGCTCTTCAATACGTCCTCGGGCACCTGCATGACCATGCGTGTCTGCAGGTAGCCGGGCGAGACCGTGTTCACCGTCACGCCCTTGCCGGCCAGTTCCAGCGCCAGCGATTTGGTGAAGCCGTGCATGCCGGCCTTCGATGCGGCGTAGTTGGTCTGGCCGAACGCGCCCTTGGAACCGTTCACCGAGGCGATATTGACGACGCGCCCCCAGCCCCGGTCCACCATGCCGCCGATGAACGCCTTGGTGACGTTGAACAGCGAGTCGAGGTTGGTGTGCATCACCGCGTCCCAGTCCACCTTGTGCATCTTGCGGAAGGTCGCGTCGCGGGTGATGCCGGCGTTGTTGACCAGCACGTCCACCGCGTGGCCGTCGGCGCGCACGCGTTCGGCGCAGGCATCGCAGGACGCCTCGTCGGCCACGTCCATCTCGTAGGTGAGATAGCGGCGACCCTGCACGGCGTGCGCGTCCAGCCAGGACTGTACGTCATCGCGGCCGGGCGAGTGGGTGACGATCACGCGGTGCCCGCTGTCGTGGAGCGCCTGGGCGATCGCCTCGCCCAGGCAGCCCATGCCGCCGGTGATCAGCGCGGTGCGTTCACTCGGCATGGCTCTTGCCCTTGCCGGGCTTGGCCGGAGCGGACTTGCCGGCCGGGGTGAACATCGCCATCAGTGCGCCGAAATCCGGCACCGTGCCTTTCAGCGGAAGCGCCATCGGCAGGCTCTTGCCCGCTTCGGTGAACGCCTGGGTGGTGGATTTCTGCCAGTGGGCCAGTGCCTGCTGCAGGCCCGAGGCGAAGCGGGTCTGCTCGGCGATCGCGGTTTCGGTGCACGCCTGCAGGTCGCCGATGCGCTTCTGCATGCGACGCCAGACCGCCGAGCCGGGCAGGTTGGTGAAGTCTTTCCAGTCGGTGGCCTTGGCCAGTTCGTCCAGTTCGGTGCGGGTTTCCTCGACGTCGTCGCCCAGCGTCTTGTCGCCGAGGTCGGCCCATTGCTGGCGGGTCTCCTGCAGCAGCAGGTTCATCTGCATCCACAGCTGGACGTTGGCCTTGTACAGATCCAGCGGAAGGTTGGTATCGGTGCTCATGATCATGTCCTCGCTTCAGGTGTGAGGGTTGGCGTGCGGCCGGCAGTTCCGATCGGGTCCTGCGGGCGATACCGGTCGTCGTCCGCGAGGGTGGCCGCTCACCATGACATTCCGTGTGGCCACTTGGCTTGGGATGCGGGGCGCGTTCCGGCGTTCGCGTTCCGTCGTTCAGTCGATGATGCGATAGGCCTCCCGCACGTATTGGCCGGGAGCATCGGCGAGCGGCCGGTAGCCGGCGCGTGGGTTGCCCATGCGCGGCGGATCGACCGGTGCGCCGGAATGTTCGTCCAGCCAGTGCAACCAGGCCGGCCACCAGGAGCCGTCGTGCAGCGGGACCTGCTCCAGCCAGGCGTCGGGGCCGAGATAGGCGCTGCCGGCCGCACGCCGCAGCAGCTGGTAGCTGCGGTGCGGATGGCCCGGCTCGCTGACGATGCCAGTGTTGTGCCCGCCGCTGGTCAGCACGAAGGTGAGGTCGGCGACGGTGAGGTAATGCAGCTTGTAGACCGAGCGCCACGGCGCGACGTGGTCGGTCTGCGTGCCGACGCAGAACATCGGCAAGGCGATGTCGCTGAGCGCGACCGGTCGTCCGCCGACCGGGAAGCGCCCTTCGGCGAGATCGTTGTCCAGGAACAGCCGGCGCAGGTATTCCGAATGCATGCGCGCCGGCATGCGGGTGGCGTCGGCGTTCCAGGCCATCAGGTCGTTCATCGGCCGGCGCGTGCCCATCAGGTACTCGCCGACCAGGCGCGACCACAGCAGGTCGTACGAGCGCAGCATCTGGAACGCACCGGCCATCTGCTGCGCGGTGAGATAGCCGGTCTGCGCCATCTGCGCCTCGAGCAGGCTGACCTGGCTCTCGTCGATGAACAGGCCCAGTTCGCCCGGCTCGGTGAAATCGGTTTGCGCGGCGAACAGAGTGACCGAGGCGAGGCGATGGTCGTCGTCGCGCGCCATCGCCGCCGCGGCGACCGACAGCAGGGTACCGCCGAGGCAGTAGCCCACCGCGTGCACCGGTTGTTTCGGCATGATCGCGTTCACCGCGTCGAGCGCCGCCATCACACCGAGCTGGAGGTAGTCCTCCATGCCTAGGTCGCGATCGTCCGCGTCCGGGTTCTTCCAGGAAATGCAGAACACGGTGTGGCCCTGGTCCACCAGGTAGCGGATCAGCGAGTTGTGCGGCGAAAGATCCAGGATGTAGTACTTCATGATCCACGCCGGCACGATCAGGATCGGCTCCGGCCGCACCTGTGCCGTGCTGGGCGCGTACTGGATCAGTTCGACCAGGCGGTTGCGCATCACCACCTTGCCCGGCGTCACTGCGAGGTTGCGGCCGACCGCGAAATCCTCGGTGCCGGCCGGCGGCATGCCAGTGACCAGGCGGTCGAGATCGTCCAGGCCGTTGAGCCAGCCGCGCAGCAGATTGGTGCCGCCCTGTTGCAGGGTCTGCTTCAGCACCACCGGATTGGTCAGCAACTGGTTGCCGGGCGACCACATGTCCAGCCACTGCCGGGCGACGAAGCCGACCACGTCCTCGTGGTGCTTTTCGACGCCGGGCACGCCATGGGTGGCCTGTTCCCACAAGCGCTCGGTCATCAGGAACGACTGCTGCAGCACGTTGAACGGCCACTGGTTCCATTCCGGTTCGCGGAAGCGGCGGTCGCCGGGGTGGGCGGTTACGCAGCAGGGATTCGCCTCCGGATCGGCGCCGGGCAGGGCGCAGTGGGCGGCGTAGTTCGCCAGGTCGCGCATCTGCAGCAGACCCAGCCGGAGTAGTTCGAGCCGCTTGCCGGGCGCGCCGGCCAAGTGCGCGGCCCAGTCGTTCCAGGCCAGTTGCAACGAGGCCGGCGAGATCGAGGCGGTCCAGCGCGCCACGGTGGCGCGGACCATCCGGTCGATCCGGTCGGTGGTGCTGACAGGGGAGGTGGTGGCTTCCATCGACACGGAGTCCGGGGAAACGGAGAGGGGCGCCTTGGCGCCAACGAGGTTTTCAGGATGCGCCGCCGCATAGCGCAGGCTCTTGATCGAGGTCAACCGGCCTGTCGTTGTTCATTGCGATGCAGCAGGCGCGGCGGCCCGGTGTCGACCCCGGTGTCGACATGGATGCCGCGGCAGTAAACTGGCGGTTTTTCGCCAGCTTAGGAAAACGCGCCATGTGGTTCGCCATCCACGCCACGGATCATCCCGACTCGCTCGCCAGGCGCCTCGCCGCGCGGCCCGAACACTTGGCCCGCCTGCACGCGCTGCAGTCCGAAGGGCGCCTGCTGCTGGCCGGTCCGTTCCCGGCGATCGCCGCGGAGGATCCGGGCCCGGCCGGCTTCACCGGCAGCCTGATCATCGCCGAATTCACCACCCAGGCGGACGCCGAGGCGTGGGCCGCCGCCGATCCGTACGTCGCGACAGGCGTCTACGCACAGGTCGAGATCAAGCCGTTCCGCAAGACCCTGCCATGAGCGCGGCGATGGTCGAGCAGATCCGCGAGCGGTTGGTCGCCGCCCTGGCACCGACCGAGCTGGAGGTGCTGGACGAGGGCCACAAGCATGCCGGCCACGCCAACGCCGGCAAGGGCCATTTCCACGTGCGCATCATCAGCCCGGTGTTCGCCGGCGTGCTGCCGATCAAGCGCCACCGCATGGTGTACGCGGCACTGGACGGCCTGATGGATCAGGGTATCCACGCCCTGTCCATCGATGCGCGGGCACCTGACGCGTAAAATCAACTGCTTGCCGCACCTTCCCCAAGTAAATTGCGCCGCCGCAATGCATTGCGGCGGCGCCTGCCGTTTGGCACAGTGCTTTGTCGCCTCACGCCCGTGCGGGCGTTCCATGGAATGTTGACCTGCCGATGCGCCTGACCACGATCAAACTCGCCGGATTCAAGTCGTTCGTCGATCCGACCACGTTGCACCTGCCCACCAACATGACCGGCGTGGTCGGTCCCAACGGCTGCGGCAAGTCCAACATCATTGACGCGATCCGCTGGGTGATGGGCGAGAGCGCCGCCAGCCGCCTGCGCGGCGATTCGCTGACCGACGTGATCTTCTCCGGCTCCACCTCGCGCAAGCCGGTGGGGCAGGCCACGGTGGAGCTGATCTTCGACAACGCCGACGGCTCGGTGCAGGGCGAATACGGCCAGTACGCCGAAATTTCGGTCAAGCGCCAGGTCAGCCGCGACGGCCAGTCCGCCTACTTCCTCAACGGCGCGCGCTGCCGCCGTCGCGACATCACCGATCTGTTCCTTGGCACCGGCCTGGGCCCGCGCAGCTACTCGATCATCGAGCAGGGCATGATCAGCCAGATCATCGAGGCGGCGCCGGAAGACCTGCGCACCCATCTGGAAGAGGCCGCCGGCATCTCCAAGTACAAGGAGCGCCGCAAGGAGACCGAGAGCCGCATCAAGTCCACCCGCGAGAACCTCGACCGCGTGAAGGACGTGCGCGACGAGGTGGACAAGCAGCTCGAACACCTCAACCGCCAGGCCCGCGCCGCCGAGCGCTGGAAGGCGCTGAAGGAAGAACAGATCCGCAGGGAAGCCGAGCTGCGCGCGCTGGAATACCGCGCGCTGAAAGGCCAGCACGACGGCGAGGGGCAGGAGCTGTCCGCCGCCGAGATCGCCATCGAGAAGCAGCTCGCCGAACAGCGCCAGATCGAGGCGCAGCTGGAAAGCGTGCGCGATCGCCACGTCGGCGCCAGCGAGCATCTGAACGCGGTGCAGGCCGAGGTCTACAAGGTCGGCGCCGAGATCGCGCGCGTCGAGCAGCAGGTGCGCTACAACAGGGAAACCGCCGAGCGCCTGCAGCGCGCCCAGGCCGAGGCCGAGCGCGAGCACGCCGAACTGTCCGTGCACATCGCCGCCGACCGCGAGCAGATCGAGACGCTGCGCCTGGCGCTGGCCGAAGGCGAGCCGAAGCTCGAAGCGCTGCAGCAGTTGCAGGACGACACCGCCGAGGCCCAGCGCAGCACCGAGGCCAAGCTGGCCGACTGGCAGCAGCGCTGGGACGCCTACACCCGCACCGCCGGCGAATCCAGCCGCGCCGCCGAGGTGGAGCGCACCAAGCTCAACTACCTCGATCGCCAGGCGATCGATCTCTCCAGGCGCCGCGAAGCACTCGATGCCGAACGGAAGGCCACCGACGTCGCCGCGCTCGACGCCGCCGCCGAACAGCTGGAAACCGAACACGAGACGCAGCGCGAGCGCGTCGAGACGCTGGGCAGCCTGCTCGACCAGTACAAGTCCAGCCACGAAAAGGTGCTGGACGAAGAGCGCCAGGTGCAGTCCACGCTCAACGAGACGCGCCAGCAGCTGCAGAGTGCGCGCGGCCGGCTGTCCTCGCTCGAAGCCCTGCAGCACGCCGCGCTCGGCCAGGAGGAAACCGCCGCCAGCGGCTGGCTCGCCGGCTTTGGTCTCGACAAGGCGCGCCGACTCGGCGAATCGCTGCAGGTCGATGCCGGCTGGGAATCGGCGGTGGAAACCGTGCTGGCGGGTTTGCTCGACGGCGTGCTGGTGGACGATCCACTGGCGCTGTCCGGCGACTTCGGCTCGCTGGGCGAGGCCGACCTCGCGCTGCTCGCCGCGCAAGCCGGCGGGCAGGGTGCCGAGGGCACGCTCGCCGCGCGCGTGCGCGGCCCGGCGGCAGCGATGCAGATGCTGGCTCAGGTGCATACCGCCGAGACGCTGGATG
The DNA here is from genome assembly GCF_049445995.1 of Dyella sp. KRB-257. Lineage (NCBI taxonomy): Bacteria > Pseudomonadati > Pseudomonadota > Gammaproteobacteria > Lysobacterales > Rhodanobacteraceae > Dyella > Dyella sp. KRB-257. Next base: position 23,886 of record NZ_JBMSDZ010000001.1, on the reverse strand, counting down.
AAGCGCGCCGTCGCATCGCCTCGCTGCCGGCGGGTCAATCCGTGATCACCCGCACCGGCGAATGGCTGGCGCCGCAGTGGGCGCGCGTGCGCCGCGCGCAGGGCAACCAGGTGGGCGTGCTGGCGCGCGAGCGCGAGATTCGTCTGCTCACCGAACAGGTGGCCACGCTGGAAGCGCGCATCGAGGAAGCCACCGGCCAGCTCGAAGACCTGCGCACCGCCAAGTTCGAAGCCGAGCGCGCCCGCGACGACGCGCAGCGCGAGCTGTACAACGCCCACCGCCGCCAGTCCGAACTGGCCGGCCAGCTGCAGAGCCATCGCGGCAAGGTGGAGACCGCGCGAGCACGCGCCGAGAAGGTGGCCGGCGAGCTGTCGGCGCTGATCGAGCAGCTGGACGAGCTGCAGTCGCAGACGCGCGAGGCGCGCGCCCGGCTGGACGAGTCGGTCAACCACATGGGCGACCTCGAAGACCAGCGCCGCGAGCTGGAAAACGAGCGCCGCACCCTGCTCGAAGCGCGCGAGGAAGCGCGCATGAACGCGCGCGAGGCGGCCGACCAGGCGCATTCGCTGGCGCTGTCGATGGAGTCCAAGCGTTCCTCGCTGGCCTCGCTGGAGCAGGCGCTGGCGCGACTGGACGCGCAGATCCGCGTGGTCGAGGCGCGGCGCAGCGAGATCACCGAACAGCTCGCCTCCGGCGCCGATCCGATCGCCGAACTGGAGGCCGAACGCCAGACCTACCTCGACCAGCGCCTGCTGGTCGATCGCCAGCTGGTGGACGCGCGCCGCGCGCTGGAAGACTGCGACATCGAAGTGCGCAAGCTGGAGCAGCAGCGCCAACTGGCCGAGCAGACGCTGGCCGGCCTGCGCGAGCAGCTTTCCGAGAAGCGTCTCGCCGCGCAGGCGCTGCAGATGCGCGCGCAGCAGTTGGCCGATGCGATCACCGCCTCCGGCCTGGAGCTGGAGCCGCTGCTGGCCGAGCTGCCCGAAGACGCCGATGCCGACGCCTGGCGCCGCCAACTCACCGACATCGGCCAGAAGATCGTGCGGCTGGAACCGGTGAACCTGGCCGCGATCCAGGAGCACGCCGAGCAGAGCGAGCGCAAGACCTACCTGGACAACCAGATCGTCGACCTCACCAGCGCAATGGAAACGCTGGAAGGCGCGATCAAGAAGATCGACCGCGAGACGCGCCAGCGTTTCAAGGAAACCTTCGACAAGGTCAACGCCGGCGTGCAGGAGCTGTTCCCGCGCCTGTTCGGCGGCGGCCATGCCTACCTCGAACTCACCGGCGACGACCTGCTCAACACCGGCGTGGCGATCATGGCGCGGCCGCCCGGCAAGCGCGTGTCCAACATTTCGCTGCTGTCCGGCGGCGAGAAGGCGCTCACCGCGGTGTCGCTGGTGTTCTCCATCTTCGGCCTCAATCCCGCGCCGTTCTGCCTGCTCGACGAGGTGGACGCGCCGCTGGACGAGGCCAACGTGGGCCGCTTCTCGGCGATGGTGCGCGAGATGAGCGAGAAGGTGCAGTTCATCTTCATCAGCCACAACAAGGCCACGATGGAAGCGGCCACCCAGCTGTGCGGCGTGACCATGCGCGAGCCGGGCGTGTCGCGCCTGGTGCAGGTGGACCTGGCCGAAGCGGCTAAACTGGCCGGTGCCGCCTGAGGACACCGCGATGCATATCGACCCCACGCCCGTCCAGTCGACGCCCGTCGACGCCACGTTCGCCCTGGCCTGGAATGCCAACGTCGGCATCCCGCTGCTCATCGCCGGCCTGATCGTGCTCGGCCTGATCTGGCTGTTCGGCCAGCCGAAGAAGGAGCAGGGCAGGCGCCGCGCCGCATCGGAGCCCGCGCCCGGCGAACGGCGTGAGCCGACCGTGGGGCGGCAGGCGAGCCTGGCCGACGATCCGTTCTTCACCACGCTCGATCGCGACTATCCGCAGTCGCCTGCCGGCCCGCAGCAGGGCGAGCTGGACATGGGGTTGCGTGCGGAACTGGAGAAACTCGGCGCCACGCTGGCCGGCGGGCGCGCCGGCGCCGACACGCCCAAACCGTCCAGCCAGGCCGCGTCGATCATCGATGCCCTGCGTTCGCCGACCCAGGCGGAGCATCCGCTGCCGCCGGCGCCACAACCGTTCGCCACCGCCACGCCGACGCCCGAACCACGCCCCACGCCACGTTCGGATCTCGGCAAGCGGCCGGCGCAGCTGCCGGTGGAACGCATTGTCACGCTGTTCGTGGTGGCGCGCGAAGGACAGCTGTTCAATGGCCCCGACCTCATCGTGGCCGCGGAAAAGGCCGGCCTCGACTTCGGCGACATGGGCATCTACCACCGCCTGCTCGACGGCAGGCGCGAGCTGGGCCCGATCTTCAGCGTGGCCAACATGCTCAAGCCGGGCAACTTCGACCTCGGCCGGCTGGACGCGCTGCGCACCCCGGGCGTGAGCTTCTTCATGACCCTGCCCGCGCCGATCCCCGCGCTCGATGCCTGGGATGCCATGCTGCCCACCGCCCAGCGCATGGCCGAGCTGCTCGACGGCCAGGTGCTGGACGAGGAGCGCAACGCACTCGGCCGCCAGCGCATCGCCCACATCCGCGACGAGCTGCGCGGCTGGGATCGCGACCACGAAGGCCCGGAAATCACCTTCGGCCGCTGATCCCGCATCCGGTCACGCGTACAACAGGAAGGGCCGCATCGCGGCCCTTCCTGTTGCTGTCCCTGGCTCTGTCGCGACTGTGTCGCCAGGACCCGCAGGGCCTACTTTCTTCCGCGCGGAAGCGGCTTACTTCTTCGCAGATTTCCGTGCCGGCGCCTTCCTGGCGACCTTCCTGGTGGCCTTGGTCGCCACCTTCTTCGCCACTGCGGACTTCGACGCGGAGCCGGCAATGAGCAGGCTCTCCGCCGTGACGCCCTTTTTCTTCAAGGCCGCGGAGAACCATAGCGGACGTTTGCCACGGCCGGACCAGGTCTGGGCGGCATTCTCCGGGTTGCGATACTTCGGTGCGACAGACGCCTTCGTGCCTTTGGCGCCCTTGCCGCCGCGCCGCGGGTAAACATCGTCGATGCTCAGACCGGCACCCTTGAGAAGCGCGTCAATCCGGGTGCGGACCTGCTGGACCTGATTCTTGCGGGCGGATTCCATCTGCGCCTCGGCGGTCTTGATGAGCGACTGGAGTTCGGCAGGGGAGAGCGAGTCGAGATTGATAGCCATGTTTTTCCTCGAGAATAGAACCATTAGCTGATGGGAAAGCGCCCGCTCCGCCCGGAATCTCCTGCGGCCCGTGGGCGTTGCAGGAGATCCGGGCCGACATCAGACGGCCGCGTCCTTGAGCTTCTTGAGCGGACGCACCTTCACCTTCACGGTGGCCGGCTTGGCGGCAAATACCTGCTCCTCACCGGTGAAGGGATTCTTGCCCTTGCGCCTGGGCTTGGCCGGCACGTGCACGGCGTTGATCTTGAACAGGCCGGGGAGGGTGAAATGGCCCGCCCCCTTCTTGTGCACCGCGCCGAGCACGGTGCGCTCGAGTGCCGCGAGCACCGCCTTGACGTGCTTCGCCTCGATGCTGGCCTGCTCGGCCAGGTGGGTGATGAGCGCCGATTTGCTCAGTGCATCCTTGATCGGCTTGATGGCGGGCGCCGCCTTGGGAGCGGCCTTCGCTTTGGCGGTCTTCTTGGCAGTGGATTTCTTGGCAGTGGATTTGGTGGCCATTATCTCTGGTCTCATGAAATGCATCGCTCCTTATGGAGCGATGGCCGCTTGGCCCGCCAAATTTACGTGGTTATGGCGTTGCAGGCCATCCTGCCGCGCTTCGCGGGCGGCTTTATCGCGCTTTTCATCATGCTGATCTCAAATGGCGTGATCATCGGCTCCATTCCGTTCGACTGGCATCTCACCGAACGTGGGCAGCTGGATTTCCCGATGGGTGGCATTGGAGACGTCCGCTTTCGGCCCGAAGCGGCTCATCCTTCAGGATGAGCACTAACCTGGAGACCGGGCTGGCCGCCCGGGAGGAGCACGGGCTGAGCACGTTGATAGTGCAGACATGCGCTGTTTCAAGCCGATCCGAACGAGCTGCTTGCTCCAGCGCCATCTCCTTGATTGGTCCTTCACCGATCGCTGCTTAAGGTTCTCATTCGGAAGACGACGGCGTGGGTTGGTGGGCGCTTGGGGTGGAGGTGCGCAGACGAATCCGTGGTCGAGTGATGTGCGCTGAATACTCACACCGTCCTCGCGCCAGCTGATAGCTCGCTCATCAAATCGACGTCTATCAGGTCGGAGGACCGATGAGAGCCCGTTTCGCAGGTTCCTTTGTCTTGGTGGTCGCGCTCCTATGCGTGGCCTGTGCTGCGTGGGGCTCAACGTCCGCGCCGCAGGCCGTCGACGGCGACTGGACGATGCCCGCAGGCGACTACGCCAGCACACGTTTCAGTCCGCTCGCGCAGATCAATCGCAACAACGTGCGTCAGCTCAAGGTGGTGTTCACCTTTTCCACCGGCGTCGATCGCGGCCAGGAAGCCGCGCCCATAGTGGTCGGTGACACGATGTACATCGTCACGCCGTTCCCGAACATCCTTTACGCGCTGGACCTCTCCAAGCCCGGCGCGCCGCTGAAATGGAAGTACGAACCCCATCCGGAACCGGCTGCGCAGGGCGTGGCGTGCTGCGACGTGGTCAATCGCGGCGCGGTGTACTGGCGGGGCAAGATTTTCATCAACACGCTCGATGGCAACACCATCGGCGTCGATGCGAACACCGGCAAGCAACTGTGGAAGACCAAGCTCGGCGACATCAACAAGGGCGAAAGCATCACCATGGCGCCGCTGGTGGTGAAGGGCAAAGTGCTGGTCGGCAATTCTGGTGGCGAGTTCGGGGTCCGCGGCTGGATCGCTGCGCTCGACGCGGATACCGGGAAGGTCATGTGGAAGGCGTTCAACACCGGGCCCGACAAGGACGTATTGATCGGACCCGGATTCAAGCCTTTCTATCCGAGCGACCAGGGCTCCGATCTCGGCGTCAACACCTGGCCCGCGGAAGCCTGGAAGATTGGCGGCGGCGCGGTCTGGGGCTGGATTTCCTACGATCCGCAGCTCGACCTCATCTACTACGGCACGGCGAATCCAGGCCCATGGAATGCCGACCAGCGGCCGGGCGACAACAAGTGGACGTCGGGCATGTTCGCGCGCGATCCCGATACCGGACAGGCGCGCTGGTACTACCAATTCAGTCCGCACGATCTGTATGACTACGACGCGATTAACGAAAGCGTATTGCTCGACCTGCCGGTCAACGGCGTACGCCGCAGGGTACTGGTGCGCGCCGAGCGCAACGGCTTCTTCTACGTCATGGATCGTGCCACGGGGCAGGTGCTGTCGGCCGATCCCTACGGCTACGTCAATTCGATACTGAGCATCGACCTCAAGAGCGGCCGGGCGATCTACAACCCGGCCAAGCAACCGAAGGCGGGCCGCGTCACCCGTCACGTCTGTCCCGCCTCCCCAGGCGCGAAGGACTGGAATCCGTCGGCGTTCTCGCCACGCACGGGCCTGGTCTACATCCCGCACATCAACCTGTGCATGGACGAGCAGCCGTCGGAAGTGAACTACATCGCCGGCACACCCTATGTCGGCATGGACGAGCGCATGTACGCCGGCCCCGGGGGCAACCGCGGTGTGGTCACTGCGTGGAATCCGGTGCTGCGCAAGGCAGTGTGGGAAATCAAGGAAGACCTGCCGGTATGGAGCGGTGCGCTCGCCACAGCGGGCGACCTGGTTTTCTACGGAACGATGGATGGCTGGTTCAAAGCCGTCGACGCGCGCACCGGCTCGTTGATATGGAAATTCAAGACGGCCTCCGGAATCATCGGCCAACCAGTGAGCTATCGAGGTCCTGATGGGCACCAATATATCGCCGTGCTGTCTGGCGTCGGCGGCTGGGCCGGTGCAATCGTGGTTAACAATCTTGACCCGCGCGATGCAACCGGCGCGAGCGGTTTCGTCAACGCCACGCGCGACCTCAAGGAGAAGACCGTACCCGGGGGGACGCTGTATGTCTTCGCGCTTCCGAACTGATATCGCGCTGATCGCAGTCACGCTATGCGCGATGCTTGGCGCCGGTTGTGATCGCGAGCGCCGCGAATTCTACGCCGCGCCGACAAAGGCCGCGCCGCCGCATCCGCGCCTGTCGGTTCTCCAGCCGGGCGACCGACTGGTCACCGCCGCGGATCCGATCGGCGCGCATTACGAAAACAACGCCTACCACATCAATCAGGGCAGCCGACTGTATCGGTGGTTCAACTGCAACGGCTGCCATGCCAATGGCGGCGGTTCGATCGGACCGGCGCTGATGGACGACCAGTGGCGCTACGGCGGCAGCATCGACCAGATCCACGCCAGCATCCTGGAGGGCCGACCCAACGGCATGCCGTCGTGGCGCGGCAAGATAACCGACCAGCAGGCGTGGCAGATTGCAGCGTATGTGCGTGCGCTGTCAGGTAACGTGGCGAAGGCCGCCGCGCCGAGCCGCCGCGATGCCATGGCTGCCACTCCGCCGCTGACGCAGGTCCCCAAGCAATCGCCGCGGAACGGCGATGCCAGCGCGTCGGCGGTGCCCTCCCCATGAAAACTCGTCGTGCGACGGCACTGCTCGCGGCGGGCGCGGCCTCGCTCCTCGCCGGTTGCAGCCATGTGCAGTCGGCGCTTGCGCCAGCCGGGGACCAGGCCGCCGCGATCGAGCGTGTGTGGGACCTGATGCTGTGGATCTGCGTGCCGATGTACCTGCTGGTACTGGCTGCGCTGGGATGGGCGCTGTGGCGCAAGCACTCGCGCGGCCACACCATGGGAGGCGACCGGCACGCCGCATTCGGCCTCGCCGCATTCGTCATACTGGTCGCCGGCCTGCTGACCGTGCTCACGGCATCGAGCTATATCGCCGACCGCCGGCTGCACGTCGCAGTCACCGATCCGGTCAAGGTGCGCATTACCGCCATGCAGTGGTGGTGGCAGGTGGACTACCTGGACGCCGATCCATCCAGGCAATTCACCACCGCCAACGAGTTGCACCTGCCGGTCGATCGGCCCACGCGCATCGAGCTGCGCAGCAATGACGTGATCCACAGCCTTTGGATCCCCGTGCTCAACGGCAAGGAAGACCTCATCCCAGGCCGCACGAACGTCATCGTGATGACACCCCGTAAGACCGGCACGTATCGCGGACAATGCGCAGAATTCTGCGGCCTGCAGCACGCCAACATGGCGCTGGACGTGCAGGTGGACGACACCTCGGCGTTTGCCGCGTGGAAGGCACGCCAGCTGGCTCCGGCGGCAACGCCATCCACGCCGACCGCGCTGGCCGGCATGCGGGCCTTCAACGCCACTGCCTGCGCGATGTGCCACACGATCGCTGGCACCGACGCCGGCGGCGTCACCGGGCCGAATCTCACGCATCTGGCCTCGCGCCGCACTCTGGCCGCGGGCGCGCTACCGTTCAATCGCGGCACGCTTTCGGCGTGGATTGCCGACCCGCAGCGGCAAAAACCTGGCACCAACATGCCCGAGGTGCCGCTGCAGCAACAGCAGTTGGCTGACATCGTCGACTACCTGATGACCTTGCAATGACGAGGCGCGCATGACCGACACCGCTACCGTGTTACGCGAACGCGACCGGCAGACGCTGCTCGCCACCTGGGCAGATCGCCCCGGCCTGATGGGCTGGCTGACCACGGTCGACCATAAGCGCATCGGTCGCCGTTACATCGTCACGGCGCTGGTGTTCTTCGTCCTCGCCGGCATCATGGCAATACTGATGCGCATCCAGCTGTCGCGGCCGGAGAACCATTTCCTCGGACCCGATCGCTACAACCAGCTGTTCTCGATGCACGGTTCGGTAATGATGTTCCTGTTCGCCGTGCCCGTGATGGAAGCCGTGGCGGTGTACATGGTTCCGCTGATGGTCGGCGCGCGGAACATTTCGTTCCCGCGCCTGAATGCCTTCAGCTACTGGGTCTACCTGTTCGGCGGCGTCATGATTTTTCTTGCCTTCATCGGCGATGTCGGGCCCGAGGCCGGCTGGTCGGGCTATGTCCCGTTGTCGGGCCCCGATTTTTCGCCCGGCAAGCGCACCGACTTCTGGGCGCAGATGATTACCTTCACCGAGGTCGCTGCGCTGTGCGTCGCGGTGGAACTGGTCGCCACCATCCTGTGCATGCGCGCACCGGGCATGACCCTGCGACGCATCCCGCTGTTCGTGTGGTCGATGCTGGTCACCAGCCTGATGGTGATCTTCGCGATGCCTTCGGTGATGGTTGGCAGCACGTTTCTGATCACCGACCGGTTGGTCGGCACGCAGTTCTACAACGCATCGGAGGGGGGCGATGCACTGTTGTGGCAGCACCTGTTCTGGTTCTTCGGGCATCCGGAGGTCTACATCATCTTCATGCCGGCGCTGGGAATGATCTCCAGCATCGTGGAGACTTTCTCCCGGCGCCCGATCTTCGGCTACACCGCCATGGTGCTGGCGCTGTTCGCGACCGGGTTCCTGGCGTTCGGCTTGTGGGTGCACCACATGTTCGCGACGGGCCTGCCGCCGCTGGGCAACAGCTTCTACACCGCGGCCAGTATGATGATCGCCATCCCCAGCGGCGTGCAGATCTTCTGCTGGATCGCGACGCTGTGGACCGGCAAGCCCGTGGTCACCGTGCCCTTGCTGTTCGTGCTGGGCTTCTTCGCGTTGTTCGTGCTCGGCGGGATGACCGGCGTCATGGTCGCAGCGGTACCGCTGGACCTGCAGGTGCATGACACCTATTTTGTCGTTGCGCACTTCCACTACGTGCTGATCGGCGGCGCGGTGTTTCCGCTGATGGGCGCGCTGTATTACTGGTTCCCGAAGTTCACCGGCCGCATGCTCAGCGAGCGGCTCGGGCGCTGGCAATTCTGGCTGTTCTTCATCGGCTTCAATGTGACCTTTTTCCCGATGCACATTCTCGGGCTGATGGGCATGCCGCGGCGGGTGTACACCTACCCGGCGGGGCTGGACTGGGACCTGCCCAACCTCATCGCCTCGGTCGGTTCGTGGATCATCGCTGTGAGCGTGCTGTTATTCGCCATCAACTTCGTGCTCGCGATGCGGTCGCGCGATCCGATAGGCGACAACCCGTGGGGAGCACCGGATCTCGCATGGGCAACGGCTTCGCCACCGCCGCCGTACAACTTCGAGGAAATGCCCGCCGTGTACGGCCCCGAGCCGCTTTGGCCACTGGACAATGACCTTGCGGTGATGACCGGATTGAGCAAAACCAAGCGCGAGGCGCTGCTCACTTCCTCGACCGATGCCCATCCGGCCACGCGCTGGACGATGCCTGATCCGGACATCTGGCCGCTGCTCTCGGCGCTGGCGATCACGCTGCTGTTCGTATGGTCGATTTTCAGCCCATGGGGCGTGGTCTGGGGCGCGATTCCGGTGGCTATTGCGCTGACCGCCTGGTTCTGGCCCAGGCGCAGCCAGCCGAGCATGGGAGGCTCGCAATGAGCCGCACGATCACCATCGTCGGCGATGTTTCGGAACTGCCGGACCACAACTTCGGTTCGACCAGCCTGGGCTGGTGGGGCGTGATTGGCTTCATGCTGATCGAGGGCATGGGTTTCGTGCTGGCCGTTGGGGCGTACTACTACCTGCTGCATTACGAGACCTCCTGGCCGCCGGCCAGCTCGCCGCCGTCGCTGCTGTGGGGCACGCTGTTTACGGGTATCGCCATCGCCAGCGAGATTCCGAACCAGTGGTTGAAAAAGCGCGGGGAAAACTACGATCTGCCGGCGGTGCGTTTCGGGCTGGTGTTGATGACGCTGGTCTGTGCAGTGCTGCTGGCAATCCGTGCGATGGAATTCACCGCGCTCAACGTCAGCTGGGACAAGAACGCCTATGGCTCGATCGTATGGGCGATCCTCGCTCTGCACACGCTGCACATGGCCACCGACACCTTCGACAGTGGCGTGCTCGTCGTGCTCGCCTTCGTGAAGAAGTTCGACGGCCGCAGGTTCTCCGACGTTTCAGACAACGCACTGTACTGGCACTTCATCGTGTGGAGCTGGGTCGTGCTCTACATCGTCGTGTATTGGACGCCGCGATGGCTGTGAAGGCGTTGATGAAAATGTCAAATTCCGCTGAATTCAAGCCGTGGGCCGGATTGATAGCCGGCATGGTTGGCGCTGGCCTGCAACATCAGCTCATTTCTGATTCGATGCATTTCGACTGCCGCTACGGCCAATACGACCTGCTGGTGGGACTGACGGCACTGCTGTTGATCGTGGTCGGAGCGGCCTTCTCCTGGTCGGCCGTGCGTGCGCATCCCGGGCCCGACTCCACGCGCCGCTTCGTCGCACACATGAGCCTGATGGCTGCGGCGCTGTTTGCGCTGATGGTGCTGTGGGGAATCATGGCCGGCGCGATCCTGCCCGCGTGCCTGCCATGATGCTTGCGGTTCGAATGGCGATGGCAGCATCGGCGGCGGCCTCGTTCACGGTGCTCGCGCATGGCGTGCATGATGGCACCGCCGCGCCCGAATGGACCTTTGACGGCTGGGTTGTCGGCCCGCTGCTGGCCAGTCTCGCCTGGTACGCAGTGGGCTATCTTCGCCTGCGCCATCGTACGACCGCCGCCACCGCGCACCACGCGAGCGCGAGCTTGTTCATCGCAGGCTGGCTGGTGCTGGCCGCGGCGCTGGTCACGCCGCTGCACGAAGCCGGCGAGCGGTCGTTCGCGGCGCACATGGTCGAGCACGAACTGCTGATGCTCGTCGCGGCGCCGCTGCTGGTGCTGTCGCATCCGATCGGCATCGCCCTATGGGCGTATCCGCAAGGCGGACGTCGGGCGCTGGCGGCGTTCGGGCGCGGCATCAGCACGCCATGGCACATGTTGACGGCACCGATGACGGCGACGATGTTGCAGGCCGTCGCACTGTGGGCGTGGCACGCGCCGCGTCTGTTCGATCTGGCGCTGGCGAATCAGGGATGGCACGTCGTCCAGCACCTGTCGTTCCTGGTCACCGCGCTGCTGTTCTGGTGGGCCGTGCTTCGTGGGCACGAGCATCGCGTGGGCGTCTCGGTCGGCTGCCTGTTCTTCACCGCCACGGTGAGTGGCGCACTCGGCGCGCTGATGGCGTTTTCGTCCAGCCCTTGGTACGCCGGCTACGCAATAAGTGGACTGGATGCCTTCGGGCTCACGCCCGCCGAGGACCAGCAACTGGCTGGACTGCTGATGTGGATTCCCGGCGGCGTGGTGCATGCGCTTGCCGGGCTCGCGCTGTTCGCGCGCCGGCTCGGCCGGGAGGGAGGGCGATTCGATGCGTTCGATAACGCGTGCCACCGTGGCGGTCTTCGCGGTACCCTCCCGAAAGGTGCTGCACACGATCGATTTCGATGATGACGACAAGGCGCCGGCGACCGTGCAGGCGGTCGGGCTCGTATTGCGTCCGGACCGTGCATTCGTCGCGCTTGGCCGCGGCGACGCCGTGGCGGAAGTGGATCCGAAAACCTTCGCGATCAGCCGCTATTTTCCGGTCGGCCACCGCAACTGGGGTATCGGCATCGCGCCTGATGGCAAGCAACTTGTTGCCGCGAATGGCTTGTCCGGGGACGGCACGGTGATCGATCTGGTCGCGAACAAGCCAGTCGCCACGATAGCGGTTGGCGGCAAACCATGGGGTGTGGTGGTGACGCCATGACCGTTTTTTTTCGCAGGAGCTTTCCTCGCCCGTGCATGCCGCTTGCCATGCTGCTGCTTGGCTTCGCTGCGTGTACCGCGGCCACCGCCCACGACCTTCGCGTCTGCGCCGATCCGAACAACCTACCGTTCTCCAACGCCACCGGCGAAGGCTTCGAAAACCGTATCGTCGAGCTGCTCGCCAAAGACCTCGGTGCGCACGTCAAATACACCTGGTGGGCGCAGCGCCGCGGCGCAGTCCGCAATACGCTCAACGCCGGCGCTTGCGACGTTATCCCGGGCATGGCCAGCAGTGCCGACATGACCGGCACCACTGATCCGTACTACCGCTCCACCTACGTTTTCGTCAGCCGCATGGATCGCGGCCTGCGGACGCTGACCTCGCTGGACGATCCACGCCTGCGCACGCTGCACATCGGCGTGCAGCTGGTCGGCGACGACGGCGTCAACCCACCCCCAGCGATGTCGCTCGCACGCCGCGGCATCACCGGAAACGTGCGCGGTTACACCGTGTATGGCAATTATGCGGACAAGGCGCCGCAGGCTGCGGTCATCCAGGCGGTCGTACACGGTGACATCGACGTGGCCGTAGTTTGGGGCCCCACCGCCGGCTACTTCGCTGCACTGTCGGGTGTGCCCATGGTGCTGACGCCCGTCACGCCCTGGCTCGATGGGCCACAGTCGCCGATGGTGTTCGACATCTCGATGGGCCTGCGCCGCGGTGACCGCGTGCTGCGGCGCGAGCTCGACCGCGCACTCGCACGCAACCATGCAGCCATCGATAAAATCCTCGATGACTACCATGTGCCACGCGTAAACGATCCGACGCTACCGGCGCCACCGACTCGCTGACCTGAGGTCCGCTTCCGGCTGAAGCAGGCGCCAGTCGGACTCCAGCCGCTATCAGCTCCAGCCGCGATCATTACCTCTGGCGCAAGCGACATGTGGCAGGGCAAATGCTCGGGAGGCAATCACCGGCGAACCGGGCGTTCGCTGGTACTCCGATCCACGACGTGAGCAGTAGCGGTTGTAGACATCGCCGCTGCACGGTAGCGATGTCGCATGTCCATGCTTACCGGCATCTTCGGTCCTTGAACAAGGATGCGATCAACCAGAAGAGTTCAACCGCGAGGACTTAAGCGGGCATGTTTATGCAGGTTCATCCGGGGCTCTTGGGCGCCGGGTCAGTTCGTAACTCCTATCTTCCAGAGATGCCCCGGATGAACAACCTACTGAGAAATCCAGGAATCGATCAGGCCTTGGACGAGCCGAACGTCGTCGAATCCAGATGCTCTATGCCGGTGATGTCGCCGAGCCAGATCGCGCCATCCCAGTCCGGGCGCTGGATGCTTTCGAGTTTCACGATGCCGTTGAGGCCTTCGTTACCGTCGCCGTCCTGGAACACCTGCACCGTGGGCGTCACCGTCACCACGCCCTCCTGTGGCGCCGTGTGACCGCAGTGCACGCGCACGCGGGCGTTGACCGCCAGCTCGGTTACCCAATGCTCCAGGCGGGCTATGTCGGCCGGCTGCGTGAATACCTTTGTGGCGGAACGACCCATGACGTAACCTCCGGAAGGGCTGTGGATGGCGGGCTGGCGGGGCCTTTCAGAAGGTAGACGCCGCGCCGTCACGTGCGTGGCTGGAGCGCGTGCAGCGCCGGTGATGCCCGCGCCCTGCTGCAGCCTCGCGGCGAGCCCGCACCACGGCATCTGCACATCGATGGCCGCACGATCGCTCTGGTCCTGTGCGCTGCTTGCACCCCGCGGAGCCCGGCATGTTTCCCACCACCCGACGCTATCGACAGATCGGCGCCTTCATTCTGAAGTACCGCCGTGCCGGCGTGCTCCGTGCGCCGGGCGATCCGCCCGGCATGGACACCGGCGAAGGCGACATTCCACCCGAACAGTTTTCAGAGGACATCGAGGCGCTCGGTCCGGCCTTCGTGAAGCTGGCGCAGGCGCTGTCCACCCGGCCCGACCTGGTGGCGCCGCGTTATCTGTCGGCGTTGCAGCGCATGCAGGACGGCGTGGGCGAAGTGGCCGCGCTGGAGATCGAAGGCGTCGTCGCGCAGGAGCTTGGCGCCCCGGTCGGCGCCCTGTTCCTCCGCTTCGATCCCACGCCAATCGCAGCCGGCTCGCTGGCCCAGGTGCATGCGGCGGAGTTGCCCGATGGCACACCAGTGGCGGTGAAGGTGCAGCGTCCCGGCATCGAGGCCCGCGTCGCCTCGGATATGGAGCTGCTGACCGCGGTGGCGCGCTTCGCCGAAGGCCACGCCGACACGGCACGGCGCCTGGGGGTGTGCGATTGGGTCGCCGCCTCCTACGAGGCACTGAACGAAGAGCTGGATTTCGTCGCCGAGGCCGAGAACCTGGAGGCGCTGGCGGAGGTGTTCGATCCATATCCCGGCCTGGTGGTGCCGCTGCCGCATCGCAGCTTCTGCACGCGGCGGGTACTGACCATGGACCTGATCCGCGGAAGCAAGGTGGAGGCGGGCGCGATCGATGCGCAACGCGGCGAAGCGCTGGGCGGTTCGCTGCTGCGTGCCTACCTCGACCAGGTGTTCGCCCGCGGCCGCGTGCATGCCGACCCGCACCCGGGCAATGTGCTGCTTGATGAAGACGGACAGCTGGCTGTAATCGACGCAGGCATGGTCACCTATCTGTCGCGTTCGTCACGGCTGGCGCTGCTGCGGATCATGCTGCATGCGATCCAGGGCGACGGCGACACTGTGGCCTGCCTGTGCGAGACGATGGGCCGGCGCCTGCCCGAATACGATCGCCAGAGCTACCGCCGCGCCGTGCGCAACCTGGTGGGCCGCTACGCTGCACGACGCGCGGACGGCGCTTTCGCCGAGGGCACCTTGCTGCTCGATCTTACCGCCCGTGGCGCCCAGTGTGGTCTGCAGCCACCGCCGGAGTTGAGCCTGCTGGGCAAGACCCTGATCAATCTCGAAGCGACACTGAGTGCGCTGCATCCGCGACTGCCGACGCGACGCATCATCGAGCAGCACCTCGAATCGCTGCTGCTCACTCTGCTGCGCCACGAAACCTCCAAGACCGGCGCGGCCGCGCTCGCCTTCGACGTGTACGCGCTGGGTCACGGCATGCCCGGCAAGGTCGCGCGCCTGCTGGACACGCTGGCCGACAACGACCTGCGCGTGCGCGTGGACGGTCTGGAGGAATCGCACCTGATCGAGAACCTGCAGAAGATCGCCAACCGCGTGGCGATCGGCCTGATCTCCTCGGCGCTGATCGTGGGCGCGGCGCTGCTGGCGCGCTCCGGCGCACGCGACCTCCCTACCTGGACGATCGTGCTGTTTGCCCTCGCGGCGCTGCTCGGGCTGGGGCTGATCGTCAACGCCTGGCGGGTCGATCGCAGCACGGCACGTGCGATCAAGCGGGTCGACCGCGGCTGATGGCGCGAGCTCCGGCTTGCTTCTTCACGGACGTCGCGACACTTTCATCGGCTGCGTACGGGCACTAGAGCCGCAGGCACCTAGCGTACACCGGCACCGGTCGGTCAGGCCGAGGGTCGGCAGGGATCCACCCAAAAACCGGCAATTCGCCGCCTAAGTTCGCGCGGCATCTAGAATTTGCTGTGGGTTACATCTAGTTAGCCACCGTCTCTTCTTTGTCACGATCGGCGGCTGCGGCCTCCTCGGCTGCACGAAGAATTCGACGTGCAAAGTCGATTGGCGTGACTTCCCTGCTCGTGTCCACCGTGTAGTCCCCGAAACGGTTGATGTGCGCGGTTCGGTATGGCGATAGGCCGGCCAGCACTTCCGGGCTGATCTCGACACCCTCATCTCGGAGCTCGGCCAGAACCCGAGACATCTGCTCAACGTTGTGTAGGATCACGAGGTTGGCCACCAGGTGGTTGTAGCCGACGATCTTCTGCTGCTCGTGCAGCACGTTCTCGGCAATGATCCCCTGCCCGCCGAAAAACGCCCACTTGGTGAAGTTGTTGAACTCCTCACTTTTGTTGGTCGCCGCCTGTATGGTCTTGCGCACCTCGACATCGTCGATGTAGCGCAACAGGAACAGCGTGCGGATGACACGGCCCAGCTCCTTGAAGGCAAAATAGAGCTTGTTCTTGCGGCTGTAATTGCCCAAGCGACGCAGAATCGTAGAGGCAGAAATCTTGCCGGTTTTGATCGATACAGCCACGCGAAGCATGTCGTGCAGGTGGTTTTCGATCAGGTTCCAGTCGATGCTTCCGTCCCCGAAGAGTGCCTGGATGTGCGGGTAAGACCCTTGCGGGTCTGGCCTGGATAGCGCGAGGTCCTTGATGTTGCGGATGCGAGGCATGAGTTCGATGCCCAGGAGGTGAGCCAAGCCAAACACGGGGAAATTCTGGGCTTGGGTATCGCCGTGCACCGTGTCAGGCCGGATCTCTGACCGATTCTCGATCAGGCCATCGAGGATGTAGATGGCCTCGTAGGCGCCGCAGGGAATGAAGCGGCTGAAAAGCGCGATGTACTTGTCCGACACGTGGTAATAGCCGATGCCACCGTAGCCTCCGTAGCGGATGTGGTATTCGGAGAGCAGGTTCTGCTCGTAGACGCTCCACTTCGTCCCATCGGCTGAGGCGGACTTGCCGCTGCCCCAGTAGCCAGGGAGCTCGAACTTGTTGTACAGGTTGATTGTGTCGACCGTGGCACGCTCGAGGGTGTCTTCCGTGACGTACTTGAGGTTCAGCCAGGCGGTCTGCCGCCGACTGAACCCACGGATTGACCGCGCCGTCTGGGTGGGCCCCAGGTTGCACCCGTAGCAGAACAGCGTCGTCACCACGCGGTGGTGCAAGTCACGTACGCGTGCCTCGGTGCCGGCGAGCGGCTTGAAGTGTCGGGTCAGATCCACCCAGCTGGTTGCATCGACCAGCACGTCAACAATGCTCGTCTCGGGCAGGCGCTCGGTGATGAAGCTGTCGACCAGGGCGATCGCTTTAGACAACTCCGTTCGCGGTAGCTTGCGGAGGATCAACCTGCCGTCAACGATATCGGCGTGTGCGTTCTCGGGGAAACGAGCGTCGACCTCACGGCACTTCGTTCGCAGCTGCTCGCGCAGCGTTTGGACAAAGGTGGCGGGCTCGGTCGCGATCCCGGACACCTCGCCGTAACTGGCCAGCTCCTCCTGAAAAGTGCACTCGTCGACCAGCTCTTCGCGATAGTCGTCGTAACGCTCGCCTCCGGGAATAAACAGGTCACCTGACTTCAGCTCGTCCTTGATCTGAAAGAGCACCGACAACTCGAAGTATCGCCGTTGCATCCAACCTTCCCGATCCACGCCCCAGTCCTTCGGGAACACATGCCGGCGCCAGTTGGCAGTCATCCAGCCAAAGTCTTGGTCCAAGCTCAGTCCCAGCGGTGCCACCTCCACCACGTCTCTTCTTTGGGATCGCAGCGTCGCTAGAGCCCGGATCAGGCGCTCCATGGCAGGATCTTGGGAAGAGGTACGCAGGTCCATCACGTCCAGGCAGTTGAGCAGCAAAGCGCGCTGTTGAGCGTAGGGTTTGGCCAGGAACGGCAGGAAGTTCTTGCTGGCGTAGGCCATGTGCTCATCGCATTCGGCAAGTGTTCGAGTCAAGTTCGGCCCGACCACGTCTCCGATCGCGGAGATTCGCTGACTGTCGGTTCCGTCGACCTGATAGGCCTGAAGGATCTCTTTCAATTGCGCCACCAGGTGATCGGTTCGCTTCAAATGTTCGACCTGGTAAACCATGAGGTTCTTCTGGGCCGTGTTCTCCAGGTTCTGCATCAACCGGATGAAAAGGTCCGCTGCATCATCCAGCGCCTTGCCGTGCCGGGAGCGAATGAACACGGCCGCCAGCGCATAGCGCTTGGCGGGCTTGAGCTCGGCCAACTCGGCGGCATCCAGTGCCCGCGCCATGGCGCGAAAGTATTTCAGCTTGGGTACCGGTACATCGATCGCTGGGATCATCGCCGCTAGCTTCTGCAGTCGGTCGATGTGCTGCAGATAAAAGCGCACCTCCTTGTTTCCTGGGCGCTTGGGTTCGCGCTTCAGGGCCTGCCAGCCGCTATGGGTGTCCCCCGGCGTGACGGATAACAACTCGTCGATCTTCTTGCGCACCGCCGGCGCCAACAGAGCGCTGATGCGTTCGAAATGGCTTTCGTGAACGCTTTCGCGGGCGGCGGCGGCCATGTCGTCGAGCGTGCGGAAGGCCGGCAGCTCGTACCGGTGGTGGTACAGCTCCTCGATCATCACGTTAATGATGTCCGGCAGCATGTGCTTGGTCTGGGCAGCCTGCTCAGCCACCGTCCGCAGCCACTGCCGTCCAGACTCTCCCAGCGGGCGCACGTTCAAGTAGTGCCGGATCTTGGCCACGTGCTCGCGCTTCATGCGCGAGGCGTCGTAAGCCTCCAGATCGCTGACGGTGAAGGCTCGACGGTAACTCAACGCTTCCGCCACATGGCGCACAACGCGCTCGGGAATGTCGCGCAGCGCGCCGAAGCCGCCGCGGTGCGGAAGGGTTTTCAAGTGAAGCATCACCGCCAAGCGGATGGCCGGCTGCTTGCTCAACGCCTGCACGAAGGCCAGATCGTCCGCGGAGGGCGTGAAGTGCTGATTCAGCTCGCGGGCTGTGGGGTCTTGCTTCAGTCGCGGATAGGCAGTCTCGTGAGGTGCGGTCATGCGTGGTGCATCTCCAATATCGAACGAGAGGTCAGTTCCAGTGGCGCTCTCCCGCTTCATCGTGAAGCGAGGCGTCCGCCTGCAGGTCGTGGTTATCGGCGATCCGGTAGATGTCTTCGATCAGTGCCGATGCCACTTCGTCCAGATCGACGTCATCGGATACATCGACCTTGAGCCGGTACCGGGTGCACTCAGGATTCACCGCAACGCCTTGGTGTGGCGACAGGCAAAGGGTCTCGATTGTCCGCCGTGCCTTGGCGACGCTGCGGCCCTTATGGCGGGGTGTCAGGCGCAGCGCTAGCATCAAGGTGACGGTGACCGACGATGAGCCGGAGGGTGGCGGCAAGGGCGCCGGCGGAGAACCCGTTACTGGAGCTGGCATGCTGGCGAGAGCTGTTTCGATGCGTTGCTGGCCGAACGTGTCCGGTGCATCGATGTATCGCATGGCCGAGTGCATGTCTTTCCATCCCACATATTCCATGAGGGCGCGCACGTCCCAACCGTTGGCGCTGGCCCAACCAGCAAACCCACGTCGTAGCGAGTGGCCGCTGTAGATCTCCGGCGACGCCATGCCCGCGCGCGTGAAAAGCCGCCGCAGCAGGGGCACGACGCTGTTGGAGTGCAGCGAGCCCACCCTGATCCCTCCCGTACGGGTGATGCCGCGAAAAAGCGGCCCCTCGGTGAGGCCGGCTGTAGCAATCCAGTCGAGCGTGGACGCCACCGGGCACCACCGACTAAGCGCGGGAACCCGATAGGTGGTACCGACGAGTTGCCGGTCTGTTTTGCTGCGGGCCAGGAAGCAGGTCATGCCTTGTCCCGGTACCGCAGCCACATCTGCGGTCTGCAGGCTGACCAGCTCGTCCACGCGAAAGCCTCGCCAGAACCCCAGCAGAAGCATGGCGCGGTCGCGACGGCAGCGCAGTCCTTCGGCTCGGTCATGTCGCTGGTCCGCTGCAATGACAGCGGCATCAAGCCAATCGGAAACCCGGGCCACCGCGGACAGCTGCAGGGGGGCGGCACG
Source organism: Dyella sp. KRB-257 (assembly GCF_049445995.1). Classification (NCBI taxonomy): domain Bacteria; kingdom Pseudomonadati; phylum Pseudomonadota; class Gammaproteobacteria; order Lysobacterales; family Rhodanobacteraceae; genus Dyella; species Dyella sp. KRB-257. The sequence goes on along the minus strand of NZ_JBMSDZ010000001.1, from coordinate 4,498 downwards.
CTTCTCGCGTGCTGGGTGGAGCGCCTGGATGCCCTTAAGGGTCTGTTTGACCCGCGCCGCCGTGGTGGGGTCGGCAAAGCCGTGGGCCTGGTGCCACTGCGACAGTGCCGCCAGCCGTTGCCGGAGCGTGTTAATCGAGAGCGTGGCCGCATGGGCCACCAAGTACTGCGCCACTGTATCGGCCGTGGCCGGCAGCAACCCGCCCCAGCTCACCTCGAAGTGACGAACCGCGGAGGCGTAGCTGCGCTGGGTATTTTCCCGCCGCGCCGCCTCCAGATAGGTTTCAAGGGTATGGGGTGGCATGTTCACGCTACGGCTGGGGCGGCTCCATTGTCCGCGATTTCAGGAGTGGTGGCCGCCATGGGCCGCGTCGTGAGCATCACAGGCGGGAGTGGAGCATGTTGCATCCCCCCGTTCCACCTTGAGCGTGACGTGCTTGATATGAAAGCGCTCGTCCAGCACAGCACTGAGCCGTTCCCGAGTGATCGTCTCATCGGCCTGGGGTTCTATGACGATAGGTACAGCCAAGGCCGGCTCGCCCGGCAGTTAACTCATTGTTGACGCCACCAATCCGCAGCACGGACATCGCTTTATGATGGGCCATGAATAACGCCACACGTGATCAAACCCGCAGCGTTCTGCAAGCGCTGGCCGCGGCCGCCCTGTTCGGACTGAGCACGCCGTTGGCCAAGCTTCTCGTCGGCACGATCCCTCCGCTGCTGCTAGCCGGATTGCTTTATGCCGGTTCAGGCATTGGGCTCGCCCTGTTGATAGCCATGCGTGCGCTGCGCCGCCAGCCGATAACCGAAGCCCCACTGGTGCGTCGCGATGTGCAGTGGCTGGCTGGTGCGGTGTTGGCCGGTGGCGTGTTCGGTCCGATCCTGCTGATGCTTGGCCTGACCCACACATCGGCTTCGACTGCTTCACTGCTGCTCAATCTGGAGGGTGTGCTGACCGCCGTCATCGCGTGGGTGGTGTTTCGCGAGAACGTCGACCGGCGGGTGTTCCTCGGCATGGTGGCGATCATTGCCGGCAGCGCGCTGCTCTCCTGGCAGCGACAAACGCGCCCCGAAATTCCATGGGGCGCCCTGGCGATCGCCGGTGCTTGCCTGTGCTGGGCGATCGACAACAATCTGACCCGCCAGGTGGCCGGCGGCGATCCGATGCAGATCGCCGCGATCAAGGGCGGTGTAGCCGGCACCATCAACGTGCTGCTGGCGCTGGTCATGGGCTACCGCTTTCCCAGTGCACTGCCACTGTTGGCCACCGGAGTACTCGGCTTCGTGGGGTACGGGTTGAGCTTGGTACTGTTCGTTCTGGCTTTGCGCGGGCTCGGCACCGCGCGCACCGGCGCGTATTTTTCCACCGCCCCGTTCCTGGGCGCTGCGTTATCGCTGCTGCTCTTCACCGAACATCCGGATATGGCGTTTTGGCTGGCAGGCGGATTGATGGCCATCGGCGTGTGGCTGCACGTAAGTGAAAACCACGATCACCTGCATGAGCACCACAAACTGATGCATAACCATCAGCATCGGCACGACGCGCATCACCAGCACGCCCATGATTTCCTTTGGAACGGTGAAGAGCCGCACACGCATCCGCACGTGCACGAACCGATGACTCACAGTCATCCGCACTATCCGGATATGCATCATCGTCATGACCACTGAAGCCGCCACGACATGAATTGCCAGCAGCACTGGGACAATGTTTATGGCACCACGGCCGCCGACGCGGTCAGCTGGTATCGACTGCACCTGGACAGCTCGCTCATGCTGATCGAGCGTGCAGCGCCCGACCGTGCTGCTGCCTTGCTTAAAGAACGACACGGAATGCCGTGCCGGCATGGGTAACCAGCTCAGCGACAGCAGGATTTATCCTGCTGGATCGGCGGACATGGTGCGCTACCATAAGAGCAGAACACGCAGCAGTCACCGGGTCGAGGACGCAGCAGCTCCCCGCAACCCTTGCAGTCATAAAAAAACTGACACGCATCGGTCGGCATGGTCTCGATGACTCGATGGCCGCAATGCGGACAGGTGAGCGTGCTCTGCAGGATCGGCTCAGCCACCATGAGTTTGCGCCGTAGCCGGAAAACCAGCATCGGTGATGGTACGCATCAGCACCGGCACCGTGGTGCGATCGGCATCGTACGTCACAGTGATTGTCTCGGCTTTCAGATCGACCTTCGTGCTTGTCACGCCGGCCACGCGACTCAAAGCCTTCTTGATCGTCACGTTGCAGGCCGGACAGGTCATGTTTGCTGCATGCAGCACCGCCGTCGTTGGCGTTGCCGCCTGCGCCAGGCCAAACCACAGCGTTGCCACCATTCCAGCGATCACGTTACGCATCGTTCATCTCCTACAGAAACCAGCCCGCCGCATAGGGAAATAGCAATAGAAGCACGATCAACGCCGTGGCCAGCCATAGCCAGCGCCGACGTCGGCGCAAGACCAGCGGATCAACGCAAACGCCATCCGTACGGCAGCGCGACGCTGGTCCATACAACGCCCAGAACGCGAGCGCGAGGCAAAGCAAGGTGGCCGAGACGAACCACGGCCGCCAGGAATCGAGCGCCGTGAGATGAGCGATCCATGCGCCACTGATGCCCAGCAAGACCAGCACCAGCGGTACCACGCAACACACTGAGGCGCCTATCGCCGCGAACAACGCGACGATCACGGCGGGCAGCGACGATTTGGCAAGCAGCGTAGTCATTGGCTCATACTAACCTCCGTACCCAACTACGGAGTCAAGCATGGCTTCTGCCCTCACCATTGGTGGGTTGGCCCTGGCCGCCGACGTGCACGTTGAGACCGTGCGCTATTACCAGCGTGTCGGACTGATGCGTGAGCCCCAGCGCCCCCTGGGCGGGGTGCGTCGTTATGAGCGTCAGGATCTGGCGCGCCTCCAGTTCATCCGACGCGCCAAGACCATGGGCTTTACGCTGGAAGAGATTGCCGGGCTGCTGCAACTGAGGGGTAAGCGGGCCTGCGCGCAGACACGTCGGCTGACCGAGCTCAAGCTCCTCGACGTACGCCGCAAGCTGGAGGAACTGCAGCGGTTGGAGGCTGAACTCGTTCAGCTTGCTGACGACTGTGCGCACGCACCACGTGGCGGACACTGTCCCACCTTGGAATTTCTGCGACAGCAGTAGCTTCCGCCAGTCCGTGCAGGTATGCGTGTATTGGTTTATGGCCGCACCGTGATGGATGTGACCGTGCTCGTCATGCCGCTCTGGTGCAGAGTGAAATTCACCGTGTCGCCAATCTTGGCGACTTGGAGCAAACCGGGTGAGGCCACCTTGAAGGCCATGGTCATCGCCGGCCAGCCGATCGAGGCGATGGCCTGATGCTGTAGGGTGATCGTGCCGTTGGGGATGTCGATGGCCTTGACGATGCCGATACCCCGAGCTTCTTGGGGAGGTTGCATCCCCTGCATGTCCTGCATGCCAGCCATTCCCTTCATGTCCTTGGCCTGAGTCGCTGCTATCGAGGTGCTGGCCAGGGTGAGGGCAACGAGGGCCAATGCGATGTTGAAACAATACTTCATGGTGCTTCTCCGGGTGGGTTGGAAACTGAGGGGCTGGGAATGGGGGATTGCGGGGCCGCGACGCGACGCAGGCGGCGCAGCGCCAGCAGCCGGTAGGCGGCCGGCAGCACGAGCATGGACAGCAGCGGCGCGGTGAGCATGCCGCCGATCATCGGCGCGGCGATGCGCTGCATCACCTCCGACCCCGCGCCGTGGCCGAGCAGGATCGGAAACAGGCCGGCGAGGATCACCGCCACGGTCATCGCCTTGGGCCGCACGCGCTGCACGGCGCCTTCGCGGATCGCCGCGTCGAGCGCGGCGGCATCCGCATGGGGATCGAGCGCCAGCCGACGATCCCAGGCCTGGCGCAGGTAGAGCAGCATCACCACGCCGAACTCGGCGGCCACGCCGGCCAGTGCGATGAAGCCGATCAGCGTCGCCACCGACACGGCATGTCCGAGCGCCCAGATCAGCCACAGCCCGCCGACCAGCGCCAGCGGCACGCTGGCCATGATCAGCGCGGTCTCGCTGGCGCGGCGGAACACCGCGTAGATCAGCCCGAAAATGATCGCCAGCGCGATCGGCACCACCAGCTTCAGTCGCTGCATCGCGCTGGCCAGATACTCGAACTGGCCCGACCACGCGAGGGTCACACCGGGCGGCAGCCGCACCCGGTCGGCCATGGCCCGTTTGAGTCGCGCCACCGTGCCGCCGAGGTCGCTGCCGGCGGCGGTGTCGACGTAGACGTAGGTGGCCAGCTGGCCGTCCTCGCTCCTGAGCATCGACGGACCGCTGGTCACCGTCACGTCGGCCACCTGCGCAAGCACCAGCTGGGCGCCGCCGGGAGCCACGATCGGCAACTGCCTGATCGCCGCCAGCGAGTCGCGCTCCGCGCGCGGATAACGCAGCACGATCGGAAAGCGCTCGCGGCCCTGCACCGTCTGTCCGATCGGCGCGCCGCCGACCA